>JBNGCR010000101.1:0-17997 GCA_050045915.1 Limnospira sp.
AAAAAAGGAAGGAAGGTTGACCTCAAGTCGAAAGCCGACGGTCGATCGCGATAGTAAAAGGACTCGGAATCGATATTATAATGGGCGGATGAGAAACCCGATTCGATGGGCGGTATCAATTTGAACCCGGAATCGGGAATCCTAAAAATCGGAAGACTCTCGCACCGATCGCCCAGGGCGGAGTCAGGCGAGTTCTGAAACCGGCGAGTCTCTGTGACCCGAGCCCATCCCCAATCATTATGGACAATTCCAGTCTTCTCACCTCTCCGACGGCGCGATCGCCGATCGCGCACCCATCGCTCCCCACCGTTTTGATCGTGGAAGACTGCGAAACCGATCGCGCCACCTACATCCGCCACCTGCGATCGTCGGGAGATGAAGACTATGAAATCCTGGAAGCAGAAACCCTCGAAGACGCATTGGAATTGTGGCGGGTGCGGCCCCCGGAAGTGGTGCTGCTGGATGTGAACCTGCCCGACGGGGACGGACTGGAATTTATGGAAGTCATCGCCCCGGAGTTCGAGGACGGCAAATTGCCCGCCATCGTCCTCACCGGACAGGGGGACGAACGGATCGCAGTGCGATCAATGAAACTGGGGGCGGCTGACTACCTGATCAAAGCAGATCTCACGGCGTTTTCCCTGCGTACCGCCATCCGCCAGGTGCGCGATCGCACCGCCCTGACCCGCAAATTGGCGCGATCGCGGCGGCAGGAGACTCTGGTGGCTGAAATTGCCCTGCGGGTGCGGGAGTATTTCAATTTACAAGACATTTCCGAGGCGATCGTCCGGGAAGTGCGGGAATTTTTGGGGGCCGATCGCGCCGTCATTTACCAATTCAACCCGGACATGACCGGAACGATTACCGCCGAGTCCGTGGTTGCTCCTTGGAACCAATCTCTCGGAGCCGAGATCATAGACACCTGCTTCCAGGAAAATCTCGGCGGCGCCTACCGAGAAAACCGGGTCTTCGCCTGCGAGGATATCTACACCGCCGGCCTGAGCGAGTGCCACATCAAACTCCTGGAGCGGTTTCAGGTGCGGGCCAACCTGGTGGTGCCAGTTCTACTGCCCGAGGGCGAAACGTGGCGTCTCTGGGGGTTGCTGGTCGTGCACCAGTGCGGAGCGCCCCGAGTTTGGGAAGAAGGTGACATCGAGCTGCTGCGGCTGTTGTCGGTGCAGTTCGCGATCGCCGTCAGACAGGCCGAACTCTACCAATCCCTGCAGGCCCTCAACGCCACCCTCGAATTGACTGTCGAGGAGCGCACCCGAGAATTGAAATTGAGCGAAAAGCGGTTTCGGGGCATTTTCGAGAATATGTTCCAGTTTATCGGCCTGCTGGACCCGGACGGCACGTTGTTGGAAGCCAACCGCATCGCTCTGGCGGTGGGGGGAGTCGGCCGGGAAGCGGTGGTGGGGCGTCCGTTTTGGGAAGCCCCGTGGTGGCAGATTTCCCCGGAAACTCGGGAGCAGTTGCGGGGCGCGATCGCTCGGGCGGCTCGGGGGGACTTCGTCCGTTACGAAGTGGAGATTTGGGGTATCCAAGACACCATTCCCATCGATTTTTCCCTGCGCCCCGTCGCGGACGAAGCCGGACGGGTGATTTTGATCATCCCCGAAGGCCGGGATCTGACCGAAGCCAAGCGACTCGAAACCGAGCGGGAAGAGGCTTACGCCCTCCGGCGGGAGAGCGAACGGCGCTACGCTTCCCTGGCTGCGGCGGCACCGGTGGGGATTTTTCGCACCGATATCGACGGCAACTGTGTCTACGCCAACGATCGCTGGTGCGCGATCGCGGGACTGACTCCGGAAATGGCGATGGGCACCGGGTGGGTGGAGATGCTGCACCCCGATGACCGCGACTGGGTTCTCGAAAAGTGGGCGAAAACCCTTGCCCAAAGGAGTTCCTGCCAGTGCGAATTTCGGATTGTACACCCCGACGGTGCGGTGCGGTGGGTGTACGGACAAAGCGTCCCCGAGTGGGATGACGGCGGGCAACTGCTGGGCTACGTCGGCACCCTGACCGACATCAGCGATCGCAAACGGGCCGAGGAACAATTGCAGGAACTCAACCAACAGCTCGAAGCCAAAGTCCGACGGCGCACCGCCGCCCTCCAAGAGCGAGAAACCCGCTACCGCGCCCTGATGGAAAATGCCGGGGACGCCATTTTGCTGGCTGACGTGGGGGGCACGGTAGTGGAAGTTAACCGGCAAGCGGAGGAATTATTCGGCCGTTCCCGCGAAGAGTTGATCGGGATGGACCTATCCCAGATCCACCCCCCCGAAGATTTGGAGCGGATGCGAACCACCTTTTCGGAAGTCCTCCGGGGCGATCGCACTCAGGTTTTGGACGCCCGGATCGTGCGTCGGGACGGGGCGATCGTCGATGTCGATATCTCCGCGACGACCATCGAGATCGGCGATTCGCGACAGTGCACCCATCGCAAACTGGTGCAGGGGATTTTTCGGGATATCACGGAGCGCAAAGCCGCCGAGAAAGCCCTGCGAGAGAGCGAAACCCGCTGGCAATTCGCCCTGGAAGGCTCGGGGGACGGGATATGGGATTGGGATGCCGGGACGAATCGGGTTTTTTTCTCCAAAGCGTGGAAGGCGATGTTGGGTTACGCCGACGAGGACATCGGCGATACTCTGGAGGAGTGGTCGAGCCGGGTGCACCCCGAGGATCTGTCGCAGTGCCGTGCCGATCTCGACCGGCATTTTCGGGGCGAAACCCCCGTTTACCAGAACGAACATCGGATGTTCCGCAAAGACGGCAGCATCGCTTGGATTCTGGATCGCGGCCAGGTCATCGAATGGACGGCGGAGGGGAAGCCGCTGCGGGTGATCGGCACCCATACGGATATCAGCGATCGCAAGGCGGCGGAGGAGGAAAATCGGCTCCTGAAAGAGCGCCTGCAATTTCTCCTGGCTCGCAGTCCCGCCATGATTTATAGTTGCCGGCCCGAGGGGGACTACGGGGCGACGTTCATGAGTCCGAATGTCAAAACGATCCTGGGCTACGATCCGGAAGAATTTACCGCAGATTCTAGCTTTTGGGCGAACCACATCCATCCGGAAGATGCCCCGGGGGTGCTGCGATCGGCGTCCGAAGTTTTCCAAAAGGAAACCCTCACCCACGAATATCGGTTTTTACACCAAGCGGGTCACTACGTCTGGCTGATGGACGAACTGCGCCTGGTGTGCGACGAGGCGGGGGAGCCCGTGGAGATCGTCGGCTATTGGGCGGATGTGAGCGATCGCAAGGTGGCGGAAATCAAACTGCAGCGCACCAATGAAGAACTGCTCCGCGCTACCCGCCTCAAGGACGAATTCCTCGCCAATATGAGCCACGAACTCCGCACCCCCCTCAACGCGATTTTGGGGATGACGGAGGGGCTGCAAGAGGAGGTGTTCGGGCCGGTCAACGAGCGGCAAATCCGGGCGCTGGCCACCATTGAGTCCAGCGGCTCCCACCTGTTGGCTCTCATCAACGATATTCTGGATCTGGCTAAAATTGAGGCGGGCCAGGTTCAGCTCGAATGTACCCCCACCGCGATCGCCCCTTTGTGTCGGTCGAGCCTGAATTTCGTCCAACAGCAGGCGATGAAAAAAAATATCAAACTGACCACCAAAGTGCCCGAGAACCTGCCGGACCTGCACATCGACGAGCGCCGCATCCGCCAGGTGCTGATCAATTTGCTCACCAATGCCGTCAAATTTACGCCGGAAGGGGGTCGGATCGGCCTGGAGGTGTTTTTTGTCAATTTGGGAGAACCGGGGCGCAATAGGCTCCGCATCGCCGTCATGGATACCGGCATCGGCATTGCCCCGGAGAATCTCGACAAGCTCTTCCGGCCCTTCGTCCAAATCGACGGTGCCCTGAACCGCCAATATTCCGGCACGGGGTTGGGTCTGGCGTTGGTGAAACAGATTGTCGAACTCCACGGCGGGGAAGTGGGCATCACCAGCGAGGTGGGGAGGGGTAGTTGCTTCACTGTCGATTTGCCCTGGGGCGATGACTCGCAGGCCTGGGAACCGCCTGTTCCGTCGGCATCTGAGGCGGAACCGGAATCCTCCGAACCGCCCCCACCCGCCCGGATTTTGCTGGCTGAGGACAACGAAGCCAATATCAGCACGATGTCGAGTTACCTGGGGGCGAAAGGCTACCGCTTGATCGTGGCCAAAAACGGTGCGGAAGCGATCGGACTGGCCCGTTCGGAACGCCCGGATCTGATTTTGATGGACGTTCAAATGCCGGGGATGGACGGCTTGGAGGCTATCCGACACATCCGCCGCGATCGCGATTTGGCGGAAGTCCCCATCGTCGCCCTCACTGCCCTGGCCATGAACGGCGATCGCGATCGCTGTTTGGAAGCCGGCGCCACCGAGTACCTGGGAAAACCCGTCCGGTTGAAGGAATTGGTGGCAATGATTCAGCAACTTTTGTAGGTGGAGAAACCGGAGACCGGAACAAAACGGGTTGGATATCAAGACCGCTTGGGAATCAATTCCCAAGCTAACAGCTCAAATCATCTGAAGATGATTGGGGAGGTTGAGGAGGGGATAACCGGATTTGATATTATATCAGATCCGGTTATTGAACCGCCCCCCCTCATCCCCCCCCAGCCCCCCTTAAAAAGGGGGGAGCCGGAGTGGGTTTGAACTTCTGGGTATTTAACCGGATTCGATATTAGGACATGATTACTCCAACCGAGTCCACTTGAGTGGACTTTTGCTGTGAGCCTTGAAATTGATTTCAAGGCGGGTCTCAAATTGGCAGATCTGTCTCAACCTTTCTGGCGACTGCTATATGACTCATATATGACTCCAACCGAGTCCACTTGAGTGGACTTTTGCTGTGAGCCTTGAAATTGATTTCAAGGCGGGTCTCAAATTGGCAGATTTGTCCTAACCGTTCTGGCGGTTGCTATAACCTTGCCCCCGCTTCCTCTGCCTCCTCTGCCCCCTCTGCCTCCTCCGCCCCCCTGCCTCCTCCGCCTCCAATTCCCTAAGAACTGGCCGGCAGGATGTCCGCTTTGAAGTGGGCGGTTTTCAGGCGATCGACGATCGCGGTATTGTCTTCGACCCAGTATTGGGAACCGAAGCGAACCCGGCGTTTTTCCGGGGTGTCGCCGACGATCACTTCGACGGGAACGGTGGCCGATTCGGGGTTGCCGCGACATTCTTGCAAGATGTCTTTGAGCCGTTGCAATGTCTCCACTTCGGCGATTTCTTCGGGGGTCAAATGCAGGCGGATCAGCCGGGAAGTGGCGATTTTTGGGGAGCTGTTTTGGTCGGATTTTGGGCGTGCGATCGCCCGCTGCACCAACTCGTCCGCCGAGTGCATGGCATCCACGATTATTTGGGTCTGGTCGTCCCGCTTTTCCACCTTTCCTTCCACGATCGCGATCGCATTTTCTTGGAGACAGTCTTTCACGTCTTCGTAGGAACTCGGAAATACCACCGCCTCCATCTGCCCCGTCAGATCTTCGAGGAGTAAAAACGCCATGCGATCGCCTTTTGTGGTCAGGTGGGGTTTGATATTGATCAACATCACCGCCGTTTTGATGGCGGTCTTTTGCTTTTTCTCGGGCAGTTCCGACAGCGTGACCGCATCCTCCAAAACCCCCGATTCCGACAGGGATTTTAGCGGGTGATCGGAGACATAAAAACCGAGCAATTCTTTCTCGAATTGCAACTTATCTTTTTGGTTGAAATCGTCGGTTTTTGGCACTTCCGGCGCGGCTTCTTGGGGGGAAGCCGTCGCCGTAGAATCTCCCAGAATATCGAACAAGCTCGTCTGACCGACCGCCCGATCTTTCGCCCTCTTTTGCGCCCAGGGTATCAGTTTTTCCAAGTATTGAATCGACTGTTTGCGGTTGGGATTCAAACTGTCGAAAGCGCCCGATTTTATCAAAGATTCTAGCGCCCGACTGTTGACGGTTTGCAGGCTGATGCGATCGCACAGATCGGGCAAACTTTTGAACGGCCCGCCCTCTTCCCGGACGGATAACAAATGTGCGATCGCGCCGTCCCCGACATTTTTGATCGCCGACAACCCGAATACAATTCCGTCCTCTACGGGGGTAAAATCCACCCCGGAACGGTTGATATCCGGCGGCACGACTTCGATCCCCAAATGTTTGCAGGACTCGATGTAAGCCCGCACCTTGTCGGTATTGCCGCTATTTTCTGTCAGCAGTGCCGCCATGTATTCGACGGGATAGTTGGCTTTCAAATAGGCGGTCTGATAGGTGACGTAGCCGTAGGCGGTGGAGTGGGATTTGTTGAAGCAGTTGGACGCGACCAACCCGTTGGCGAGGACAAAGTTATGATCTTTGACGACACCAATATCGTACACTTTTTCTTCGCTGACTTTTTGACGAGAAACAATTTTAACCACGGCGGTAACTCCTGAGAATCTGCTGGATTTTCGATCAAGAAATAGATTGGCAGTTTGAAAAATACGTTTTTAACTGACCTTCAGAAAGTGCCATTCTGCGCTTTTTTCAAGTTTTTTCAAATCGAGATTCCGTTCAAAAATTTCATCGA
The DNA here is from genome assembly GCA_050045915.1 of Limnospira sp. Classification (GTDB taxonomy): domain Bacteria; phylum Cyanobacteriota; class Cyanobacteriia; order Cyanobacteriales; family Microcoleaceae; genus Limnospira. Next base: position 6,552 of record JBNGCR010000101.1, read on the forward strand.
TGGGCAATAACTGCCCGTCCTCGGTCATAAATTTATGATCCGGTGTCGCCCGAATCACCGTCCCATCTTCCAGGCGATATTCGTAAACTTCCTGGATGCCGCGATCGTGCCACTGGGCGATCGGTTGGGTGTAGACGTATCCATTTTTATCCACGGTATAAACCGTACACTCGATCTGATTCTCGACGATTTTACCGATCGCGATCGGCCCGTATTCCACCGTTAGAATTTCCGTGTCGTAGGTCAAACAATATTCGGCGAATTTGACCATCTGATCGAACAGGTGTTCGGCGATATTTTGGGCGACTCCGTTCCGCGTCGCACCGTCGATAAACGTTTCCCGGTGCTTCTGCATTTCCGACAGTTTTTTCTTACCCATCGCCCGCCGCAGCAGGTCTGCCTGACCCAAAGAATACCCCGCCAGATCCTGAGCCATTTTCATGATCTGTTCTTGATAAACCAGAATCCCGTAAGTTTCATTCAGAATCGGTTCCAAGAGTTTGTGTTCGTAGCGGATCGGTTCTTTTCCGTGTTTGCGGTTGATAAATTGGGGAATCAGACCCGCATCCAAAGGACCCGGACGGTACAACGCCAAAATCGAAGAAATATCCTCGATACTCGACGGCTTCAAATCCTTCACGATCTGCCGCATCCCGGAAGATTCCAACTGAAAAATCCCTTCCAAACTGCCCAGTTCCAAAATTTTATAAGTTTTTTGGATATCCTCGGGCATTTTCTTGATCTGCCCCTTCGCCAAAATTTGCATTGCCCTGCGTTCGTTGGCGGGGAGATCGTAGGGGTCGATCGCCAAATTTTTACTTTTCCGAATGTAGTCCAAGGTCCGTTGAATGATCGTCAGGTTCTTCAACCCCAAAAAGTCCATTTTCAACAAACCCAGGGCTTCGATATCCTCCATATAATATTGGGTAATCACCGCCCCGTCATTGTTGCGCTGCAGGGGTACGATCGCATCCAGAGACTCTTTGGAAATCACCACTCCCGCCGCGTGGACGCCGAAGGTTTTATTCGTCCCTTCGATGCGAATCGCCATGTCCACCCACTGGCGGACGGAAATTTCCCCCACCATATCCCCGGCATTATTTTTGATGGGTACCGATTCGTTATCGTAGGCGGCTTTAAATTCCGGCGAAGGACTTTGATCGGAAATCATCACCTTCAATTTTGCCGGTTTTCCCCGCGCCACCGGAATCAATTTCGCCATCTGATCGGATTTGCTGTAGGAAATCCCCAGCACCCGCGCCACGTCTTTTAAAACCGCCTTGGATGTCATGCGGTTGAAGGTGATAATTTGGGCGACTTTATCCTCCCCGTATTTGTCCGTTACATATTGGATCATTTCGTCGCGGCGATCGATACAAAAGTCCGTATCAATATCCGGCATCGATTTCCGTTCCGGGTTCAAAAATCGCTCGAACAGCAAACCGTGGTGCACCGGATCAATGTTGGTAATTTTCAGCGCATAGGCGACCAAAGATCCGGCGGCAGAACCCCGCCCCGGCCCCACCGGGATGCCATTATCTCGGGCGTGTTTGATGTAGTCCCACACCACCAAAAAATAGGTCGAAAAACCCATTGTTTGCATCATTTTTAATTCGTATTCCAGGCGATCGCGGTAGGTGGTGTGAATCTCTGATCGCGTGGCGGCGTTGAGGCGATCTTTCAACCCCTCCCAGGCGACTTCTTCCAAGTAAGTATCCGCCGTGTGGTTAGGGGGGATGGGATAGTCGGGGATGCGCGGTTCTCCGAGAATGCCGGTGTAGGGTTCGACTTTTTCGGCGACTTCCAACGTATTGGCGATCGCTTCTTTGATCACCTCATCCGGGAGATGATCTCGGAACAGTTGCATCATCTCTTCGGCGGATTTCAAATACTCCGTCCCGCTGTAGCGCAGCCGCTTATCTTCGGTAATTAATTTCTGGGTATTGATGCACAGTAAAGCATCGTGGGCTTCCACGTCGTTGCAGGAGATAAAGTGGGAATCGTTGGTGGCGATAATTTTAACTTCAAATTCCCTCGCGAGTTGCACCAGCGCCACATTCACGATCCGATCTTCGGGGGAACCGTGATCCTGAATTTCCAGATAGTAATCCTCCCCGAAAATCCCCTTGTACCACTCGACGGTTTTGCGGGCGACATCCATTTTTCCCTGTAAAATCGCCTGGGGTACTTCCCCCCCCAAACAGGCGCTGGTGACGATCAAGCCTTCGTGATACTGTTCCAAAAATTCTTTGTTGATACAGGGGCGGGCAAAAATCCCCTTGCCTTGGAATCCTTTCAAGTGAGAAATTGTCGTCAATTTGACCAGGTTTTTGTAACCTTGGGTATTCTTGGCGAGGACGACTTGGTGATATTTTTTTTGTCGTTTTAATTGGGTGGTGACATCGCCATTCATCACATACATTTCGTTGCCGATGATGGGTTTAATGCCCTTGCCCCGGCAGAGTTTGATCAGTTCGATCGCGCCGTACATGACGCCGTGATCCGTGAGGGCGATCGCGGGCATTCCCAGTTCCACCGCCCGACTCACCAACTGCGGCAGTTGGGAGGCACCGTCGAGGAGGCTGTAGTCGCTGTGGATGTGCAGTCCCACGAAAGACATGGTAATTTCTCCAATATTTTAGAATCAAAAATAGTGACAATTAGCCGGTGGGTTGCGCCAGCAGGGGGTCGAGTTTGCCCTCCCCATCCAACTGATAGAGCTCGTCACATCCGCCGATATGGTGATCGTTGATAAAGATTTGGGGCACCGTCCGCCGGCCGTTGGCGCGATCGGCCATCAGGTTGCGAGCCGCATTGTCCCCGTCGATTTTATATTCTTTATAATTGACCCCTTTCCACCACAGCAGCAGTTTGGCGCGGATGCAGTAGGGGCAGGTTTGCCAGGTGTAAATCTCCACGTCAGCTTTGATATTTTCGGGGTGTCTGCCCAGGAGGGGATTGAGAAAGTCTAACATGATTTTTACGTCCTCAATTATAATTGATATAAGTGGGCCTGCGGAGTTGCGATCGCATTCTGTAAATAAACTTCTGCTCTTTAAAAATAGAGACGTAATAATGCATCGCAAAAACTAGGTTGATCGAAAAAAACAAACTCGTCAATAAAAATCTAAATATTGAAGAAAAATTAAACTCGGAAATCATCGTAAAAACACTGTATACGATGGAACACAAACCGAACCCGGCTGCGAAGGAACTGAGCGTGAGAAAGCGAACTTTAAGCATCATCAATTCACTGAGTTAAAAGTGATGGAGTCCAGTTGAATGCGGCGACCCCCAACAATCCCGCCGGTTTTACCGCCCTCGGTCACACAAATTATTCCGGATCTGGGTCCGAAAGTCAAAGCCTCGAACTTCAAGTCAAAGGGGTCCGGCGGGCGGATCTCACGCTGATTTTTTCGACAACACAATGAGGGCTTCCTATCGGGATTCAATCGCCCGTTGCCCTCCCCTGCGGTCGGGAAGTCAATCGGGCTCTCCGACAAAAAGCCCAAAAGTTCTCGGAGTCGGCTCAAACCGAAACCTACATTTTGTTGAGTTCTCGGCGCAAATCCTCCAATTCGCTGTCAACGTCAGCTTTAGACGCCGAACCCTCGCTCGGCGCACCTTCAAGCTGCGGCTGGTTAGCCGGGGCACCCGAGAGCTGGGCCTTCATCGCCGCCAACTCGTCATCCACATCGCTGCCGGCTTCGAGTTCGCGGAACTGTTCTTCCAAACCCGAACCCGTCAGTTCAGCCGCGGCTGTGGAGCGAGCCTCCATTTGCAAGACTTTTTCCTCCATCCGGTCGAAGGCCGCCGTCGCGCCACCGGTGTTGATACCGCCGAGAACGTTGTTGAGTTGTTCGTTCGCCTTAGCGGCCTGGGCTCGGGCTTTGAGCATATTTTTCTTAGTCTTGGCTTCCGAGATCTTGCTCTCCAAGCTGACCAAATTGCGCTTCAGGCTTTCCACCTGGGTGCTCTGCTGGTCCATATTGGCTTTGAGCGTGTTGGCGGTTTCGAGGTAGCCTTTCTTGCGCTGGAGGGCTTCCCGAGCCAAATTTTCATCACCCTTTTGGAGGGCGAGTTGTGCCCGAGACTGCCACTGGTTGGCTTGGGACTGGGCTTGGTTGTACTGCTGTTGGCTGCGTTTTTGTTGGGCGATGGCTTGAGCGACGGCCTGACGCAACTGGATCAGATCCTCTTGCATTTCGATAATCGCCTGTTCGAGGATCTTTTCAGGGTCTTCCGCCTTGCTGACCAGGTCGTTCAAGTTTGCTCTGACAACTCGGCCGATACGGTCAAATAATCCCATGATAATGTTTTTCCTTAGACGGTGTATGAGTAGTGTGGTCAGGGCAGGCCGTTCGGATTAGCCTGCTCAACATCAGTTCATCTGAGGTAACGGGCCTGACACGTCCCCGACTGAATGGCGACGGGGAATCGGGGGTCGGAACGGGATGTTCGCAACGACTGCGTGACCTTGCTGTTTCTGGGAACCGACAAAGCAGCAGTCTACCCGGCAGTGTCAATTACCATCATACTCTCCGGCACTCGTGCCATTGAGTTTACAACTTTTTTCAGGAGTTGCGGGAACCATCCGCGATCGCATCTTCGCCGGTGGTGGCCGAGAACGGACGACCGGGCAACCCGCGATCGCTGAATGGATTTCAATCGCAGTTGATAGTTACAGTGTAACGCCTGCATCTGGAGTCCCGTACAAGTTGCGACGGAAAAGAGACGGGCCGAGTTCGAGAAAATCTCAATTTTCGATCGCCTCGAAGAAAGCGTCATCCAAATCGTACCCGAGCATTTGGGACATCGACTGCACCCGGGAGCGGGTGGGAAAGCCCTGTTCCTGCAGCCAGCGGGTGAGGACGAAGATTTTTTGCATCAGGAAAATTTCCAGGGCTTCCGGGTTGTACTGGATGCCTTCCCGGCGGTGAAAGTGATGGGGGACGAGCATGGCCGCGTAGCGGGCTAACTCTCCCTCCCGCCAGTCGAGTAGGAAGGGAAGCCAGGGATAGTGGCTGTCGAGACAGATAAACCAGAGCCGAATTTCCGGAACCTCGGACAACTCGCGGGGGTCTTGGGGGTCGAGGGGATAGTCGATCTCGAAGCGGAGTTGCTGTTCGCCCTCGGCGATCTTGCCATCCCGGAGCAGCGGATCGATCGCCTCCCGGACGGGCGAGAGATCCAGCGAGTTCAGGCAGTTGGAGTCCAGTGCGATCGTTATCGTCATTTAATCTTAACCTTTGGCAATCTCAAATCGGGCGCTCTGCCTCTGGATTTTATCGGAACGTCGGGGCTCGGGGATAGCCCAACAATTCCAAACCGGCGGGTCGAATGGCGAGTCGCTCCATTTTTTGATGTTAAATTTTGTTAAAAAAAAGGCCGGTGAATTGCCCCTGCAATGTTAAGAAACTTAGCTAAAGTTGAATCTTCATTTCAATCGGCCGGCGCAGCCTTCCAATGGCCGACGGGGGTGCTAGGGTGAGAAGCATTGAAATGTCGATCGCCCACCCCGAGTCAATTCAAAACCTAAAGATTATGTATAAACGCAATTCCGAACGGGACCCCATCGGAGCGGCTGTAACCGCCGGTTTGGGAGCCGGTGTCGCCACGTCTTTCGCCGTCAGCCAGGGACAAAGCCCCTGGGTGGCGCTGGGAATCACCGCATTCGCCGTCATCGTCGCCCTGCTGTGCGATCGCGCCGGTTTGGTATAACGTCTGTTTGAACGGCCGATATAGAATGGGGGAAACAATCACCCGGGATTCGACATCTAAAGGATCTCAGGTTCAATTGTTCCCCCTTTCTATTTATTTTCCCGATTCATTATGATGGACTCTTATGCTTACCTTCACCTCGCCCTGACCCGCGAAAATCCCCCCCATTTACATCTCGCCAACCCGATGGGGATTCGGTGGAAAAAACTCTCCGGCCGAGCCTATCGGGGCTTTCTCTCCCTGGCCGTCACCCTCGCGGTTTTGAGCCTCGCCCAGGCGGCCCAAGCCCTGGTGGCGATCGGGGATTTCGGCTCGGAAGTCACCCGCGTTCAAAATCGTCTGAGCGAACTCGGATACTTCAGTGCCAACACCACCGGCTATTTCGGCGACATCACGCAAAATGCCGTCATTCAATTTCAGCGGGATAACGGGTTGGTCCAGGATGGCATCGTCGGCCCCAATACCCTAGCCGTCCTGTTCGGGATCAGCTCTCCAGCGGACCCCACGCCCCCAGTGAGCGATCGCGACCTGATCGGACTCGGAGTCGGAGACAGTGGCCCCGGAGTGAGAAACTTGCAAGATCGCCTCCGTGACCTCGGCTACTTCAGTGCCAACACCACCAGCTATTTCGGACAAATCACCCGCAACGCCGTGCTCCGGTTCCAACAAGATAACTTGATCGCCGCCACGGGTTTGGTGTCCGAAGAAACCCTGATGCTGCTCAATCAACGCCCCGTCACCCTGCCCGGAAACATTAGCCTCGGCCCGGGGAGTTCCGGTCCGGCGGTGGGAGTCGTCCAACAGCAACTCCGACGGCTGGGATTTTATCGCGGCCCGATCAGCAATAACTTCGACCAGGCGACCGCCACAGCCGTCCGCAACTTCCAGATCGCCTACGGCTTGCCCCCCACCGGCCGAGTCGAAGCCACCACCCAAGCCGTCCTGGTGAGTTGGGGAGCGGTCGTCCCTGGTACGCCCTCCGTCCCCAGTTTCCCGAGTAACCCCCCTAACTCCTCCACCGTTCTCGTCCTCGGCAGTCGGGGCACGGCGGTGGTTTTGCTCCAACAGCGACTGCAACAGTTGGGATACTACACGGGAACGGTTGACGGCATCTTCGGCGAGTCTACCCGGCGGGCGGTGATCCGCTTCCAGCGGGCCTACGGCATTCAACCCACGGGTCAAGTCGGGCCGACGACCCAATTCTACCTGGTGCGGGTGCTGGCTCAACCCACAATTGTCAGCCAGATTCCCCAGGTGTCAGCCGTAGCCGTCCAACCCGCCATCACTCCTGCCGTCTCCCTGACGTTCGGCGACGCGGGAACGGGGGTGCGGCGGATTCAGCGACGGTTGCGGGAGTTGAATTTTTACGATGGCCCGATCAACGGCTTTTTCGATCGCACCACTCAAAATGCGGTGATTCAGTTCCAGCAAGCCAACGGCATCACGACCACGGGAATGGTGGGGCCGACGACCGAGGCCTATCTGTTCAACTTAAATCGTCGCACCTTCGGAAGCATCACCCCGTCTGTCGCCGCCGGTTCCTCCGATTCCTCCGACACTCAAGTTAATGTCACATCCGCAGCGACCCTTTCTTCTGGTTCCGTTAACACTCAAGTTGAGGTCAAGTCTGGGACGACCACCGCTTCTGATGCCGTCAATACTCAAGTTGATGTCACGGCGTTACAAGAACGGCTGACCGTTCAGGGACTCTACGGCGGACCGATTAACGGGGTGTACGATGCCTCCACCCGATCGGCGGTGGCTAAAGCCAAGGAGTTGTACGGGGCGAGTGCAGAAGCGATTCTCTACAGCGGTTTGTAGGCGATCGCACCAAAAAGGCGGGGAAAAATCGATTTTTCCCCGCTCGAATGGAAACGATGTCGGAAGCCGAGTCAATCGGCGTCGCCACCTTCAGAACCGGTCGTTTCCGCGATCGCCTGGGAACAGGACCAATTGCTCGAAACCAAAGATGGCCAGCCCATCCGCAGCGCCTCGTGACAGACGGTGTGAATTGTGAGTTGACAGTCGAGCATATGCAATCCCGATTTTTCGGCCTGTTTCAACCCGATTTTGGAAATGGAATCATTCTTAAATTCGAGGGTCTTGTTGCACTGCACGCAGACGAGATGGTGGTGGTGGTGGGGGTAGGGTTGGTTGATCTCATAGTGCTTGTGACCCTCGGCCAGTTCCAACTCCCGCAAAATCCCCATCCGCGCCATCAGCTTCAAGGTGCGATAAATCGTCGATAAACTGATATTCTCCCCCCGACTTTTCAACAAATCGTAGAGATCCTCGGCGCTCAGGTGATTGCCCTTGGGCAGATTTTGGAACACGTGCAGGATCGTCTCTCGCTGGGGGGTCAGTCGCCACCCTTTGTTGTTGAGTTCCGATTTAAAAGAACTTGCAGTATATAGCGGCATCATTCAGTTCTCAATAAAGCTTTTATACTGACAATCATACACAAAATTTCAAAAAGTTGTCAAAAAAATCCGCTTATTGACAATCAATAGCGGTAGCGAATTGGGGGGGAGTTATAGCGGGCAACGGGCTATAGGGAGTCGGGAGTGGGCAATAGGCAATAGGCAATAGGCAATAGGCAATAGGCAATAGGCTATGGGGAATCGGGAATCGGGAATCGGGAATCGGCTATAGGGAATCGGCTATAGGGAATAGGAGTGAAGAGTGAGGGGGTTTCTCTTTTCCCCCACTCCCGACTCCCTAATACCGAGTCCAGACTCAACTCAGGGATTCCAGATAATCCCGCACCCGGTTGCGGCGCTTGGGTTGGCGCAGCTTTTGCAGGGCTTTCGCTTCAATTTGGCGGACCCGTTCCCGGGACAGTTCCAGGGCGCGACCGATTTCGGCTAGGGAGTAGGGGTGGCCATCGCCTAAGCCGTAGCGCATGGAAATCACGTCCCGTTCCCGGCTGGTGAGGTCGGCGAGGAGTTGTTGGAGGTCGCGGTGCAGGGATTCGCGCATCAACAATTCTTCCGGGGTCATATCTTCCGTTTCCAACAGATCCCCGAGTTCCGTATCTTTGTCGGTGCCGACCTTCGTTTCCAGGGACACCGACCGGGGAACCCGCAGCAGCACCTCGCGAATTTGAGCGGGGGTCATCTTCAACTCGGTGGCGATGTCGTCGATGGTGGCGGTGCGGCTTTTTTCTTGGGAAATCTGGCGCTGGGCTTTTTTGATTTTATTGAGTTTTTCGGTAATGTGGACGGGAAGGCGGATGGTGCGGCTCTGGGTGGCGATCGCCCGGGTGATGCCCTGGCGAATCCACCAGTAAGAATAGGTGCTGAAGCGATAGCCACGGGTGGGGTCGAACTTCTCGACGGCCCGCTCCAACCCCAGGGTTCCTTCTTGGATCAGATCCAACAATTCCAAACCCCGGTTCTGGTATTTTTTGGCAACTGAAACCACCAGACGCAAGTTGGCTTTGATCATGTGGTCCTTCGCCCGCAGCCCCCGGACTTGGACTTGTTCGAGTTCTTCCACCGTCAACTCCGCCAACTCTGCCCAGCGGCGCTTTCCTTGGGCCATCAAGGGTTTGAGTTGGGCGACCTCGACCTCGGCGGTGGCGGCCCAGCGCTCCAGGGAGGGCCGATGTCCCAATTGCGCGGCTAGGCGATCGCGGGCCTTGATCAGGCGGACATAGGTTTGCAACTCACCCCCTTCCGTTTGGGCTGCGGTGTCGCGCAGTTCGATCAGGCGCAGGTAGCGCTGTACGTTCTGAGCTTCGGAAACTTCCTCATCCCTTCCCAACAGGCGAACCCGACCAATTTCCTGCAGGTAGAGGCGAACCAAATCTGTTGTGCGTCGGTTGGCAGAAGTCGCGGATGGTTCGGCGTCGCTAAAGTCAAGATGGACTCGTTCGTCCGTTGATGATTCCATATCCTGATCCGTCGAATAATCGTGGAGGTTATCGGAAGGCTGGGTGTCGGGGTGAAAATTGGTGGCTGACATGATGGTTATCTCAGTTGCTCTCGATGAAACACAAATGGCTCTTACAGGGGGTCTACGATGTAGATATCCCGCCGGCTTGAGGCTGACGATCGCGACTCTTGAGTTGTCCTGGAGTTCAAGACCGCTCTTGAGTCTTTCAGATCTCAATGTTGCCGATCAGCAATCTGAATCTTCAGTCTTCAAATTGACAACTCCTGAAATGAGCGGTCCGATCGACAATTTGGGTTTCTGTTTCAGGCTCGTTAGCTAGTATATAGAGATGGAAGGATAAAAAAAGTGACCCTTGTCAGGTCACTCGTTAATCTTCATCACCCACCCAGGGGGTTCCCGATCACTTCTCAACAATGCTGATATTTTTTAACAAAAATATACACTCAACCCCTTGCTTGATGTGGGCGTTGAACTGGAGAACCACTTCGATTGTACTCGATCGATTGCCAGACCTGCAATTGGGCGTTTGCCGTCCCGTTCAATTGTAGCAGGGTTTTTTAGACAATTTTCGCCGGGGCGGGTCGAAGGGTACTCGAACTAACAGGAAATTGCCGATCGCGATCGCAACTTTTTTTGTCGCAATTTTCTCCAATATATCGCCCGCTCAATTGGGAGTCCGGGGGTGACGTTTCATCAGATCTCGCACCTGTTCCGCGTGATAGGAACTGCGGGTCAGGGGAGAGGCGACGACCTGCAAGAATCCCAGGGATTCGCCGTAGGCTTTCCAGGCATCAAATTGTTCGGGGGGAATGAAATCGACCACTCCTAGATGTTTGGCGCTGGGTTGCAGGTACTGTCCCAGGGTGAGGATGTCGCAATCGACCCCCCGCAGATCGACCATCGCCTCCCGGACTTCCGCATCGGTTTCCCCGAGTCCCACCATCAGCCCGGATTTGGTGTAAATTTGGGGGGCTACCTGTCGCGATCGCCGCAACAGTTCCAGGGTGCGATCGTAGTCGCCCTGGGGGCGGGTTCGGCGGTAGAGTCGCCGCACGGTTTCGGTGTTGTGGTTGAGTACCTCTGGCTTGGCATTGAGAATGATTTCCAACGCGGCCCAGTTGCCGCACAGGTCGGGGATAAGCACTTCGACGGTGGTTTTGGGCGATCGCGATCGCACCGCCTCGATGCAGCGGACGAATTGGGAGGCCCCCCCGTCGGGCAGGTCGTCCCGGTTCACTGAAGTGATGACGACGTGATTCAAATTCATCCGCCGCACCGCCTCGGCCAACCGTTCCGGTTCGCTCGGGTCGAGGGCCTTCGGCTTTTTCTCAAAATCGATATCGCAGTAGGGACAGGCGCGGGTGCAGGCTGGCCCCATAATTAAAAATGTCGCCGTCCCCGCGTTGAAACACTCTCCGATGTTGGGACAGGAAGCCTCCTCGCAAACGGTATTCAATCCGAGATCCCGCAGAATCCCTTTCACGTCACCCACGCGCTCCCATTGGGGGGCTTTCACCCTCAACCAATCTGGCTTAGACACCATGCTGACCGTCTCCGAGCTCAATAACTGTACTGATGCGATCGTGCCACACTCCGACACCAAATCTCAACAACCCGATTTCTCGGCGCGGCTTGTTATGGACGGGGGAGAGATGATATGCTAGGATAGTTCAATGTGAAATTGAGTTTACGGGATGTAGCGCAGCTTGGTAGCGCACCTCGTTCGGGACGAGGGGGTCGCAGGTTCAAATCCTGTCATCCCGATTGGGAAAAGTAACCAATCCCCGCGAAGACAGCGACGGGGCTTTCTAGCCCTAACCTGTTACTC
>JBNGCR010000102.1:0-17911 GCA_050045915.1 Limnospira sp.
AGCCGCCCGCCGCATCGCCAATTGCCTGATATTGCAAGCAAAAAATTGACAATTATTAATTGTTAATTATTAATTGTTAATTATTTCCCGTGTCGATTCTGATGCCACCGCCAAGCGTGGGCGATAATTTCCCGCAACTCCGAGTGTTGGGGAGTCCAGCCCAAAATCTGGCGGGCTTTTTCGCTCGTGCCCACCAAACTGGGGGGATCTCCGGGGCGGCGATCGCACTCCACCGCTTTAATTTCCCGCCCCGTCACCTCCCGGGCGGTATCGATCACTTCTCGCACGGAAAACCCACTGCCGTTCCCCAGGTTGAACGCTTCCGTTTTGCCCCCCTGCAACAGGTACTTCAACCCCAGAACGTGGGCGTCGGCCAGGTCGAGGACGTGGATGTAATCTCGAACGCAGGTTCCGTCCGGGGTGGGGTAGTCGGTGCCAAAAATGGAGATCGAGTGCCGTTTTCCCAGGGCGGCGAACAAAGTCAGGGGGATGAGGTGGGTTTCCGGGTCGTGATCTTCCCCAAGCAACCCGTCCGGATGGGCCCCGGCGGCGTTGAAGTAGCGGAAGCGGACCGATCGCAGGTTGTACGCCCGGTCAAAATCGGACAAAATGTGTTCCACCATCAATTTCGTCATCCCGTAGGGATTGATAGGATTTTGGGGATGATCTTCCGGGATGGGAATGGTTTCGGGGATGCCGTAGGTGGCGCAGGTGGAGGAAAAGACGAATTTGTCGATGCCGGCATCTTTCATCGCCTCCAGGAGGGTGAGGGTGCCGACGACGTTATTTCGATAATATTTGTCGGGGGTGGTGACGGACTCTCCGACGTAGGCGTAGGCGGCGAAGTGCATGACCGCATCGATGTGGCGTCCGGCGAACAAGCGGTCTAAAAGGGCGCGATCGTTGGTATCTCCCTCGATCAGTTCCACCTTCAAGACTTCATCGACAAGCTCTCGATGCCCGTAAACTAAATTATCCAGGACGATGGGAGTGTAACCGGCCTGTTGCAGGGCCAGGACGGCGTGGGAGCCGATGTATCCCGCCCCCCCCGTTACGAGGACGGTTGGTTGATCTTGAGACACGAAACTCTACTCCTCAATTTTGAGTTGGATGTTGAGGGCGACCGTCGTCCAGGGCCTGGGCGGAAATATCCACCGCCTGAATGTCGATGGTCCCGGGTGGGGTCAGGCGGGTAAAATGCCCCTGTTCGACCTGAATGGGTTCGCCGCAACTCGGACACTGGCATTGCGTTTGATTGAGTGCCGTAAATTCGGCATCGCAGACCGGACACCGATCTTGAATCAGGTTCCGGTTCAACCACCACCGCACCCCGACGAGCAGAATCACGGGGGCCAGCAGCAGAATGCCGATCAGGATCAGAATTGAATTCACCAGCCAGCCTAAACCAACTGAAGCAAGCAACCCCATGATAGCCAGAGCAATCAACCAATTGCTAATTCCCGACCAGTTGAATTGTAGGGTGGGCCGTTCCTGGTTCACAAAAATCTCCTTCTCTGCTGGATTGGGCAATCCTTCTTTCTATCATACTACTGACTGATTCAGGAGGTCGTAGATGCGCTGTTGGAAGGCTGCTTTTCCGAAGATAGCTAAACTTTGTTCCCGCAACCAGTCTCCCTGACAACGTTGGTCTTCGCCTTTGAGGATTTCGATGCAGGTGCGGGCGACGGCCTCGGGGTCCCGGTGGGGGACTTGCCAGCCCAACCGCCCGTCCTGGACGGGATCGGCTGATCCGTCGTCGTCGCCGGAGAGGACGGGGATGCCGCAGGCCATCGCTTCCAGGTAGACGATGCCGAATCCTTCGAGTGAGGGCATGATGTAGGCGTCGGCGACCCGGTAGTGGTCGGGAAGGTCTTCGGTGGGGACGAATCCGGCGAAAATGACGCGATCGCTCACCCCCAGGTCTTCAGCGAGGCGGGCGAGGCGGGGTTGGTCGTCCCCCCGGCCGATGACCAGGTACTTGACATTTGGAATAATTTGTGCTATGTCTGGCAGGGCGCGGATGGTGACATCGACGCCCTTGTAGATGTCCCCGGACCAGAGGCGGGCGACGGTCATCAAGACTTTGCTATCCGAGAGATCGTAGCGATCGATGAGATGTTGGGGTTTAGGTCCGGGGGTGAAGCGATCGCCGTCCACCATGCAGGGAACCATTTGGAAGCGATCGGGGTCGAGGTCGTTGGAGGAGCAGGCGCGATCGCGACTGTAGCGGCTGATCGTCCAAATTTCGTCCGCCTGTTGCAGGGCTTTTTGGTATTTCGGGGGCAGGGGATACCACACCTCTTTGCCGTAGGTGAGGACGGTGTAGGGAATTCCCAAGGGTTTGCAGAGGACTTGGGTGAGGCGGGACAGGTTGACGTGGCCGCAGAACACCCGGGCGGGCCGCTTGGCAATCAGTAGTCCCAGGAGGGCTACGGCGAGGCGAAACCGACCAACAATGGCGGGTGACGGAGATCGGAGGTAGTGAAAGTTTAGAGACTCCGACTCGAAGGGATTTTCACTGTCCCCCCCATCCCTCAACAGCAACACGTCACTCGTCTGAGGGTGATCGTCAGACTCCAAATGATTGTAGGCGGCAAAAATATCTTTGACGTAGGACTGGATGCCTCCTTCCCGGGAGAAGATTTCGAGGAAGCACCAGACGAAATGAGGGTTGCGCTGAGTGGTCTTGTCCAAGGTGAGTTCTCAATCTGACGATACGGGCGATTCTGATCCCATTACATCAAATGCGATCGGTTATCCGTATGAACAAATGTATATAAATATTTATACCCTTGACGTACTCCCCGCACTAAAGTGACGGGGATTCTGAATATCACTATCCAGACTTTCTCTTTCGGCGAGTCAGCTTACACGGAACGGGTTTCCCCATTCAAGCAGAGGCCAGTCTCTCCAGAGACGTTACTTTCCCTGCGCCCCAGGGTAGTTGATAGCTGTGTAAAGTTTCCTCAGATGCATCGTCCGACGCATCCGAGGAAACCTTCAGGTATCAGAAGATGATGGTGCTCAGTTGGCGGGGTTATAGCAACGAGCGCTCGCGTGGTTACAGTTGAAATGGGATCAGAAATCTTCAAACCCTTATAGAAAAGCAGTTTCAGTTCCCGACTCCCTAATACCGACTGCCGACTCCCGCGCGCAGCGCTATATCCCTTAGAACAGGCCCAAGGTGAGGGACTTGTCGATGGGGAAGGTCGCCCCGATACCCAACCACAGCGTCACGAAGGTTCCGAACATGAACACGGCGGTCGCGACGGGGCGGCGGAAGGGGTTCTGGAACTTGTTGACGTTCTCGATGAACGGAACCAACAGCAGCCCCAGGGGGATGGAAGCCATCATCAAAACTCCCAACAGTTTGTTGGGGACCACCCGCAGGATTTGGAACACCGGCCAGAAATACCATTCCGGCAGAATTTCCAGCGGCGTGGCGAAGGGATCGGCAGGTTCGCCGACCATCGCCGGATCGAGGACGGCCAGTCCGACGATCAGGGCGAAGGTCCCCACGATCACCACGGGGAAAACATACAGCAGGTCATTGGGCCAGGCGGGTTCGCCGTAATAGTTGTGGCCCATGCCTTTGGCAATTTTGGCTCTCAGGACGGGGTCGCTGAGATCCGGTTTTTTCATGACAGACATGGTTACGATCGCTCTCCTTAACTTGAGCTAAAACAACGTGTCGATCCATTATCCATTATGGTTTCGACCCGCCGCAATTCGGTGTAGCAAGTGCTACGCCCGTCCTCCGGTCTGAGGTCGGACGCGGTTTAGAGGGGACCGGAGATCCCCTGCTTGCGAATCATCAGGAAGTGCAGCAGCATGAACACCGCGATCAGCCAGGGCAGGACGAAGGTGTGCAGACTGTAGAAACGGCTGAGGGTGGGCTGTCCGACGGCCGCACCGCCCCGCATCAGTTCGACGATGGTGGAACCGACGACGGGAATCGCTTCGGGAACGCCGGAGACGATCTTAACCGCCCAGTAACCGACCTGATCCCAGGGCAGGGAGTATCCGGTCACGCCGAAGGACACGGTGATCACAGCCATGACGACCCCAGTCACCCAGGTCAGTTCCCGGGGCTTTTTGAAGCCGCCGGTTAGGTAAACCCGGAAGACGTGCAGGATCATCATCAGCACCATCATGCTGGCGGACCAGCGGTGGATGGAGCGGATCAGCCAACCGAAGTTGACTTCCGTCATGATGTACTGGACGGAGGTGAAGGCTTCGGCGACGGTCGGCTTGTAGTAGAACGTCATCGCGAAGCCGGTGGCGAACTGGATCAGGAAGCAGACCAGGGTGATGCCACCCAGACAGTAGAAAATGTTGACGTGGGGGGGGACGTATTTGCTGGTGATGTCGTCGGCGAGCGCCTGGACTTCCAGCCGTTCATCAAACCACTTGTAGGCTTTTGATTCGGTGATTTCCTTGGAGAACATGAAGCTAGAATTCCTAAAAATGAATTGCTGCCTTGGGTTGGGGTCTGAGCCATGACACTCAGATCGCATAAGAACAGGGGCAAGCCTGATGATTGTTAAAGCCTGCTTCGGGGCTATCTTCAGGTGAAAACCACCCGCACGGACAGCGCCGCAGGCTTTCCCCGTCTGGCTGATGATTTTGGGAGCGTAGGGACGCTACGGCTCCCATCCAAACGGGGTGCGGTTGTCTTGGGCTCGGGGAGATTGGGGTTTTGGTGGAGATGAATAGTAAAATCTCACCAAATGCTGAGGATAGCAGCCCCCGCTTCTGGGCCCCGATAAAAAATTTGACACTCCCCGTCCTACAGGGATGGGGATTCTTGCTTCATCGGGAGCCGGAGTTTTACGACGTCCGGGTCGTAGCCTAGCCCTCCACAAGCTTTCACGATCTGCCCGACCGCGAGGGGTGTTTTTTGGGATGTGCGCTTTACCGCTTTTCGCAGCTTACCACAAAGTCGCCCTCAAGGGGGGAGGCTTTAGACCCAATTCTTCGGTAATATAGCTTTAATCATGATCTCAAGGCGAGGCCGCGATCGCATCCCCGGGGATCAAGTGGAAGGTTGCCGGAAAGGAGCGGAGAAAGCTGAGTTCGGAATTGTTGGAGAGGACCATGAGTGATCGTCAGATTCCCGCCAAAGGCGATGAAAATCAAAACCGGGGCGGGGAATATCTGTCCCTTCTGGGGGGCGTGGCAATTTTGCTGGTGCTGACGCGGACGGCGTTTCCGCTCATTTTGGCGATCGCGTCCGGGACGGGAATTTGGCTGCTGTGGCAGTCCGTCCGCCGCCGGCAAGAATACCTGGATCGGGTATTCTACCGCCAGATCCGGGAACGCGGGGGACGCATCACGCCGCTGGATTTGGCCCTGGAAACTGGGCTTCCGGCTTCTCAGGTGCAATCTTACCTCGATCGCCAGGCGGTGGAATTTTCCGCCCGGTTCGAGGTGACGGAAGATGGCGGTATCGTTTACACCTTCTCCACTGCCGAAACCCAGGCTGCTGTCCCCGAACCGGGCGACACAGCCGAGACTGTTGTACCCTTCTCCAATTCCCCTCGCCGTCGGTTGGAGCTTCCCACCGTCCCTCTCAACCAGACGGAACTTGCGAAGCGGTTCGAGATCCACCCCAATACGGTGAGTCGGTGGAAGCGTCAGCCGGAGTTTCGCCACTGGAGTGCCCAAAAAGATCCCGATGCGATCGCTTGGAAATATTCCGAGGAAACCCGACAATTTTACCCGGAACCGAAGCAGACGATCGCCGAACTGATGGAACGCAACCGTCTGGGCAATTAACAATTAATAATTAATAATTAACAATTATTGATTTTCTTTCCGTTTTTCTATTTCCTATTTTTTAACTATGAAATATCGACGTCAGCGCAGAATCCAGCCCAAACTTAGCACCATTCCCCGCCGGCAATCTGAAGTCAACCTGTATCGAAGTTTGTATCAACTCTCCGTCGAAAAAAAGCGGCTGCAACAGGAGTTGGCGGACTTGCAGGATCGCAGCGAAGTGATTCAGCAACGGCTGTCAAATATCGAGGGGAAACTCGGACAACTCGAAGCAGATGTCAAACAATTGGGCGATCGCGGCGAGTCCCAATCCGCCATCCATCCCCCGAAAACCCAAAACCCAGAAACGCGATCGCAAATCCCTTCAAAATCGGATTCCGACATGAATACATTTACGGTCGATTATTGATGTCACAGGGGAAGCGATGAATTTCCCCCGCGTCAACATTGGCAACATTCAGGCGGCGGGAAGTTCAACAAAAGGGCGATCGGCTGATTCCTGCATCAGGGCTTGAAATGCGGTTTTTTCGTCCTCTTCTTGCAATAATGACATCAAGCTTTCGTAGAAGAAGAACGAGAACCCTGCCAACCGGCGATCGCGGACAATTTCGATCTGTTTGCGAACCATTTCCGGAGCGACGGGTTTATCTTTCAATCCGCTCAAAATTCCCACGCCGACGGGAATGTGACCTTTCGCGGCTAACACCTCCGATCGCTCCAATTCCGGCGTAAAATCTTTGAGATTATCCCGATATACCTGCACCACCAATTCCTCAACCAACCCGTAACGTTCCCACCGTTTCCAATCCTGGAGATACCGTGTGTAAGAAAAAGATGCGGAATTGGGGGCCAGAGAAATAATGCAGTCCGGATTGTAGTCTTTGACAACCCAAAAGACTCGCATCATAAATTCGGTAAGTTTGCGGGTTCGCCAACTCACCCACTCTTCATCATTGGGGTCGTCCGGCGGCACGCTCCCGCCGTGTTCCTGGCTGTAAAGAGCCTTGGTGAAAGCATCGTAGCCCAACTCGACAGGCAAGCCGAAATGGTCGTCAAATTGAATGCCATCCACGTCGTAATTGCCCACCACTTCCACCACCAAATCCAAAATAAATTGCTGCACTTGGGGATGAAAGGGATTCAACCACACCCGAAATTCGTCATCTGACTTCACGAAGGGAATCCCATCTTGTCGGGTGGTAAACCAGTGAGGGCGGCTTTTCATCAGTTGAGAATCCTGGGGGGCCATGAAACCGAATTCAAACCAGGGGATGACAGCCATCTCTTTTGCCTTCCCCTGGGCGACGATTTCCTGCAACATATCCCGGTTCTGCAATCCCGGTTCGGGATGAATTTTGGCTCCCGTTACCCGTTCCAAAACCGAGCTGGGATAGAGGGTGTAACCGCCATTCCAAATGGTCGGATAGAGGGTGTTAAAATTGAGGTCTGCAAGGGTGTCGATCGCCCCGGTGAGGTCCGGGGCAGAAAACAGAACATCGCTGTCGATATTCGTCAGCCAAACGCCCCGCAATTCCCCCGAAATTTGGTGCGATAAAAACACTTTTGTGATATACTGTTCGGGTACGGCAGGGTCTTCCTCTGCAGCCAATAACGCCTGGGATAAAAAGGCGGCGACTTCGGCTCGGGTGGCGGCTTGGTTGGGGTCGAGCGATCGCACGTTGGGATAGTTCACCACCAGCTCATTTTCGGCGGCGGCAGCGACGGCAGTTTTGGCGTAGGCGGGGATATCGGCAGCATCGTCAAAGGCAGTGTCGAGGGTGTCGGCGACGGTTTGGGTGGGGCCGTAATTCAAGCCGTTGGCGAGGGACACCAACACCTGGACGCGGGGGATGGGTTGGGTGGGTTTGAAGGTGTTATCTTCATAGCCGCTCAGGAACCCCCGGCGGTAGGCGGTGGAGATGGCGTTGTCGGCCCAATAATCGGAGTTTACATCGTCGAATTGGGTGGATTCCCGGACGAAATCGCGATCGGGAAATGCCCGGTTCAGCATCGCCGCGAATTCAGCCCGGGTTACCGGTTCGTCGGGTTTGAATGTCCCGTCTTCGTAGCCGCTGAGAACTTCGGAGTTGGCGAGTTTTTCGATGCAGGATTTAGCCCAATGGTCTTGAATATCTTTGAAGTCTGCCATAATTTTTCGTGCGATCGTCAATTGATCGAATTGTACGGCAGTGCGGATGGCCAAATCCGGGAAAATTAATAATTGACAATTGACAATTGATAATTCCCTATTCCCTGTTCCCCGCAACCAGACAGGATTCCACCGTCGCCACCACCGACTGGGCGAGGGTTTTCAGGTCATAGCCGCCTTCCAAGCCGAAGACGATATTTCGGGTGAGTTGCAGGCATTGGGTGGTGAACCAGCCGAAATTTTCGGGTTCGAGGGAAATATTGGCCAGGGGGTCAGCTCGATTGGCGTCGTATCCGGCGCTGACGATGAGCAGGTCGGGTTGAAACCCCTGCAGAAAGGGGATAACTTTCTGCTCGAAGGCAGGTTGATATAATGCGAAGGTACTCCCCGGGGACATGGGTAGATTCAACACATTTTCCCAGGCCCCCCGCTCTTGGGGATAGCCGGTTCCGGGGTAGCAGGGGGACTGGTGCAGGGAACAGTAGGCGAGTTGGGGGTGATTTTCGACGAGGCTTTGGGTGCCGTTGCCGTGGTGGACATCCCAATCGAGGATGGCAACGCGGTTGACACCGGGTTGTTTGAGGGCATGGTGGGCGGCGATCGCGGCGTTGGAAAACAGGCAAAATCCCATCCCCCGGCTGGCTTCAGCGTGGTGTCCCGGCGGGCGGGCCAGGATGAAGGAAGGTTTCCCCTCAGCCCGGGTCAGATCGATGCCGTCCAACCAGGCACTGACGGCCAACAGGGCGACATCGTAACTGTCGGGGGAAACGGGGGTATCGCCGTCCAGGTAGCCGCCGCCGGAACTGGCTAGGTTTTCGACCCGGCGGATGTGTTCTTCGGTGTGGAGGGCCGCGATCGCTTCCAAGATGGCTTCCCGGCGCTGTTCGACGGGGGTGGGGGAGAGCCACTGCAATTGTTGCGTCCAGGGGGCCGATCGCAGGGCCGCGACGATCGCGCCGAGGCGTTCCGGGCGTTCGGGGTGAAATAAACCCGTTTTGTGCTGTAGAAATTCGTCGGAGTAGATAACGCTTAACATGGCAAGGCTAGGGATTGACAACTGGCGAAAAAGATGGTGGATATTTTAACGTTGCGGTGGGGGGAAGCGACGGTCGTTGAAAGGGGCGAACGCGCCGCCGGATTTAAAACCGGATTTAAAATCCAAAAACCATATAAACTATGTTATAATCTCAAGAGATAGTCGTCTATTTTTAAACAAAAACAGCGGATAGAATTATTTTATCGAATTGTTTAAATAAAAAGCGGCTATTTTTTGGATGTTAATGGAGTTTTTGATCGTATGAGCACCTCCGAGTCGCGAATTATCCCGACGGATTTGCGGAACGAGATGCAGCAGTCTTATCTAGAATACGCCATGAGCGTCATTGTAGGTCGGGCGCTGCCAGATGCGAGAGACGGGTTCAAGCCGGTACACCGCCGCATTCTCTACGCCATGCACGAACTGGGCCTGACCCCCGATCGCCCGTTCCGGAAGTGCGCCCGCGTCGTGGGGGAGGTTCTCGGTAAATACCATCCCCACGGCGATACTGCGGTATACGATGCCCTGGTGCGGATGGCCCAGAACTTTTCGATGCGATCGCCCCTGATCCAGGGCCACGGCAACTTCGGCTCCGTGGACAACGACCCCCCGGCGGCGATGCGATACACCGAATGCCGCCTCCACGGCCTCACCTGCGACGCCATGTTGCGGGACATCGACTCCGACACAGTGAATTTCGGGGACAACTTCGACGGGTCCCAACAGGAACCGCTAGTCCTCCCCGCCAGAGTCCCCCAACTCCTGCTTAACGGTTCCTCCGGCATCGCCGTGGGGATGGCCACCAACATCCCCCCCCACAACTTGGGGGAACTGGTGGACGGACTGGTGGCCGTGATCCACAACCCCGACATCACCGACATCGAACTGATGCGCCACATCCCCGGCCCGGATTTCCCCACCGGGGCGAAAATTCTGGGGCGATCGGGGATTCGGGAGGCCTACACCACCGGGCGGGGCTCCATCACCATGCGCGGTGTCGCCGAGATCGAAACCATCGAGCAGCGGGGGCGTCCCGATCGCGAAGCCATCATCATCACCGAACTGCCCTACCAAACTAACAAGGCAGCCCTGATCGAAAAGATCGCCGAAATGGTGAACGAGAAGCGACTCGAAGGGATCTCCGACATCCGGGACGAGAGCGATCGCGATGGGATGCGGATCGTCGTCGAACTGAGGCGGGACGCCTACCCCAGAGTCGTCCTCAACAACCTCTACAAACAGACCCCCCTGCAAAGCAACTTCGGGGCGAATATGTTGGCCCTCGTCAACGGCAAGCCGGAACTGCTCACCCTGAAGCAATATCTCCAGGTTTTCCTCGACTTCCGCATCGATACAATCCGGCGCCGCACCGAATACGAAAAGCGCAAAGCCGAAGAGCGGGATCACCTGCTGCAAGGACTGCTGATCGCCCTGGAAAATCTCGACGCGATCATCGCCCTAATTCGCCATGCGGCCGACACCCCCACTGCCAAACAGGAATTGATGGATCGGTTCGGATTCTCCGAACCCCAGGCCGATGCCATTTTGCAGATGCAATTGCGGCGTCTCACGGCTCTGGAAGCCCAGAAGATCCAACAAGAACACGAGGAGCTGTTGGCTAAAATTGCCGATCTCGACGATATCTTGAATCGGCGGGAGCGGATTTTGGAGATCGTCGAACGGGAAGCCAAGGAACTGCAAGAACGGCACGGCACGCCCCGGCGCACGGAAATCGAGCTGGCAGAAAGCGAACTCGACGAGACGGATCTGATCGCCAACGAAAAAGCGATCATCCTGCTGACGGAACAGGGCTACATCAAGCGGATGCCCGTCAACACCTTCGACGCCCAAAATCGGGCGACCCGGGGTAAATCCGGCACCAAAATGAAAGAGGATGATGGGATCGAACATTTCCTGAGTTGTTGCGACCACGACAGCGTCCTTTTGTTCAGCGATCGCGGCGTGGTTTACTGCTTGAAAGCCTATCAAATTCCCATCGGTTCTCGGGCGGCGCGGGGGGTTCCCATCGTGCAGATGTTGCCCATCCCCCGGGAGGAACGGATCACCTCTTTGGTGCCGGTGAGCGAATTTAGCAACGACGAATATTTGGTAATGTTGACCAAGGGCGGTTACATCAAAAAAACGGCTCTTTCCGCCTTCGCAAATATCCGCTCAAATGGTTTAATTGCCATTTCTTTGAATGAAGGGGATCACCTGCGCTGGGTGCGGCGGGCGAAGGTAGAGGACAGCATTATCATCGGTTCCCGGCGGGGGATGGCGATCCATTTCCGCACCGACGACAAGCAGTTGCGGCCTCTGGGTCGGGCGACGCGGGGGGTGAAGGCGATGAAACTCCGCAAGGATGACGAACTGATCGGCATGGATATTTTGCCCAGTTTTATCGTCGCTAATATCGCCCAGTTGGGCGGCGAAGAGGTAGAACTCGAAGAAGAGGAAACCACGATCGCAGAGGAAGGGGAAGAAACGGAAGAAACTGCGATCGACCCCGAGGGCGTTTCCGTCCTGGTGATCACGACGGGAGGCTACGGAAAGCGGGTTCCGGTGACTCAATTCCGACTGCAAAATCGCGCCGGAAAGGGGATCATCGCTACCAAGTTCAAGCCCCATTTGTCGAAAGATTGCGTGGTTGCCCTCCAGGTGGTTCACGAGATGGACGAACTGATGCTGGTGACGGGCCGGGGGATTATCATCCGCCAGGTGGTGAATGCTATTCCCAGCCAGTCCCGCAGTGCGACGGGGGTGCGGGTGCAGCGGTTGGACGACGAAGACGCGATCGCGGCTGTGGCCCTGGTTCCGATTTCCGCTGAGGGAGACGAAGCCGAGGTGGCGGCGGAGTTGGAAGAAGCCGCCGAAGTCGCGGAATAGGAGAGGTTATGGGGGCCGGCCGTCGTGGCGGCTTCCCCTATCCAATTCCGCTCAATTTGGGCAACCCGGGACGGTTGCCCCCACAGATCTTGAGAGATGAGACTAGCACCCAATTTTTAACCAAAATATTAATTGGATTTAATCTCCATTGTCTAAAGTCGCTATAGCTCGTGAGGGTGAAATAGTGACTGTTCTCAATATCGTCTGGGTTGCACTCGGACTGCTGCTGAGTGGAGACTTTATCTCGACATTCTTCTATCACGTTCCCGAACATATTTTTGGTCAATTCCACTGCGCCGTCCACCACAGCCCAAACCGCAGTTTTATCCGCTACGCGATCGCGACCAAAAATCCCAAAGTTTTGATTACCGGATTTTTGGGGGCATTTCCTTATTTGATGTTTCTGCCCCTGTTTTGGATGATTTCTCCGGCGGGAACGATTCTGGGTTTGGTGTTGGCGGAGTGTCATGTGGAATGGCGACATTTACCCCTGAATCACTGGACGACCCCCCCTATTTTGCGGCGAATTTGCGCTATCCTGCACATCACCACCCCCGAACGCCACTGGCAACACCACCGCAATTCCCGCATCGCCTTCGGCGACATTTTCACATTCTACGACAAACCTGCCCAAAAGTGGTTTAAAGTGTTGCTGAAATTAAAGAAAAAGACGATGAGAAAAGTTGAGATTTAGGAGTGGTGGAGGGTGTATTGCCACGCGATTCCTCAGATCGGGAGAGGATTTATAGCAGTGCGCGCTCGTCTAGTTACAAAACCGATAAAAGGGAGTCGGGAGTCGGGAGTAGAGAGATTGATCATTCCCGGCGTGTAACCACGCCAGCGCTCGTTGCTATAAAAAGAAGAAAAAAATTCTTTTTTCCTCCTGCTATAAAGAGGCTTTCAACCCCAATCATTAATCATTAATTGTTAATTATTCGACTGGGGCGGAAGCGGATGGGGGTATCTGCGATCAGTTGTTCGATTTCGGCGATCGTGTCCGATCGCGACAATTCATCTCGGGTAATCAAAAATTGCAGCACGTCAAAACCGGGGGTATCGACCCAGTGATAGCCGCCGTGGACATCAATTTTTTGTGTCAAGTACAGGATCAGATTTGCTAGATCGATCGCCAGAGATGTCCGGGTATTCAAGCTCCATTTGATGCCGTTGGTTCCCTGCATTTCAGAACAGTCGAGATAGTTAAATTTTTCAAACAAATCGTAGGCGGAGGTGGGTTCGACGGCCGGTTGGGATGTCACCATAACGCGGATGTAGGGGCGATATTCGGGGCTGTCTCCCACCCGTTTGAGGTAGACATTTCCCAACCGCAGGCCGGACATTTCGACGCTGGGTTCGCTGAACCAGTTCGCCAAAATGGACAGGTAGCGGAGGACGATATCGCGATCGCTCGAAAACAGGTAAATTTCCCGACAGCGCAAGATCGCAGAGCGCACATAGTTGTTGCGTCCCTCCCGCAGAAATTCCAGGGGGATGTCAGGAGACGATAAAATCAGGCGGTCGAGTTGCAGGTGTTCTCCAATGTCGTGACCTTCTTGCACCCGACGATCGTCCTTTCCGAAGCGATCGGACAAAATCCGCAGCACGTTCACCAGCAACAACCCCCCCATGCTGTGGCCGATCAGGTGAACTTTCAAATCGGGCCGCTGCATCGGGCTATCCTCGGGGGAAAAGGGCATGGAAGAATAGGGGTTCTCGCCCAACACCTTGTCGAGACGCCAGAAAAACTCCGCCAGATCCGGGGCACCGTAGTGGATGGCCCGATAGCGATCGCGTTGGTAGACCACCACCCGCAACAGGTGCATCAACAGCAGCCACAACGCGAAGACGCTGACACAAACCCACTGCCACTCGGCGAATAAATTCCCGATCCCGTCGCCTCCCCAAGGGGGTTCGACGATGGGTTGAACGCCCAAAAATTGGAACAGGGGGGCCCCGAGGAGGGCGAGGATCAGGTAGAGTCCCGTCCCCGCCAGCCAAGCCAGGAGGGCCACCACCACCAGAAATTTCAGGGAGATGGCCCACTGTTGCAGGGGGTCGAGCCAGAGACTCGGACTCAGGAGCGGCCGTTCTCCGGGCCAGTGATAACCGATGTAGGCGCTTTTGTTTTCCAACGTCCCGATTTGGTTGATCGGCCCCTTGAGGGCGAGGGATTCGGCTTCCCGCATAAACGAGGCGTAGAACCGTTCCGCCGGGTTGGCGTAACCGTGGGTGCGGAGGGTAAGGCGGTTGAAATTGTCCGATCGCAGGATCTCCCCCAATTCGGCGATGTTGAATAGGGGTCGGAACCGATCCGGGGGGGGCAAGTGGCGATCGACATCAAGGGAACAGGGGGCGGTGCTGACCACCAAAAACATATTGGGGTGGTTGCGGTCGGCGTAGACCTCAAAATTGCGGGCGGTCGCCCGGGTGAATTCTCGGTCGTGCCAACTGTTGAGGGCGCGGATCACATACTCTTCATCCACCTGTCGGGCGAAAGCGAGGTATTCCGCCAGGTCGCAGCCGGATCGCAGGGCATCGGCGATGGAGGCTTCGGAGGTGTACCCGCCGTAGGTGGGGAGTCCGGCGACGGTTTTCACCTCGATTCCGGGGGGGGCGGAATAGGCAAGCTGTACGATCCGTGCCTTCGTCCACCAATCGGAAAACGGGGCGGCGTTGCGGATGATGGATTCCAACCAGCGGCGATCGTTTTCCACCGTATCCCGATGCCAGTAGAAGGGCAGGCTTTTGTAGGTGCGCTCGGTTCCCATGCTCTCACTTATCTGTCGTCGTTGTTGGGAGTTCCATTATCAAAGCGCAATTTGGCGCTCTTGCCAATCCCCAAATCCCGGTCACTGCCCCCAGGGAAACTGTTCCCCCCGATAGAGATTTTGGGGGGTCTGGCGGGGGATGCCATCGCCGAAAATTCTTATATTTATGGGAGATTCAGACACCGGAGTTGAGGGGGATCAAGGAAAGATCGTCTTACGACAATTGAAAACAGGTGATATAGTGTAAAAGCTGTTTCAGTCCCCGATCGTTGTCAGATCCCATCGTAGGGGCATTTCCCCTTCGGATTACTATCGAGATTGAATATGTTCGATCAAAGAGTGAGGAGAAAAAGGTTTGTCCCCCCGGGCAAGTCACGCAGGGCAATTGTCCGGCCTTCACAGGTGGGGGAACTCGCCCCCAGAAGCCGCAATCGGGCAGTTGATCATTTCGTTTTTTTTCGGTCTTCGATCGGGAAAATACGGATCAAACTTTCCACTTTTTTAAATAGCAAATTTCACAACGTGTATCGACAGTTCAAACGACGGACGGGCTGGAATCAGTCCGATCAAAAAAGCAATGACCTCCGTTCTTTGATGAATCAACACAAACAGCGGATTCTGTATCGAAGACGGTTATTCGTGGGTGCCTGTGCCGTTTTGGTGCTGTATTTGGTGGCCTTGGGAATTAAAAAGGTGGTGCGGTCTTTGGTGGCCATCCGACTGCCGGACAGGGAAGTGAAATTCACGCCGATGAATCACAAATCGAAAGGCGATCGCTGGTGGGTGGGTCAGTCGTTCCGGCCACAGGTCCCCGTAAAATCCCTATTTTTGGATTTAAAAAGTCCGGGTGTCATCGCCGTCTGTGCAGCGGAAGGGAACTGCGAGACGGACGGAACCTACACTTCTCTGATCGAGGGACATTTAGATCCGGCGACGGGGTTGCTGAATAAAGGATTTTGCAGCAACCACGGCCGGGGGGGGACGCTGACGGATGCCAACAAATGGTGTCTCCGGCGGTTGCGATCGCAGTCTTTTGCCATCGATCAAGAATTTAAGGATGCGGGAATCAATCCCGAATATCACTTGGAAGGGTTCATCAACGCGATCGATTTATGGAATCAGAGTCCCTATTTTGGGGAAAAATTTCCCCAATTATACGCCACCGCCCTCCGCCAGGAACAGGGGGGAACCGAGGCGATCCTGTGGGCGAGGGTGGAAACCTTCAAAACGGAAGGACACTACGAAGATACCACCTTGGCTCACCCCCCGATCTGTCCCTACGATATGGCGGCAAAATCCTGCATCGAGGCCGACCAGTCGCGACGGGTGAATGCGATCGCGGACGTCCTGCAAAAGTTGGGTTTAAAAATAGAGTGAATGTTCGTTCCCCGATGTTAAAATTGCTCTTTTTCCTGCCCATTCGGGACTCCCGCCGGCATCGTTATTTTCCCCACCCCCGATTATCTAAGCAATAAATCGATAAATTCGTCAATTTCTCGGTCGTACTCCTGAGCCTGTTGCCGCCCCAAACGCCGGATAGCCTGCAAGTTTGGGTCCGAAGAGTCGTCGATGGGAAGCATCATTTTACTCGTCAGTTCCGGATTGATTCTCAGGTATTGTTGTGGCGCTTCAACCGCATCGTAGATCTGCCTCATCTGATAGTCTACGGTTTCCGCCACCCCGGTCATGATAATGTCAAACAGCGGCAGCAACCATTCAAATTTTCCCCAGTTCTTCGCCTGGTCGTAGGGATATCCCTTTTTGACATCGCCGGTTCCGAGAGATAAGATGACCATGTCTTTTGCTGTCGGATGACCGGGCATTTTGCTGCGGGCTTCCGCGTAGGCACACAGGGCTGGATTGTTAGCAAAAACGCCACCATCAACGCAGTTGTAAATTGCCTGATTTAATGAGTTAATTTTGGACACTTCAAAAAAAGTTGGTGCAGCGGATGTCGAGCGAATGACATCTCGGACGTAATAATCGCATTCGGATTTAATTCGGCCGTCATGTTGGGTAAAAAAGTGAGTTTTTCGCCGTTCGATATCGTAGGTAGAAATCAGACAAGGTTTCAACAGGTCGCTCAACCGAACCTCGCCGAAAAAGTTCGCCATCATCAGTTCTAACTTTCTGTGGGAATACTTGGCGTTCAAAATCCCCCAAAAGTTTTTGATGGCGTGGATGAAGGGCATCGAAAAAATCTGTCGGCTATTGTCGTAGAAGAAATTGCGGGCTTCTTCTGCGGAACATCGGGGCCGGCTCGGATCTCGAAGATCCGGACACAGGTAGAGACAGGTCAAAATTCCGCCAGCGCTCGTCCCGGCAAATAAATCGAAATAATCGACCAATCTCGCTTCGGGATTGCCCGTTTTTTTCTGTATTTTATGTTCGACCTCGACCAAAATCTCAGCCGGGATCAACCCTCGCAAACCGCCCCCATCTAGAGATAGAATCCGGGTAAATTCTGCCATCTCTACCACTCCTTCCGATGATCGATCAATTCAGCATTATTCCACATTTGGGCGAGGCGATCGCGAACCTCAAAAAAATCGGTCCAGGGAATGTAGGATTTTTGATGCTCGTCCAGATATTCGGCCAGGCGATCGCGGGCGAACACCACCGGGGCGGCGATCGCCAGATTCAGATCCGTCACCGAATCCCCGATCGCGATCTTTTCGTCCCCCTCGTACAACTCCATCACCTGCACTTTCGCCATCAGTTCCGTCTCCCCCTCAAAGTCAGAATGAACGCGCAAATAGGGTTCTCCCACCTCCAAGTCCACCGCGTAGATGGCTTCCACCCGCTCCGTCAACTCCCCGAGAACCGTTTCCACCATGATCCGGATGCCCCCCGACACCACAACAAAAGGGACGGCGCGGCGATCGAGAAAGTCGATCAATTCCACCAGCCCGGGGCGGATCGCTTTCGTCCGGGAAAATTCGACGATCTCCGGATAAGCCGCGGCGGGGATAGATTCCAAGATCTGGCGCACCCCCTCCCGCAACGTCATCTCCCGGGTGTACAGTTTGGGGAGAATCTCGGCGGAAAGCTCTGGCGCGAACTGTTTCAGCATCGCCACGAAAGTTTCTTCGGCCGTGATCGTGCCGTCGAAGTCACAAAAAACGACTGGTTTCATACAATTGATGTCGGCCTGCGTCGCCGACGCGAGTTGCATCCTAGAGTCTAGCCAGGAAACCGACCTTCTGACAACGGTCGGACACCACCCGGAGGGGCGGAGGGGCAGAGGAGGCAGAGGAGGCAGGGGAGGCAGAGGAGGCAGAGGGGGCAGGGGAG
>JBNGCR010000103.1:0-9604 GCA_050045915.1 Limnospira sp.
TTCTCGCCCTCACCCCCAACCCCTCTCCCAATTCTGGGAGAGGGGAGCCATTCAATTCCCCCCAGAATTGGGGGGTTAGGGGGGCGAATCGGAATCAAGATTTACCCTTTTTAAACCGTTCCTGAGCAGTTGCAAAAGCTTCTTTCATCACCTGTTGGATGCGATCGGGATCGGGTTTTTTTCCACCCATTAAATCGCCGAAATAGACGCAGGCTGTCTCGCCCAACGCCCCCGTATAAGCCGCGGCCCAAGAGGCGGCGATCGCACTTCCCAAACCGGGAATAAACTTCACCAATTCCCGTCCCACGGCCTGGGCGAG
This sequence comes from Limnospira sp., assembly GCA_050045915.1. Lineage (GTDB taxonomy): Bacteria > Cyanobacteriota > Cyanobacteriia > Cyanobacteriales > Microcoleaceae > Limnospira. Next base: position 320 of record JBNGCR010000103.1, read on the forward strand.
AAATCCCCCCGCGATCGCACTCACCAACCCCCCCGCCTGGGACGGGGACAGGGTTTGGCCGTAGAGTTTCCCCAGCAGGCCCACCATCGACACCTGCAACGCCGTCAGGACGGGCATCGTGGCGAAGGGGAGGGGAACCGCCGCGATCGTCCCCGCCATGATCGAAAACGCCAGGACGTACCGCCGCGCCACATCCCGGTACAGGTTGCCGATTTTTTCTCCCACCTGCCCTTCCAAAAGCTGGTAAATCGTCCGGGCTTCCGCTTCCGGGAGCAGTTCCGCCAGGGTATCTCGGAAGGTTTCCAAGCCGTAAAAAACGGGGGTGTAGCCGTCTTCTTCCAGGGTGAAATCGATCGCGATCGCGCGATCACACAGTTTCCCGAACCCATTTTTAATCGCATCGAACGCCCGGTTCACCGCCTCCAAATCGGGGGGATAGGGCGGGTGATTTTCCAGCTCCGGCGGATAGACTTCGTGGAGGCACGTCACCGCCAACAGGCAGGGCAAATCGGGATAGGATTTCCGCAATTCTTCCGCGATCGTCCGCAAAGTATCCGTGGCGAAATCGTTGATTTTCACCGTCAAAATCAGCACCCGGGCGCCCCGGCTGTCCTGTTTGAGATCCCCCACCAACTCTTCAATCAAGGCGTCGGTATCCTGGTTGATGTCGCCGAGTCCGACGGTATCGGTAAAAATCAGCAGCGGCAAGTCCGCCGACGGGTAGGCGTAGCGTTCGGTATTTTGGGTGTGCGGCTTGAATCCCTGGCCGACAATTTCCGGCGAAACCCCCGTCAGCCCCCGCACGATGGAGCTTTTACCGGCCTGGGGCTTGCCGATCAGCAGGGCCTCGGTGGTGGGGAGTTCGGCCCGGACTCGCTCCAATATTTCGGCCACCTGTTCTTCGCTGACGCTGAACCATCCCGTCAGGGCGTTCGCCACCCGATCCATCGGGACGAGCCGGCCGAACCGCCTGGAAACGTCGTTCAAACTTTCCGACAGGCGATCGCTCCAGGACGGCTTTTTCTCCTGGGGGTTGTCTTCCGGGGGTCGGTTGGCCTGGGGTTGCTCGGACATGGTTGGGGTGTCGGGTGTGCGGAAATTGCTCTTATCTTACCACCGACAGTTAACACCATGTGAATGAGGTGAAAACGTATTTAGGTCGCGCCGAGAATAATTTTTGAGGAGTCAAGTTGTGAAACGGTTGTGAGCAATCGATCGCTATTTTGTAAGAGTTCATCCCATCCCGCCGAATTGATTTTTTCTAAATGCTCGATGCGGAGTCTATCTCGGTCAAACAGCCAATACTTGAAGCTCGGTATGGCATATCTTATCAATGCCATCCATTCGGCGTAGTTGATCGCCAAAGGATTTCCTTGCATTAATGTGATTTTTCCGACATTTCCCAATGTGGCAATGCCATGAGCAACTAAAAGCATTGTTCGATATTTGGGATTTGTCGCCAAATCGATTTTAACTTCTCCATGTTCTGAATAATGCCTCAACATAATGTAGGCGCGAAGAACAATTTCGATCACGGCAGGGGTAATTCCAGAAACCAGAAAATGTCTGAAATCATATCCATTCAGATACATCCATCGGGCAATCTCTCCCACGGTACGATTTTTCTCGCCAAAGCTACCCGCATTAATTCCTTGTATCAAGGTCATAAAAGGTGCGGGTAAACCCATTGGCGTGGCCACATCCGAAATCAAGTGTCCGATGTGGCGCAGGATAGCGGTAATGAGATCGACCGGTTCATGATTCGACCAAACAACCCCATGCGTCCAATCGTGTTGGTGCGTTAGTGTGTCATAGGAAAAACCGGTAATTGTCCCCCTCATTATGTCGAGGACACCAAAGATGAACCCGAGAACTGGGTCATGTCCGAAAGATTGAAATCGGTGGGATTTGGGATACATTCCCGAAATGCGATCGACACCCTGCACGCCGGCAACGTTCATCGAATCATAGGGGACTTTGCAAGTTTCTGAAAGATTTTTTACCCACTGAGAGAACCAATCGTTTGAATTTTCGGGATTGTATTGTTTGAGCCACTCGGTAATCGGACTCCCGGTTTGACCGGCATATTCACCTGCGGTTATAGTTTGAGGGATTTTGACTAATAAAAAATCCGTTAAAGATGCAATAACTCCACTAGCACCCACCCAGATATAATCCCACTTATCCCACTGATATTGAGCGTCATAGGATTCCGCTTTTAGTTGTGCCAGATCTGCTTCTGTGAGAAAAATATCGTAGGGTGCTAGAGGATCGATTCCTTGATACAGCGCATAGGATTGGCATTGTCTGACGAAACTATCCCAATCTTTGTATCCTAACTTCGTGAGTTCTCGAAAAACAGATTTTTGCCGATTGTTATACAGACTGTAAATTTCTTCTGCATCAAAATCGCCAAAATCTTCTTCTTCCAGCCACTCTTGATCGGCTTCAAGTTCATCCAGAATTGCTTCAAGTTCTTTAATTTGCCGTGCCGTTTCATCAACAGTAGAAAGCTTCTGGGCAGATTCTTTCAAACTGGAGTCTATCTCAGAAATCGATAATTCAAGTTCCCTGAGTAGATGATTTTGTGCTTGCAAAGCAATACCGAGTTCACTGATGAAGCGATCGGAAAGCATATAACTTACACTCCCAAAGCTGCTTGCTTGCGTTTTTTGAGAGATTGCTGCATAGCCCTCAATCGTTCAGTGAGAATCCTGACCGCTGTACGATTAGCCTCAGCTTCGGCGGCATTTCCTTCGAGATTTAGGGCTTGCTCTTGCAACTTAGAAATTTGTTCCACAAGCTGATTTATAGCGGCTTGCATATTTTGAATAACCAGTTGTGATTTACGCTCTTTCTCAGCTTGAATTTGCGCTTTCTCTCGTTCATTGCCTGTATCCAATAACCAATTAACACCCGTGAAAATACCTGCACCCAGTAGAATTGCAACCCCAATACCGGGAATCATTCCCCCGAGTCCAACAAACGCGCCAAGAGCAGCCAATCCAGAGGTAATACCCGCGGCACTCAATCCAATAACCGAGCCCGAAAACCACACCGCAGCAATCGGAACCCCTACAGCCGTCAACCCAGATGCGGCTGTTTTGATAGCATCAGCAGCATAGTTATCATCCAAACCTCGCTCGCGAATTTCTCGAACTTTGTGGATAAATTTTTTGATTTCTTCTAACTGTTCATTCGTGATCCTTAATTCTTTCTGAGCTAGTAAAATCGCCTTTTCTTCACTGGGGTCGAGGTCATCATCAGCCCAGGCAGTATCGACTAAGTTAATCATCAGACCATAACGCAGTCCTTCATCTGCACTGGATAGCTTTCTTAAGCAATACTCCAATGGAGGAGGATTGACGACATAGGACTGCGCTTGCCGTTTAGCACCTTCGGACATATTCTCCAGATCCATGATGCCGAAAATGAGTTCCATTTCCTGTTTGTCCAGGTGTCCGTCTGCCGTAGCGATCGCAAACAACGCCCCGTAAAAAGGCAAACGAATTTTTTCGTTGACTTCACTCAGATTAATCATAGCCTTTTCAGATGCCTCTGAGGGTTTATTTGTCCAGTATCTCACAGGGCTTGTAACTCGACCAGTCCCAAAGCCAAAACCTTCATAAATCTTTACAAATCGACTGGTTCAAGAACGGCAAAAGCGCTAACTTTCAAATGTAGCACAGGCACCTTGCCCGTGAGAAGCGATCGCGGTGCGTTCCCAACGGTGCCAACCGACTTAACCGATGATTGGGAAGTGGGAACGCACTTCGTTATTGATTGTGACCAAAATTGAGAAATCCGCCGTAACGCACCACCCATAATTTTGAACTCAATTGGAGTTCTAAAGGTGTGTTACGTCGGGGAAGATATCTGATGTCTCCCCATCCCAAATTTCGCCCCGACTAACACACCCTACACGACTAGATCGGCTCATTCTGAAAATACCCAAGGATTTACAATCTCAAGATTTGTTCCCTTGAAATCATTTTCGTTGCGAGTGACCAAAGTTAAAGAGTGCTGAAGGGCGATCGCTGCAATCAAAGAATCCATGACGGGTAGCGATCGCCCTCCCTGTTCTAGCTCTCCGACTAATTTTCCCCAAATCAACATTGTCTGTGTATCAATACCGAGTATTCGTCCTGCAAATTGTGCGGGAAGTTCTTGTTCTAGCCAACGCTTCAGAGACAGTTGACGTCGAGATGGCACGAGTTTATGAATCCCTTTGGCAATCTCCCCCATTGTAATGACGCTCAAAAATAGCGTTTCTGGATCTTGATTGTCGAGCCAATCCAGCACTTGTTGTTGTGGCTGTTTTGCAACAACCTCGGAAATGAAACAGGTATCGAGTAAATAACTCATGGAACAAACCGATCGCCCGGTAAAGTGCGATCGCGGCTGAGATCGAGTTCTCCATCCTCCACTTCTTGACACAGCGGAGACTGGCGGAAAAAGTCCGAGAGTTTATCCGGCGTTCGGCGAGGTTCCGAAATCGACACCGCATTTAAACTTTGGGCTAAGATTTGAATGAGGTGCAGCTTATCGGCAGGTGGTAAGCGAAGAAGCTGTTCTTCCAGATCTGGATTAGTCATGACGTTGTGAATCCCTCAGTAGCAATGAATCATCGCGAACCCCTTCAATTATGCCCTACAGAGGCTAGAAGTTTCAATTCTAGATTGAGGTTTTGAGCCAATATGCGATATTATAGAGAGGTAAAAAAAACCGGTTCAACCCATGCAGGCAATCCTTTTAAGTCGTGAAGAAGTTGCGCGTCGGGCAAAGCAGTTGTATGAAAACAGCATCCGTCAGCAGGTGGAGTCAGAAAACGACATCGGCAAGATGGTCATTATCGACATTGAAACGGGCGATAATGAAGTCGATGAAACCGGATTGCAAGCCGCACGCAACCTCAGAAAAAAGCATCCCAACGCCCGACTATTTGGGATTCGCATCGGGTACAATGTCGCCGTCTCATTCGGCGGTGTTATGGAGCGTGTCCGCCAGTGATTTCTGGTGTCGTAACGAATAACGATGCAACGATTAAAAGATGCTGTTTTTTTCACGGTTTGGCTGGGAAAATAGGTTTTGATATTATAGAGACAGACATTGAAGGAGAAAAGTATGAAAAGTGTCACCCCCCAGGAATTAAAAGGAAATCTTGATAATTTACTTGAGGAGATTTTAAAAACCGGCATTCCTCTGGAAATCGATCGCGGGGGAAAGCGTCTCCGCATCGTCCCAGTCGAAAAGTCAGACAAGTTACAGAATTTGGTCTATCGGCCTCATGTGATTGTCGGAGATCCGGACGATCTGATCGATATCAATTGGGAACAGGAGGTCAATCTTGATCTACCTTGACACTCACGTTGTCGTCTGGCTATATGCAGGATTGACGGACAAATTCAGTGATTTTGCGACATCTTTGATTAACGATCACGATCTCTATATTTCACCGATGATCCGTTTGGAGTTGCAATATCTCTACGAACGTGGACGAATTTCGGAACAGCCAGAACCGATGATTGCCGATCTAGATAATCTCATGGGTGTGAAGATCTGTGAATTAGATTTTAATACCCTAATTGGTTGCAGTCTGAAAATAGATTGGACTCGCGATCCCTTTGACCGTATCATCGTTGCTCATGCGGCAGTCAACCAGAATATTTTACTGACAAAAGACCGTCGCATTTTGGCGAACTACGAACACGCACAATGGGAAGAGTAGCACAGGCATCTTGCCTGTTAGGAGAAACGATCGCGGTGCGTTCCCAACCGTTATTAATCGACTTTACCGATGATTGGTAAGTGGGAACGCACCCTACACAACTCTACTCATTCTCGAACTAACGAACCATCTGATTTGTCTCCTGCAAACGCTGGCTGAGAAACTTGCAGATCTCCCAAAGAATTTGCGGACGCTGGGTGACTAAACTGATAAATCGGGTTTTTTCCAAACTCAATAAAACGCAGTGTTCCGCCGCGATCGCATTGGCCGATCGCACGCTGTCCCCGAACAGAGACGCCTCGCCAAAATGCTTGCCGACTTCCAACTGTCTCAACTCCCGTTCCTGTCCGTCCACCTCCCGCACGATCCGCACCCGACCTTTGACGATAATATAAAATCGCTCCCCGGACGTTCCCTCCGCGAAAATCATTTCTCCGGCTAAATACTCCTCCTGTTCCAGGGCGCGATCAATGAGCAAAATCTCGTCCAGCGAGAGGGTTTGAAACAGCGAAACATTCTTCAATAACAGCAGGCGATCAATCATAAAATTCTCCGGAATGGGTAACTGTTTGGGTAGCAAAACCACGGACTCCGCGACCTGCCTCACCAGGGGATCGCGATCGTGTTGGGCGAAGGTTGCCGGCATCTCCACCAGGGCGATTAAAGCCCCGATTTTCAGCCAGCGATCGCGGGTTTCCAACGCCTCCAATAAAACCCGATATTGTCTCAAAGGAGAAGTCGGAGAAGCCGGTCCGCCGCCGCCGTCCGCCGCCATCTCTTCCAACAGCGGCATCAGGGGGCGGATAAATCGCCCCTGCCGCAGGGAGCTCAGGGTTTCCACCGCATTCGCCCGGGCCCGTTTGTCGGGACTCGACAGCAACCCTTGGACGGCACCGACGGTGGATTCCTGCCCCAAATTGGAGAGGATATTAAATACCTGTTTGAGGAGGCGTTGCTGGTAGTCTGCGATCGCCACTTTTAACAGGTCAAATACCGGGTCGTCGTCGGGGAGATTCTGCCGCCACCGCCGCGTCCGGTTCAGCAGTTGGAAGTCTTCTCGCATGAACTCGAACAGCAGATCTTCCGCCTGTTTCGTCCGCACTTTTGCGATCGCCGCGATCGCGGCATTGACGACGGGGGGATGTTCCGAAATCAGATAATCCCGCACCATACCCAACCCTTCGTTACCGTAGAGACTCGCCGTTTTTACCGCCCGTTCTCGCACTCCCAAATTGTTATCTTCCAAGCAGAAAATTACCTGGGGCATCCACCGGCGATCGCGGACTTTTTCCAATACCTGCAAAGCGGCAATTCGGACTTGATAACTTTCGTTGCCGAGTTCGGAAACGGCTATTTCTCCGCACAATACCGGATCGCGATCGGCAAATTGAGAGAGGGCGAATAACCCTTCCGCTTTCACGTCCGGCGGGGCATTTTTTAGGACATCCGCCAGCAGGGTAATTAGTTCGGGATTGTGACTTTCTCCCACGCTTCGCACCACCGCCAGACGGGTGGGGACATCCGGTTGCAGCGGACAAACTTGATGGTAAAGGTCTTGAACCGAACCGTCAATCCCGGTTTGGGCAGTGGCGATACAGGCGAGGGCGCGAACTTCGTCATTTTCGTCGTTTAACAGGGTTTGAATGCGATCGCCGGACAGGCGAAACCCGAGGGCGATGCACAGTTCCAAACCCACGCAGCGAACCGACGGGCGATCGCAACTGAGAAAGGATTTGATACGATTATAATCCCCCATATCCGCCGTTGTAAACAGGCGGATCGTCGCCTTTCTGACTTCTTCCTCGGCATCACCTAACATTTTTTTAATGTCGGGTATAAAACGCTGGGGATTGTCAAAATAGGTGATCAATTCCAATGCCAACACCTGATTTTTGGGTTCATTATCCTGTAGTAGTCGGCGCACGTCCTCGGTATAATTTTCGGGAAGACGCAACCCGTCCGCCACCCGGTTCAGGTTGACGGAACCCGATCGCACCATCCGGACGAGCGATCGCACGTAACTTTTTCCGGTCCAATAACCGAGAAACACCAAACCGACGCTTAAAATTACCCCCAACCAGACGATTTGGTAAGGACTCATAAAACCCAGAGTCCCCATCAAAACCACCCCCGCCACGCACTGCCCGAGGGGGGAAAATAGGCCTTCCCCCCACACCCGCAACCGCCCGCCAAACCGGGAGGGGACGGCGTTATAATTGAGGGTTGTCAGGGGCAAAGCGATACTGTAAAATAAAGTGCGATAGGTGAGTTGCATCCCCACCGCTGCGGTGAGAGTGTAGCTGAATCCCATCGCCAAGAAACTGCCCAGTAAAGTGAGGGGATAAACCCAATTCGCCCGGGCAATTCCGAGTTTTTGAATTAAGGGCGTGGTGATGAATGAAATGATGGCGAACTGAATGGCGGTGAGGGCGGCGGTGACGAGTCCCAAAAATGCCGCGAGTTCTTGTTTTTCGGGAAATTCCTGTTTGTAGAGGGTGGAATATTCAAACTCGCCGATGCCGCGCACCAGGGCGGTTCCGAAAATATTGGCGACCAGGAAAATCGCGATGGGATAGTGTCGGGAAAGTTTGGTCAGGGTTTCCCAGGTTTCGGCAAATTTGACCTTTTTGACTTTGGGTTTCGGGGCTTCTGCGGGGAGGGGATGGTTCCGGGATTCCAAATCGTAAATTTGACCGATCGCGATCGCGTACAGCACGGGCAGAAATAACAACTGATTTTCCAGGGAAATCGTCCGGGAAATCACCCCGACCCAAATACTGCCCAGCAAGTATCCGGCGGTGGTTCCGAGGGAAATTAACGCTGTGAAGCGTTTGAGTTCCAGGGTGGTAAAGTAGTCCGCCACCAGCGTCCAAAACTCGATCCGAAACTGGAGGATGTAAATCAGCCAAATTAGAATGTAGAGGATAAAATAAATGGCAATTAAATCCAGTGGGATTAACAGGCGAATGCCGATAATTAACCCAGCCGCGACCCACAACACGACCCGAAATAAGCGGGGGCGGTTGAAGCGATCGATGATGTTGGTAAAACCCGCCGAAACGGTCATCAAAACCAAGGGCATGATGATGAAAAATAGGGGCAGGTTTTCGGCCCCGGCTTCGGCCAAAAAGAGCGATCGCCCCAAGGTCATGCCGATCGCCTGGGCGGCCATGATGGTGAAGCCCAGCAACACGAAATGGGCCAGCGATCGGATCTGGGAAGCCGGAATTCCGAGTCGCCTTTCAATCTGTCTAAATCGTCCCATTTTTCGCCCCAATTCTCAAGTCTGCATTGTATAATAAAGGTTGTATTGAGATTGTCAAATCGAACACGAAATACCCAAACCCCCGTTGTTGGGCTTGAGTCCCTCACTGCGCTAAAGCGCCACAACGAATTGACTGAATTTATTGTATTTAATTCAGAATGTTTTCGATTCCTGCAATTCCATCTCCGCCGCCCGCGATCGCGTTTGATATCTCCCGGGCGATCGCGTGCCCACCAGCTTTTCGAGACGGACAGACGGAAGATTTGGATTTTTCTCATCTGAAGGGGGCGGG
>JBNGCR010000103.1:9704-17837 GCA_050045915.1 Limnospira sp.
TTCCATAATCTTTTAAAATGCCGGCGGAAACCTGAATCACCGTCATCGGGTTTCGCAAATCGTGGGAGGCGCGGTTGAGGTAGCGGGATTTTTCTTGATTCTGATTTTCGGCTTGACTCAGCAACCCGGCAATTTCCCGGTCTTTTTTATGCTTGCCGATCGCCATTTTTATAGCCGCGTGTAATTCCCGCTCTTTGAAGGGTTTTAAAATGTAACCGTAGGATTGGGTTTCTTGGGCGCGTTCCAAGGTTAGGTCGTCGGCGTAGGCGGTGAGATAAATAATCGGGATGGAACAGATTTCATGAATTTTCGCCGCGGTTTCGATGCCGTCGAACTCCCCTTCGATGACGATATCCATCAGGATCAGATCCGGCTTCAGTTCCAAAGTCCGGGCGATCGCCTCCATTCCCGACGCGACGATATCAACCACTTCGTAGCCCAACTTATCGAGTTTGCGGGCCAGTCCTTTGGCGATCAAAAATTCATCTTCGACAATTAAAATTTTAAGTCTATCCATGATTTATAACCGATTCCTGTACTGACGTTCCGCAAAAACCAACTTGAATTCTGTTCCATTATTTCGACTCATTTCCAGGGTTCCTCTCAGTTGTTGGGTGAGGGTACAAACCAGTTCCAAACCCAAAGATTCGACCGTCCGAAAATCCAAATTTTCGGGGAAACCGATGCCGTCATCTTTGACGATGAGGATAATTTTTTCTCCTTCATCTCGGCGCAAGCTCAGTTTCAGGGTTCCGGAACGTCCGTCGGGGAAGGCGTGTTTGAGTGCGTTAGAAACCAACTCGTTGACGATCAAACCGCAGGGGTTGGCGGTTTCAACGTTCAAATAAATAGGTTCGACATCGGATTGAAAAGTAATGCGATCGCCGGGGATAAAATTGTAGGTTTCAAATAAATTGTCCGCCAACGTTTCCAGATAGTCCCCAAAATCGATCCGGTCTAACCCCGGCGATCGATAAAGTTTTTCATGGATCAATGCCATCGAATAAATGCGCTTCTGGCTGTCCGCCAAAACTTTGAGAATTTCCGAGTCGCTAATATAATCCTCTTGGAGTTCTAATATATTGGAGACGATCAGCAAATTGTTTTTCACCCGATGGTGAATTTCTTTGAGCAAGATCTCCTTTTCTTTGAGAGAAGTCCGGATTTGTTCTTCGGCTTGTTTTCGTTCCGTAATATCCCGAAAAACGCAGATCAACCGCCGGTTGTCCGCGAGGGTGAGGGAAACTTCCTGGGGGAACCGAGAACCGTCCCGCCTTTTTGCCATCGCCTCCCCCCGCCAGTGGCCCCGATGCATTAAAATCGGAAAAACCTGAGTTTCAAACCAGCGAATGTCTTCCGCATCGTAAATCTGTCGCCAACTTTTACCCAACAAATCTGCGGCGCAATTGTAACCCAAAAGTTCAACGTGGGCGCGGTTGATGTAGATATACTCCGAGTTTCTGTCGAGGATGGCGATGCCGTCGATCGCAGCTTCGACAGCCGCCAACTGCTGTTCCAGGCTGCGTTCGATATACTGCCGTTCGGCAATTTCGATGCTGAGTTTCTGATTAATTTTTTGGAGGCTGGCAAACTGTTCGTCCAAAATCGAAGCCAAAAACCCAATTTCATTTTTGGGGAGCGATTGAGGTTTTTGTAAATTTCCCAAACCCCGCTTTTTTAAAATCGAATCGTGCAGATGATGCAGGGGCCGCAAAATCATCGATTCGATCTGCAACGCCACGATCGCCAAAATGATCGAACTCCCCGCCAACAGGGTGATCGTCGAGGTGGTAAAAGTCCGCCACACCTCCCGTTGCATCTGTTTTAAATCCAAGACCGCGATCGCCAATCCGCGATAGCCCGGGGTGTTAAATAAAACGCTGCTGAAGGGCAGAACTTGCACCCAAACCGGCTTGTCATCCAGTACGATTTCCGCGCTCATTTCCACCCCGGAACTCGCCGCCGTTTCCATGATCTGAGCCAGTTCCGGATGGATGGATTGATAGGACTGCAAGTCGAGCCGCTTGGGAGAATAAGCCAGGATTTCTCCCGTGGGGCTGATGATGGCGATTTCCTTCACCGCCGGCAACGTGCCGTAATTCTGCACCACCCGCCGGAGCAAATTCGTCTGGCCGACTTCGATCAATCCTTCCGTGGCAAATTCGAGCCCTTGGGTGATGGACTGGGCGCGTTTTTGAACTTGTTTTTGCAGGTGCGATCGCGTCAGGCGATAATTGATCGAGAGGGTCGTCAACCCGACGATGACCAGAGAAATCCCCAAACTCCGAAGCAGTTGCCGGGACAAACTCCGCTGGCAGTTGTGGAGATAACCCATCATGGCTTCCAAGCCTCAATCGCATTCATCACCGGCCGCGTCTCGATTTTGACATCTTCCCGGATGGTGCGGCTGTGACGGGGATCTTTTCGCAACAGGGCGACAATTTCTCCCGTCGCCTCTCCCAGGCGTCCTCCGGGAGAAAACATCCGCCGATTTAAGGCGACATCCCCCTTTTTGAGTCCCCCGTAATCCCTGGCGAAAGCTTCCGGAGTTTGACCCAATTCCCGAGCCACCCCCTCAAAAACCCGCTCGGGTCGAGTTTCAACTTCCCGCATCAAATCGAACCACGCCAAAATGAATTGGGTGAACGCCCGCTCGTGGCGGGCGACAAAACTGGCGCGGGAGGCCAAACCGTCGATCACCAAACTATCTACATCTCGGGTGGTAAAAATAATATTGCCTCCCATGCGATCGGCCGTCTCGCTCAACAGGGGTTCCCACAGAACGGCGCCATCTAGATTGTCTCTCTCCAACCGCTCCGCCGCTGTTTCATTTAAAACATTTTCAATTTGCACGACTTCGGGGGAGATGTCGTACAACTTCAGAGCTTCGAGCAAAATTAAATGGTTGATAGTCCCCAAATTGGCTCCCACCGTTCGACCCGCCAGGTCCCGAACCGATTCGATCTCCGGTCGGGCGACGATGCCATCGGACCCCCAGGAGAGATTCGTCACCATCAACAAAGCGGGGCTGTCGTTGCCCGGATCGACCTGCATCAAGTCCCAGAGGGTAACGAAGGTGGCATCCACCGCCCCCCGCATCATCGCCCGGGCGGCGTCTTGGAGGTGGTCGAAATAAACTAAATCCAATGTAATCCCCCGGCGTTCAAATAAACCCGCCTCTTGTCCGTAGAGGGCGACGGTATATCCCGGCCAGTTGTTGATGCCGACCCGCAGGGATTGGAGGGGTGGCGGGTCGCCGGGAACGCAGCCGCCCAACCCCAAGCAGAGCAGCAGTATCATCGTTCCCCAAATGACTCGAATTTGCCGGCGCTTTTTTCCCTTCATGGCGGATCAGAATCGTTTTTTATATTTGAGTTCAACAAATGTAATCTCCACGCGGGTGCCGCGATCGCGATCCAATGTAATTTCACCTTGCAACTGTTCGGTCAGCATACAAACCAACTCCAAACCGAGGGAATCGACGTGGCGAAAATCCAGGTTTTCCGGGAATCCCACCCCGTCATCTCGGACGGCGAGGACGATCGCCTGTCCGGTGTCCCTGTAAAGTTGTAACTCAATTTTTCCCCGCCGGCCATCGGGGAAGGCGTGCTTGAGGGCGTTGGAAATCAACTCGTTGACGATCAGGCCGCAGGGGTTGGCGGTTTCAATGTTGAGGTCGATCGCCTGCAGGTCTAGTTCCACCTCGACCCGTTCCCGCTGGGAACTGTAGGACTCCAACAAACTCTCAACCAGGGCCTGCAAATATTCTTTAAAATTGACGCGATCGAGTCCCGTAGATCGGTACAGCTTTTCGTGAATCAAAGCCATCGAATAGATGCGATTTTGGCTATCTTCCAACAGTTGAATTAGGGCGGGATCGTCGGTGTAATCGGTCTGAAATTCCAACAAATTTGATACCACCAACAAGTTATTTTTGACCCGGTGGTGGATCTCTTTGAGCAGCAATTCTTTCTCATTCAAAGAGGCTTTCAATTGATCCTCAGCCCGTTTGCGATCGGTGATATCTTCGTAGGTGCCCAGAATGCCGACCACATTTCCGGCGCGATCGTGGAGGGGGATTTTATTGGTGTCGATCCAGCAGCGTTTTCCGTCGGCCCGCAGTTGGGTTTCGACGATATGCAGTTCGGGGCGATCGCTCTCCATCACCCGGGCATCGCAGGCCCGGTATCCATCCGCCTCTTCTCGGGACCAGGGCAAATCGTAATCGTCGAGGCCGATAATTTGTTCGGGATGGTCCAACCCCGCCCCCCGCGCAAAATTGCGGTTGCAGCCGAGATAAACCGAATTGCGATCCTTCCAAAAGATGCTCTGGGGGATATTATCCATCACCAACCGCAACAATTGTTGGGATTCTTGCAACTCTTCGTCCCCCTGCTGGCGGTCGATCGCCGTCGCCAAAATGTGAGCCACGCTCTTGAGGAAATTCAGGTCATCCCGGGAAAAATCCCGCTTGTCGTGGCTGTAGGCTGCCAGCACGCCGAAACAGGCGTTTTTCCCCTGGATGGCGACGCTCTGGCCGCAGATGGTGGGGTGGCGGCAAATTTCCGGCTCTAGGGGCGGGGGTCGGCGCACCGCCCGGGGGGGGATCGGTTCGTGGGTGATGAGGGTGGGATTGTCTTCGTCGCTCCAGATGCTGAGGGTGAGGCGGGGATGTTGGGCCGAGGTAAATTCCAAGATCTTGCAATAGTCCATCTGCAACCCCCGGGGGACCTGGATCACCGCCTCCCGGATCAGGGTTTCCAGGTCGATCCCCGAAAGCGCCATCTGGCCGAGTTGGGCGACGATCGCCTGTTGGCGGGCGCGAATCCGAATTTCCGCCTGGGCTTTTTTGCGGTCGGTGATCGCCTCGGTAAACATGATGATGCCGCCGATGTTGCCCCCGCTGTCGTGCCAGGGGCGAATTTCCCACTTCAGCCACTCCTGAGTCCCGTCGGCCCGGTCGAAGCGGTCTTCGTCGCAGGATTCGATCGCCCCGTGCAGGCAGCGTTCGTGAATGTCCCGCCACCGTTGGGAAATTTCGGGGAAAACCTCGTAGTGGGAGCGGCCGATCAAGTCGCGATCGCCCAACCCGTAGTCGCTCGACCAGCGCCGGCTGACGGCCAAATAGCGCATTTCCCGGTCGAACATCGCCACCGCGGCCGGGGCGTGTTCCACGAACAGGCGGAATTTCGCCTCGCTCTGCTGCAAGCTCTCCTCGGCCCGCTTCCGCTCGATCGCCGTCGCCAGGACGTGGGCGACGCTCTGGATGAAATTGATGTCGTCCTCGATAAACACCTTGCGGCGGTCGCTGTAGACCCCCAGACAGCCGAGATCCCGTTGCTGACCCTTCAACGGGACGCTCACCCCGTTGAGGCGATCGTGGCGGTGCAGGGTCGGGGTCGAAGGCGGGGGACAATCCGGGGGGGCCGGCCCCAAATCTTCCCGGTTCAGGAAGGTGAACTCGCGAAATTCGGAGTGGGCGATCGCCAACGTCAGCAACATCCGCCCGTCGGGTTGGCGCTCGACGATCTTGCAGTAGCCCACGTTCAACCCCCGCGCCAAACGGGTCGCCACCTCTTCGATCAGGGCGTCGAGTTCCGAGCCGAAAAGGGCCAACTGGCCGAGTTCGGAGACGATCGCCTGCTGGCGGGCCCGGTCTTCGATTTCGATCTCGATTTGCTGTCGCTCCAGGATCTCGATGAGCAACTGGTCGTTGGCGTCCCGCAATTGGGCGGTGCGCTCCTCGATCGCCGTCTCAAGTTCCTGATTCATCTGCTTGATCGCCTCTTCGGCCTGCTTGCGATCGCTGATATCCCGGCAGGTGTAGAGCACCGTCCCCTCGCCGATCGCCACCCGCTTGACGTTGACCAAAACGGCGTGGCAGTTCCCCCACTTATCAACAATTTCCCGCTCGATGTTGGGAATTTCCCCGCGGCGGTTCAAACGGGCTTCGTCAAATAGGGACGCTCCCAAAAGCGATCGAATGTTCCCCAACTGCCAGACCTCGTGCTCCCGGTAGCCGAAAATGATGTTGGCGTTGGGACAAATAAACGTGAAGTGGCCGTCGCCGTCGGTGATGAACACCGCGTCCGAAATGGTGCTCAAAATCGCCCGGTGCAGTTCCTCCGACTGCCGCAGGGCCGTTTCCACCTGCCGCCGCTCCTGAATTTCCGCGATCAGGATCTCGTTAGCCTCCTCCAGGGCGGCGGTGCGCTCGGCCACGAGGCACTGCAATTCTTCCTGGGCATTTTTGAGCCGCACTTCCGCCCGCTTCCGGTCGGTGATGTCCCGGGCGACCCAGATCGCCGCCTCTTCCGAGATGGGGGAAATCCGGGCGAGAAACCAGGCGTTTGCGTTCCCCTGGGCGAGTTGGTATTCAAAATCGACGATTTTTTGGGTTTCGATCGCCTCGGCGACGGCTCGGCCGAAGATCTCCGCCGTTTGGGGTCGGGAAAATTGTTTGAGGGTTTCGCTGAGAATGTCCCATTTGGGATGGTACATCAGGGCCGGGTTGGTGGCGACCACTTCCAGGGGTTTGGCGTCGGCGCTGAGAACCAAAACGATGTCCGTCATGGCCGCGAAGATGCCCCGCATTCGGGCTTCCGACGATCGCAGCCGGATTTCGAGGGTCTGGCGATCGCGGATTTCCCGGTGCAGTTCTTGGTTGGTGGCCTTGAGTTGGCCGGTGCGGGCCAAAACCCGGCGTTCGAGTTCGGCGTTGAGGTGCCGGAATTCCGCTTCGGTTTTCTGTTTTTCTTCGAGTTCGGTTTGGAAACGGCGCAGTATTTCCGCCTGCTGGATGGCGATCGCCACCTGTTCGGCTAGGTGTCTGAGGCGATCGATTTCCGACTTCTTCCACCGGCGGGGACGGTCTGCGACGGTGACACTCAACAGCCCCCAGAGCTGAGAATTGTCCTGGGGGGACGATTCGCCAATCCCCCCTGTGGTGTCAACTTCCCTGACTCCCGACTCCCGACTCCCTAATACCGCTTCCCCTTCCCCCGGGAGGCGAATGGGAACGAGGACTTGGGCGCGGATTCCTGATCGTTCCAGCCGTTCCAAGTCACCGGGTTCCATCCCCCCTGTGTAGATGTCGTCTACGACTCTAATTTGACCGTTTTGATGGGGTTCAAGACAATTTTTGACCCAAAAATCATATAGGAACACCTCGCCCAGGAAGGACTCGCAGCCGGCGCTGACGGACTCGGCGACTCCCACGGCCCTGTCGGCTTCATCTAAGCGGTAGATGGTGACGCGATCGACGCCGAGGAACTGTCGCACTTCGTTGGCGGTGGTGTTGAGGATGCGATCAAGATCGAGGGAGTTCCGGATGGGTCGGGTAATTTCGGCGAGGAGGAGTTGGCTTTCACCCAGGTCGGTTTCTGACGTCCGGGGGGAATTTTGGGTTTTGAGGCGTTCGTTTTGTTGGGAAAGCTGTTGATTTTCGGTTTCGAGGCGACTCACCCGATCTTGCAATTCGCGGACGGTTTCGTAAAGGGCGATCGGGTCGGGGGGCCGCAAACTTTGGGGCGTGATCGCCCCCACCGGATGGCCCCGGCGATCGATGACGGGGAGGTGGTGAATTTGGTGGCCTCGCAGCAGGGAGGCGACGGTGAATATATCCTGATAGTCTTCTTCCCGCAGGGCGATCGCCGGAGAGGTCATCACTTCGGCCACGGACACCTGAGACGGCCTGCACCCCGATTTCTCCAGACGCTCCAAGTCCCCCCCGGTCAAAATTCCCACCAGTTTTTCGCCTTCCACCACCAGGGCATAACTGTCCGGATGGGGCTGAACCGACCCATTTTTGACTCGCCCCATCCATCGCGGCAGGGCATACCAATGCGGGCCGTGGGGCTGCATCTGGGCGATCGCCCGGGCTAGGGGCGTATTGGGGGACACCTTGAGAGGAGCGCGATCGAGAATTTCATCCAGGCAAGGCGAATGGACTGGATTGGGGATAAATGCCATGAGTTCCGTGGCGGTGAGAAGTGACTGCCGGGACCGACGCCCGACAGCGTGGATAGTTTGACTTGGTTATATCTTAACTCCCTCGGGGAGGGGGAGCAGAGGAGGCGGAGGAGGCAGAGGGGGCAGAGGGGGCAGAGGGGGCAGAGGGGGCAGAGGGGGCAG
>JBNGCR010000104.1:0-17799 GCA_050045915.1 Limnospira sp.
CCGCTCCCCCTGCTCCCCCTGCTCCCTCCGCTCCCTCCGCTCCCTCCGCTCCCCCCGCTCCCCACACCCCACACCCCACACCCCACCCCCTGCTTGCGATAAAATAGAGACTGTGGAAAGAGTCAGCGAAGGCAGTTGCGGATCCCTTATAGGGGTCTGAGGAAAGTCCGGGCTCCCGAAAGACCAGACTTGCTGGGTAACGCCCAGTGCGAGCGATCGTGAGGAAAGTGCCACAGAAACATACCGCCGAAGGGGCGATTTTCGCCCACTGGTAAGGGTGCAAAGGTGCGGTAAGAGCGCACCAGCGATGTCGTGAGGCATCGGCTCGGTAAACCCCGGTGGGGAGCAAGGTCGCAGGAATGACGGTTGGTCTTTTACCGATTCCGTTTTTGGTGTACCGCTAGAGGTGTCTGGTAACAGGCATCCCAGATAGATAACTGCCATCTCGACTGCTTGCGGTTGGGACAACAGAACCCGGCTTATGTCTGGCTCTTTCCTCAATTGATAATTGATAATTGATAATTGATAATTAAATCTTCTGCTGCCAAGTTTTTCAGACGGTTTGATCTCAATCGGGTACAGTGATGAACGAAGGTCGATCCTTTCCGGCCCCTCCGGATTGCCAGTGGTGTCTGTCGAATGTTGAAATATGGTGAACCTCAGTTCTGCGCCGACCCGTTCGGATTTTTCCATTTCGATCGCCCCCTTGTGCCTGGAAACGGTCTATGCTTTGGCAGAGAGTCCGGCCAATGGTGCGGTGGTGGTGATGAGCGGGATGGTGCGGAATCAGACCGACGGTAAATCGGTGAAGTCCCTGGAATATCAAGCCTATCAGCCGATGGCGTTGCGGGTGTTCGAGCAAATTGCCGCAGACATCCGCAACCGCTGGCCCGACGTGACCCGGGTGGTGATTCATCACCGGGTGGGACATTTGCAAATTGGGGAAATCAGCGTCCTGGTGGCGGTGGGTTGTCCCCACAGAGGCGAGGCGTTCGCGGCCTGCCAATATGCGATCGACACCCTCAAACATAATGCCCCGATTTGGAAAAAGGAGCATTGGGCCGACGGGTCGAGCAGTTGGGTAAGCATCGGCGCGTGCGAAGCGAATTGCTGAGGCGAGGCGGAGGAGGCAGAGGAGGCAGAGGAGGCAGAGGAGGCAGGGGAAGCAGATTTATGTCAGATCCGTACAAATTCCCCAATCATCTTTAGATGATTTTTGCTGTTAGCTTGGGAATTGATTCCCAAGCGGTGCAGATTTCCCACCCGTTCCTTCACTCCCTCCGCTCCCCCCGCTTCCCCCGCTCCCCCCGCTTTCATAAAAACCACCGGAACTTCCCGTTTACCGATCGCGTCAAACGGTTCAAGCCTGCCAGATGAGTAAAGTAGAAACGATGAGTCAATCTGTACCCCTATCCTGGTCTGCAGTTGAGGCGACTGCTCCCCAAGTGCAATTACCCCCCGAAAAGCTGTCGAACTACGACCTGGTTCTGCGATGTCAGGAAGGGTTACATCCTGACCGTCTGGCTTTTACGGAACTCCTGCGACGGTACCAATCCCACGTCGATAAGGTTTTGTTTCACCTAGCGCCGGACTGGCAAGATCGAGCCGACCTCGCCCAAGAAATTTGGATTCGCGTTTACCGCAACATCAAACGACTGCAAGAACCGGCAAAATTCCGGGGCTGGCTGAGTCGGATCGCCACCAATTTATTCTACGACGAACTCCGCAAGCGCAAGCGAGTCAGACCGCCCTTATCTCTGGACGCGCCGCGCAGCATCGACGACGGGGAAATGGAGTGGGAATTGCCCGCCGATCGCCCGGGCCCGGATGAAGACTTGACGACCCGGGAATTTTACGATCGCCTCAAAGAAGCGATCGCCGACTTGCCGGAAGTGTTTCGCACCACCATCGTCCTGCGGGAAATCGAGGGCCTCCCCTACGAAGAAATTGCGGAAATGACAGGCGTTTCGCTGGGAACGGTAAAATCTCGCATCGCCCGGGCGCGGCAGCGGCTGCAATCTCAACTGCAACCTTACCTGAGCGAATTGTAAGTTCGATCGGGAAAATCAGAGCAAATTAATGGTAAAATATACTCGGGATAACCAGATTGATTCCTTCGTGTTTTTCTCCCCAATATCACGGAGCCAGATTTGCCGACCCGTGCCAATTTTTCATCGCATTCTAGGGGGGCGTTACCATGCACTTTAATTCTGACGATCGCGATCGCAACCTCAACCCTCGAGAGCCGCTCGACCCGAAAGAATTCGAGCGACTCAGCGCTTACTTCGACGGCGAAGCGACACCCGAGGAACGCCGTCAAATCGAAGCCCGGTTGGACAGCGACCGTCAATTCAAAGCCACCTACCACGAACTGAGAAAACTGCGATCGCAATTGCAGGCGATGCCCACCCCGGCAACCCGGCCCTTTCAGGACATCGCCCGGGAAGTGTTTCGACGCACGGATCGCCGGTGTCATCTGATGTGGGTGGGGAGTGGCGGCGCGATCGCGGCTCTGTTTTTGGTGTTCGCATCCGGTCAGCTCCCCCGCCCCCTGATGGCGAACTGGCGGGACACCGAACCGGAACCGGTCAAAATTGCCCTCAACGAACCCTTAGTTCCGATCGTCAACTCGGAAGCGGCCAGCATCACGGTGAACCAGCCCATCATTCAAATTCCCAAGGCTCCCGTTTCCGACCCCTAGAGGCGCCTCTGGAGCGCCGTCCAGTTGCCCTCGGCTAGGAGTACGCCCTCGAAATGTCGCACCCGCTCCGGGCGCATCAAATAGGCCCACACTTGCCGGAACGGCTTTCGGTCTGGGGTGTAGGTCTGGATGCGCTGGCGCTGATATTCGTTTTCTTCCGCCGATCGCGAGGGGTGATAGCCTTCGAGGGCGTCGAGATCTTCGAGAATGTTCGGATCGGCAAACGACAGGATCGCCCCCCAAACGGTGCGATCGCCCTCCGTCATGGCCGGATAGCCCAGGGAGAGGGAATATAACTCCCCCAGGGCGATGGCGGGACACTCCTCCACCGTGCGTCCGAGACAGTAGCGCAGATAGTTAAACTCCCCCGGTTTCAAACTGCCGTACACAAAGACATGAATGCTATCTTCGTTTGTCATCGTTCACCCCTCCTGTTGGCGCGATCGCCAGAAACCGTACCATCGATAATTTTTGTTAACATGATGGGAGATCCCTTGCATCGACTCAAATCGTCAACTGCGATCGGTGCCATCTGTTATCGTCAGTTCTTTACGCTCTATTATCGTTCATGGTTCTAGCCACTCGCATTATAGAAAATCTCTCGTCGCATCAACTGCCCCCAGGCGCGTTTTTTCCCGAACTCCCCCTCGACAGCATTTTTTCGACCCAGGGCGTGATGGTAATGCTCCTGGCAGCTTACGCCGTCGCCATGTGGATGTTCCTGACAAGTGCCCCCAAAGTTCATACCATCATGGTCACGGATCTGAACGTCGCCCGCCAGTTTTACGAGGGGTTGCTCAACTTGCCGGTGGCAGATGTCCCCCTGCACTACTATTACAATTACGAGCAAACCTTGGGGGCGACGGGGATCGATCCGCTCTACCTCTCCACCAACGTCTCCACGGCTAACACCCAGGATTTGGGGGTGTCGGACGGACTGTGGTATCAGTTGATGAAAAATACCCAGCTCCACATCATCAGTGGTGCCAGTTACGGGAGCAAAAATCGCCACCGCCACGTCTGCTTCGATCGCGACTGTTTGGATCAAATCCTGATGCGAGTGCAGACTCAAGGCGTCAAATTCAAGATCCGCAGCGAACGGCCCCTGAATTTTTTGGCGAAAGATCTCGAAGGGCGAATTCTCGAATTTTCGGAAGTCAAAAACTGATCGGAAACCCAATTTGTCGGGAAGTTGGGGAAAATTTTTTCCCCTTCACCCTGGCTGTTTCTTATCTTAAAAATACCAAAGCTCGCTCGGACTTGCGGCTTCGATGCAACGCCTGTTCGATGCGATCCAAACAGGCGTTCATGTGTTCGTTCGGCTGGACTTGGGTGAAGCCAATTTTACCCTGACAGGGAATGATCGTGTTCTGATGACCCGTAAGTTCTCGATTTTTAAAAGCCTCAAAAATTCGCTCCAGGGCAATTTGAGCGCCTTTCGGGGGTGCGAAAATGACCATGACAAATTGATTGTTTCCCCAGTAGGCAACCCAGTCACTTTCCCGCAGATTATATTGAATTTCCTCGATCAACTCGATCAACACCTGTTCCGTTTTTTCTTTTCCTTGTTGTTGTAGGCGCAAATCCAACCCGTCGATCGCCATCAGTGCCAGACATAGGGGTAAGCTATTGCGTTTGGCGATCCCCAAACATTGCCTGATCCGATCTTTGACAGCGTTTCGACTGACCATATAACAATAACAGTGTTTCGATGTTAAATCTTCCGATCGCTCTGACCCCGACGGGGCGATGGGTGAAGGATGAGAATCAATCTGATTTGATCGCAACTGACTCTGAGATGTGGGATCGGTTGGGAGTTGCAAAATTCAACCCTCCTGGTGGAGCAAGATGCTTGACCTGATTGGGAGAACGTTCCCGGCTGCGATCGGTAGCTATCTGCAAATCCTGGCGATTTTACCGAAGTCCGATCGGTTACTTCTGATTCAGCTTAACATAACCGATCGGGCGATCGCGTGACGTTTTTTTAACTGTCTGCAATCCCATCTGAGTTTTCCCAATTCGATCCGCCTCCAACCCGCGTCCGTGGGGGAGATGCCGGATTTTTATCAGTCTTGGGGGTGTGGAGATCTAAAGAGTATCACCCCGGCGATCGCAATTCTCGGATTCCGATTCTACAGTGAAACCATAGAGACAAACCCATTTCGAGTTATCTCCGAAACCCTCTCAACCCAGGAATCGAACCGATGTCAGAAGCGTTGATTTCCCCCTGCGATCGCACCCCCCGAGTCCGTCGGGACAATCCGGCAGCATCCGAGCGGGAATTTTTGGCGACATTATTGAAGCGTTTATCAGAACGAGTCCAAACCCTCGAAAGTCTTTCGGAAACCTAAAGACAATATATTTCATTTAAGCCTTAAATTTAGGAGAATGACCGTGAACTATCCGATTCAATCTTTACCCCAATCCGGCGAAATTCGCACCACCCTCGAACAGCCCACCCTCTATATTTTTAATGCGGAAAAAGGGCAACACGTCACCCTGATAATTTGGGCGGGAACCCTACAGGCGGAACTGTACAGCCCCTCCGGTCGCGAATTGGCGATCGTCTCTTCCGGGCGCTGGGGCGGTACAATTTCAGAAACGGGCATCTATCGGATTATGGTGTACCCGCAGCGGGAATCCACCAGTTGCGCGATCGAAGTGCAGTTGCAGAAACACCAGCCCAACCCGTCGCCCATACCAGACTGGCGACTGAGCGAATACCGCTATTTGAGCGATCGCCCCATCGTCATCAAGCGGGGGGACTACGGCGCGACGCTCGAAGTGATCGTGCGATCGCGACACATCCAACCCCTGACGATCCGCTGTCGCAAGGATCAGATGATGAAAGTCAGCGGTTACGGTGTCAGTTTGGCGATTCAGGCGCCGGATGGCAAAATTTTAGATCTCGGAGATGGGGGCGCTTCGGCCCGTCTTCCCCAAGATGGAATGTATCGCGTGTTGGTTCTCGGCGATGAATATCCCCTCGAAACTTCTGTTACTGTGGACGTCCGCTAGGGGGTTTTTCCTCCACCGGATGCTGTCCGTAAAAGGGTACGGCTTCCGACCAGTGGGGGCGTTGCCCCCGATTCCACAGTAAATTCGCCAATTCCAGCAACGCAACAGTTGTCTCTCCCAGTCCCCCTTCCAAAGTGATTTGGCGGGGGATTTTCTTCTGTTTTAAAATGATTGCCCAGTTTTCCGGGGACATGACGCGATCGGCGAGTTGGGGGGCGACTCCCGTTTCCGAGATATTGTAAATCGCCGTAAAGAACTGCCCCCGCTGCGCCCGCATTTGCAGGGCGATCGGGGATTCGGAAGATTGTCCATATTTCCAAGCCGCCGCCGCCAAGGTGGAGATGGAAAATAAAGGGATGTCTAACTGTTGCACCAGGGTGCGGGCCGTGACGACCCCCATGCGCGTCCCGGTGAAGCTTCCCGGACCTCGGGCGACGGCGATGAATTTCAAGTCGGGCCAGGTTTGAGGGGGGATAAATTCGATCAAATGTTGGTGGAGTTTGGTGGACAATTCTCGCCCCAAATTCCAGGTTTGCGATCGCGCTTCGTTTTGGGAGTTGGCGATCGCCAGTCCCAGTTCCGGGCTGCTGGTGTGGAGTGCCAAGCCGTATTGTTTCACATTCAGATATCCGTTTTGATGCTCAGACTATCGATTTTATCAGGATTTTGGGTCGGATGGGTATCGTTATCAGTCCACAGATTTCGCAGATTTTCGCAGATTAGGAGGAGCCGAAAAAATGTTGACTGCCATCTTGCTCCTCAATTTCCCTGGCTGTAAAACATCGGCATTGCCACAAACATACCTGTGAGAATGATGCCGAATATATCATCTAACACAATCCGAATATTCAGCAATCCGAAGGCGATAAATAAAAGTGCGATCGTTCCGAATAGCGGATTTTGATTGATTCCGTTTTGGCGGTGGGTGAAAGTTTTGACGGTGACAAATAGGGGCGCGACTAAGAAGGCGAGCAGGGGGGTGAAAATGATGATATGTTGGCTGAAGGTGTAGGCGACAATCGCCAGCATCAGAATGTCTATCCAAAAGGTTTTTTTATTTATTTTAGAGCGCCAATATTGCCAAGTTTGGAGATGTTTAAATTCTCTATAAAGGGGGTGTTTCTTGAGGCGGAGAAGTTGATTATTAATCCTTGCTTTCGGGTCGAGTTTTAAGACCATTTCCCACTCCGGCACGCCATTGGATTTGACGCGCCCGAGCAATTTTACCCGGCGAATATTTTTGAGGTTGAGTTGGGTTAGTTCTGTGGCGATCGCCTTCGCAATTTTTTGATAATTGACCCGGCGTTTTTCGGGGCGGTTGAGGACGATGGTGAGTTGCTGTCTGCCGATGCGATTGACCTGAACTTTGAGGCGATAAACTTTCAGGGAATTCTGAAGAATGCGGGTTATTTTCTGTTCTTGAGTTGTGACGGATACCGGCTTGGACGGTAATTTTGGCGATTTTTGAGGGATGATTTTTTCCTCGAATCCCGTTTCTAAATCGACCGTCAATCCCGGCATCGCCTCGATATATTTCGGCTTCGGTTGCAGCTTCCGGAGCACCGCCGCGGCCGAGTGGAAGCGTTTGCTGGTTGCCCCCACGAGCATCCCGTCCAAAATGCGGCCGAGTTCGTCGCTGACGGGTGTTTTTAGATAATCTCGCCAGACCCAATTTCCCTCCCGAGAGTCAAATAAATCGAAGGGCGGAACCCCCGTCATAAGGTGAATGCAAGTCACTCCTAAACTGTACAAATCGCTGGCAAAAACGGCTTTTCCCATCAACTGTTCCGGGGCGGTATAGGCGGCGGAACCGATCGCCGTTCCCGTTTTGGGCAACAGTCCCCCTGTCAAAACTTTTGCCGCCCCAAAATCCACCAAAACCAGTTGTCCCTTATCCTTAGCCGTCGCACCCCGGCGACGGATGATATTTTCGGGTTTGAGATCCCGGTGAATGACACGGTGGCTGTGGACGAACTGCAAGACGGGGAGCAATTCGCGGAGGAGTTCGGCGATTTCTTCTTCATCTAATGACCCGCGATCGCTCAATTCTCGGGCGAGGTTCTTTCCGGGGATGAATTCCTGCACCAAATACTGATATTGTTCCTGTTCAAAATAGGTGACGCGGGCGGGGATTTGGGGATGTTGGCCGAGGATTTCGAGTTGTTCGGCTTCCTGGCGGAAGAGTGCCGCCGCCCGAGTTGCATTGTTTCCCTGGGGAAAAAATTGTTTGATGGCGACTCGGGTGGAATCGGACTGATTGACAGCCAAAAATGTGCGCCCGAATCCCCCTTGTCCGAGTAATTGCAAGGCTCGATAACCGATTTCGGAGGGGGAACCGTCGGACGGAGAAACTGTGAGGGGGAAGTCACAGATCTGGCAGAACTCACCCTCTCCGGCATTTTCGGGATCTTGACAGTGGGGATTGAAGCAGTAGCTCATGGTTGGGGTGTGGGGAGTAGGGAGTAGGGGGCGGAGGGAGCGGAGGGGGCGGAGGGGGCGGAGGGAGCGGAGGGAGCTCCAGAAACGGGTGGGACATCGGAACCGCTTGGGAATCAATTCCCAAGCTAATAGCAGAAATCATCTGAAGATGATTGGGGAGTTTGTACGGATTTAATATAAGTTTGCCTCCCCTGCTTCCTCTGCTTCCTCTGCCTCCTCTGCCCCCCTGCCCCCCTGCCCCTCTGTCTCAAGTCGGTACGGGTTCGCCGGGGCGGAGTTTCGACCATTTTCCGGCTTCTTCTTTGAAGCTATTGCAGCCGACGACATCCCATTCCATCTCGATTCCCTCGTCTACGGTGCGGATGTTGACGTTGATGCTCGGTTCGACGGGTTCAAAGGTGGGGTTGTCGCTGACGTGGCCTTCCTGATGCTGGGTTTCTACGGCGTGGTAGGTGACACAGCGATCAACGTAGTGACAGTTGACACAAATACACATATTGAAAACCCTCTGTGCGGCTCGCAAGGGATGGACGGATGCCGAACCCTTTCTGTTAATTTAACTTAGGCGGGGCGATACCTGTCGCGATCGCCGGTTTGCGTTTTGTTGCGAGATGGAATTTTGCCCATGTCTGCCCTGTCTCCGGAAAATTGGCCGTTCGACCTCGAATTTTTGCCGCCACCGGCTTATTTGGTGGGGGGGGCGGTGCGGGATGCGCTATTGGGACGGGAGGTGGCGGATCTGGATCTGGATTTCGTGCTGCTGTCGGGGGCGGTGAAAACAGCCCGGACGATCGCCTCTTACTATAAGGCAGGATTCGTGTTGCTGGATGCGGAACGCCAGATCGCGAGGGTGGTGTTCGACGGGGTGACGGCGGATTTTGCGGAGGCTTCAGGGGGATCTTTGCAGGCGGATTTGGGGCGGCGGGATTTTACGATCAATGCGATCGCCTACGATCCAATTTTACAAGAGGCGATCGACCCCCACGGCGGTCAGGGGGATTTAAAATTGGGTCTGATGCGGATGATCTCCCGCGAGAATTTGGCGGACGATCCCCTGCGGCTGTTGCGGGGATACCGTCAGGCGGCGCAGTTGGGATTTGCGATCGAGGAAAAGACGCGGCGGGCGATTGCTGAGTTGGCGTCGCTGTTGGAACGGGTGGCGGCCGAACGTATCCGCACGGAGTTGGGGTATTTACTCAACACGCCTCGGGGCGTCTCGGGGTTGATAGAGGCTTGGAACGTCGGGTTGATTTCCCGTTGGTTTCCGGATGCGGACAAAGGGTGCGATCGCTTACTTAATTTGGACGATATGGCTTCCCAATTGTCAAAATTTGATGAACGACTCGGGGCAGAATTGGGGGAGTCGGTGCGGGAGACGCTGAAAATGTCCCGACTGGCGATCGCCAAATTGGCCACTTTAGTCAGTCCGGAGCCCGAAACGGCGGAAACCCAACTGCTGGAACTCAAATACAGCCGCGCCGAAATTCGGGGTGTCCTCGCCATCCTGCGGGGGTTGGAGACGATTCAAAATACCCCCATCCCGCAACTTTCGATCCGGGAGCAGTATTTTTTATTTCAGACGGTGGGAAGCTTTTTTGCGGCGTTCGTGGCGGCGGGGATGGCCGTGGGGGTTCCCCTGGAGGTGTTTTCTCCTCTCGTCGAACGCTATCTGACGCCGAAAGATGCGATCGCCCACCCAACGCCTCCTGTCGGCGGAAAGGTGTTGATGAAGGAATTGGGAATCCCACCGAGTCCGGTGGTGGGAGACTTGCTGCTGGAAGTGCAACTCGCCCAGGCGGAGGGCAAAATCGCCACGCCAGAGGATGCGATCGCGATCGCGGCACAAAAACTCAAGGAGTGGAACCTTTAACTCCCGATTCCCTCTTCGCTCATTGCCGATTCGCCAGCGGACAACCGTATCAGGTTGCCCCCACACCCTACTCCCCTTCCTATTGCCTATTGCCTATTGCCTATTGCCTAAAATCCAATGCGCCCTGCTGGAATCGAACCAGCCTGAAGGCGAATTATGAGTTCGCTGCCTCCCCAATCGGCCAAGGGCGCACGATAATTGGAGTTCTATGATAGCATAACTGAGCCGCGAACTGGCTGGCAACTCCCCCCGCCGATCCCGAACAGATGGTCTAAGTCCGTGCTAAAACTAAAAACATCAAATTCTTCCGCGATCGCCGGATCGAACTCCGGGGGTCGCGATCGCACATTGTCGGGATCGATCGTTCACACTGACTTTGACAGGAGCAGATGGGCTTGAATTCAACGGTAATTATGACGGTGGTTTTGCTCGTGATGATGTTCGGAGCGGGCTTTTTCAGTTCGGCTTGGGGCTACCGACTCGGCCGGGACGCACTCAAGGAAATTACCCAACCGGACGTGAGGCCGAGCAATCTGACGGAAAAGACAAATAATGCCCCCCGGAAAGAGGGTGTGAAGTTTTTGACGGAAGAGGAAATTCTCGCCAAAGTCAAAAAACGCATGGAAGGCGGGGAGGAAGTGGCGGCGACGCCCAAAAACAGCGAACCGAAGCCGGAGGAGAATGCTCAAGCTGACGAAAAACCCCAGGAGGCTCAATCCAATCCCGCCAAATTTCCCATCGTCAGCCGGGATGGGGGTGTCACTTTGGAGATTACCTCCGTGACGCGGAGAAGCAATTCCCTGCGGCTGAACGTAAATCTCAAAAACGAGGGCGATCGCTCAGTTCGCTTTCTCTACAGTTTCCTCAATGTTACCGATGATAAAGGGCGGGCGTTGAGTGCGAGTGTGGATGACTTGCCGGGTCAGTTGTCGCCGGGTAGCCAGACCTATACCGGAACCGTGACCATTCCGACGGCGTTGCTGGACAATGCCAAAGAATTGGGGATGAGTTTGACGGACTATCCCGATCAAAAATTGCAACTCCAGATGTCTGGAATTCCGGTTATCCAGTAAAATTTGGAGGCGATGAAACGCTTGTTTTTCCCTTTGTTTTTTATTAATTTTAAGCCGATTTTAAAAGTACAGAATACACGACGGTTTTGGATAACGCATCGGCGATGACACTAACCGCCCAAGATATGCTGCTGCGATTGTTGTCCGTGTTGTTGCTGATTGCAATTAACGCCTTTTTCGTCACCGCCGAATTTTCGATGGTGTCCGTGAGGCGATCGCGAATCAATCAGTTGGTGGACGAGGGAGATTTGCAAGCCCTGACGGTCCAACACCTGCAGCGACGCATCGACCTGTTACTGTCCACCACTCAGTTAGGGATCACGCTGTCGAGTCTGGCTTTGGGCTGGATCGGGGAGGCGACGATGGCCTTGGTGATCCGCCAAATTCTGGGCAATTTTCCCCTCTCTGCTGCCTTCCAAGATGCGATCGCTCACTCCCTCGCCATCCCGATCGCCACCTTTTTCCTGATCGCCTATTTACAAATCGTTTTGGGGGAATTAGTTCCCAAATCCCTGGCCCTTTTGTACCCAGAACAGATCGCCCGTCTGCTGGCGCCACCGTCTCTGGCGATCGCCCGTTTTTTTAAGCCCTTTGTCTGGTCTTTGAACCAGTCTACCCGGTGGTTACTGCGACTTTGCGGCATCCACTACACCGGACAACCCTACACCCGCGTCACGCCGGAAGAATTGCAGTTGATCATCACCACCTCCAGCGAGTCCACGGGGTTGGAAGCGGAGGAGAGACAGTTATTAAATAATGTCTTTGAATTCGGGGATGTCTTGGCTGAGGAAGTGATGATTCCCCGTACCAGTATTGTCTCTTTATCGAATACGGCAACATTTCAAACCCTGTTAGAAGAGATGGCGGTTTCCAACCATTCTCGGTATCCAATTACAGGAGAATCGCTGGATGATATTTTGGGGATCGTGGATTTTCGCGACCTGGCGAAACCCCTGGCGGAGGGGCGACTGTCCCAGGAAACGCCGATCGCCGATTGGATTCGCCCCGCCCGATTTGTCTCGGAACAGATGGTGCTGAGTGAATTGTTGCCTTTGATGCAGCGATCGCAACAGGAAATGATCATCGTCGTGGACGAGTTCGGCGGGACGGCGGGACTGGTGACGATCAATGATTTGATCGGTGAAATTATCGGGGACGGTTTGGAACTGACGGAAACGGAAGAGGTGACGCTGCAATTTATGGACGAGCAGACGTTTCTCGTCCAGGCTCAGTTGAGTGTGGAGGAAGTCAACGAATTGTTGGATCTCGACCTGCCCTTAACTGAAGAATATCAAACGTTGGGCGGTTTTCTGACCTATCAACTGCAAAAAATTCCGGCCGTCGGTGAAGTGCTCCGCTACAATAACCTGGAATTTAAGGTGATGTCTGTCGTCGGACCTCGGGTGGAACAGATCCAAATTTCTCAGTTGGAAGCGGAAACCATCGCCGAGTTGCAGGCGGAAATTGCCGAGGAGATGGAAGCGGAAATTATTACGGGGGGGGAAGGGGAGCGATCGGAGTCGGCGGAACTGGCGACGGATCAGATCGAAGAAATTACCCTGGAACCGGACGGGGAGAGTCCGGAGGAAGGGACGGATAAATCGGAATCTTAATATAAAATCCGGTCGAATATTCAGACCGCTTGGGAATTGATTCCCAAGCTAACAGCTCAAATCATCTGAAGATGATTGGGGAATTGGTGGGGCTGAATAACCGAATTTGATATTATTGTATGTGAAAATATAGCAACCGACAAGGTGGTTCGGACACTCTCTGTCCAACCGAGTCCACGCTTAGTGGACTTTTGCTGTTAGCCTTGAAATTCATTTCAAGGCGGGTTCTGTCGGGGTGTGATACACCTGGCAATCAAATTGCCTCGCACTACCACCCTGGCGGTTGCTATAACTGGATCTGATATTAGATCGGCTCAGGTTGTTGACTCGCGATCGCTCAAACGGGAACGGCCGTCGGTTCCACAAACGCCACCAATTTCAAATCATATTCTTCTTCAAAAACATCCTTTTTCAAATCCAAACTCCACAACTCCAACGCACAATCATCCTCGCGATCGCACGGTTTGAGTTTGAGACAGAATTCCCCCGCATCGCGATCGCACTCACAATCGACTTCGGCCACCGCCCCGATCTGCCGCCGATCCAGCGCCACCGCCAACCGCATCAGGGGATTGAGGCGATCGACCAAATGGCGATTTCTCTTCGACAAATTTTGATAATTTTCGTGCTTCTTTTTAGGGGCACTTTTGCGGTGGTAGCGGGCGAGATTGGCGATAATTTCGATTTCCGTGTCCGTGTACCCCAACAATTCCCCATTGCGGATCAAATAGTAAGAATGTTTGTGGTGCGCCGAGTGGCTGACATACAGCCCGCAATTGTGCAAAATCGCCGCCGCCCACAGCAATTCCCGCTCTTGAAAACCGTAGTCATGCAGGATGCCTTTCGTTTGGTCGAATAGGCTCAAAGTAAACGCCGCCACCCGTTCGCTGTATTCCAAATTGACATCATATTTCTGGGCAACTTTGAGGACGCTGCGTTGCCGGATCGAACTGCCGTAGCGGAGGCGATCCTCGATCAAACCGTGGGTCAACATCCAGTCCACGATCACCCCTTCCCGCAAACTCCGCTCGCAAATCGTCAGGGATTCCATGTCCAATAACGTCATCGCTTCGAGCAAAATTAATGCCCCCGCCAGGATAATTTCGGCGCGGCGATCGTTGATTCCCGGAATGTCCAACCGCTCCGTATAGGACAACTTTCGCAACTGGTTGACCACATCTTCCAAATCGTCCCGGGTGAGTTCGTAACCCGCCAGGGGGT
The DNA here is from genome assembly GCA_050045915.1 of Limnospira sp. Taxonomy (GTDB): domain Bacteria; phylum Cyanobacteriota; class Cyanobacteriia; order Cyanobacteriales; family Microcoleaceae; genus Limnospira. Next base: position 13,936 of record JBNGCR010000104.1, read on the forward strand.
CGGGTTCAAAGCCCAACTTTTGGCGGGCGACGATACCCGCCAAGGTTTCGATCGTCCCCGAAGTTCCCACCAGGCGGGGGGTTTCTCCGGCTTCGAGGTGGGATCGCAATTCGTCGATCGGACGCTCCAACATTCCCCGGATGTAGGCTTGCAAATAGAGAAATTCGGTGCGGCTGATGGGGTCGCTTTTGACAAATTCTTGGGTGAGGCGGACTGCCCCCACTTTGGTACTGCTGAGGAACCGGGGTTCCCGGCCGTCTCCCAAAATCAATTCCGTCGAACCGCCGCCGATGTCGATGATGATGTGGGGTTCGTCGTTGAATTCCATCGCCGAGAGGACGCCGAGGTAAATTCTGCGGGCCTCTTCCGGGCCGGAAATGAGGCTGACTTCGAGATCCAACTCGTCGGACACCCGTTTGATAAAGTCCCGGCCGTTGGGCGCCTCCCGCACGGCGCTGGTGGCGACGGCGATGACTTGTTCGGCGTCGCAGGTTTTGGCGATTTCTTGAAAGCGTTGCAGGCAGGCGATCGCGCGATCGATGACCTCGGGTTTGAGGTTGCCCTTCGGCCCGCAATCTCCGAGCCGCACGGTGTCTTTTTCGCGGGCGATGATCGAAAATGCGGGCAAATCGGGTTCGATCCGCACGATGACCATGTGCAGGGAATTGGTCCCCAAGTCGATGGAAGCGAGGATGCGTTCGCCGGCGGGTTGGTCGGGCATTCTCGCGAGGGGAACTGAGTTAACCATAGGGTTTGTCGATTGAAGCTCACTCATATCAATTCAATTTTAGGGGAAGACTTGACGGGCTTATAGCGCTGCTAGAGGGGGTGTAGGGTGTAGGGTGTAGGGTGTAGGGAGGGGAAATTCCCTCGACATCAGGGTTTAAAGGTTTGTCCCTCTGAGGAAACTGTAAACAGACGAGCGCGCACTGCTATATCAAGGAAAGTATTGTCGTCAATGGCGGGAAAATCGCTACAATTTGTATTGATTTTGGGAGAAACGTTCTCTCGGGAGCAAAAATCTAAACTGAAGCGACATGGTAAGTGAATCGAATCGACCGGAGCCCACCTGGCTGAGAGTGATCCGCCTGCTGCGGTGGGACAAACCCGCCGGACGCCTGATTTTGATGATCCCGGCGTTGTGGGCGATCGTTTTGGCGACGGGGGGGATGCCGCCGCTGCCGCTGATTTTGATTGTCGTGTTCGGGACGTTGGCGACGAGTGCGGCGGGGTGCGTGGTGAATGATCTCTGGGATCGGGATATCGATCCGGAGGTGGAACGGACTCGCGATCGCCCCCTGGCGTCCAAGGCGTTAACCATTCAAACGGGTATCGGGGTGGCGATCGTCGCGTTCGCCTGTGCGGGGGGACTGGCCCTGTATCTCAACCCCCTGAGTTTCTGGCTGTGCGTGGCCGCCGTCCCGGTGATTATCTGCTACCCCCTGGCGAAGCGGGTGTTTCCGGTCCCGCAGTTGGTATTGTCGATCGCCTGGGGATTTGCGGTATTAATTAGCTGGAGTGCGGCGACGGCGGATTTGCAGCCGGCGACGTGGCTGCTGTGGGGGGCAACGGTGTTGTGGACCCTGGGATTTGATACGGTTTATGCGATGAGCGATCGCGAGGACGATCGCCAGTTGGGGATCAACTCCAGCGCCCTATTTTTCGGGGATTTCGCGGCCGAGGCGGTGGGCGTCTTTTTCCTGGGGACGGCGGGGTTGATGTTCGCCCTGGACTGGCAACTGCACCTGCACCCGGTATCCTGGATCGCGTTGGCGGTGGCGGTGGTTCTGTGGGGATATCAGTATTGGCAATTGCGACAACCGGACCTCCCCCGCCCGGTTTACGGTAAGATTTTCCGCGATAATGTGGCGATCGGCTGGGTGCTGTTGGCCGGGATGATCGGCGGATCGCTGTTGTCTTAGGGAGTCGGGTGTCTTAGGGAGTCGGGAGTCGGGAGTCGGGAGTCGGGGGGGAGGGCGCGAGGCTTGCGCCCCTACACCGGAATCATTGTCGATTTTCTACTGTTTTGATGGGATCGATTTATTGATGCCTATTCAATCGGGTCTTCAAATCTAAAATTTTTGCGATCGCTTTCGATCGGGATCGGAAAAAAGACCGATCGCCCCAGATTGATACAGGTCGGCGATCGCCCGATTTGACAGGCGGAATGGGAGGGGCGATCGTCGGATTTGGGGCGGCGGTGACGGCGATTTTATGTCGGTGTTTGATGACATTCTCTTTAGGTGTTTCGGGGAGAATTTGATAGAGTAGTTTCCACGAGTTAGCCGGGGAGAATGCGGGATTGGCGAAAATTGCGATCGCGACGATTTTTTGTCATTAAACACGGATGCGATCGCGTTCCATTGTTCTCGATTTTCCTGACCAATTCGTGCTTAATGAGTGGCTAAGTCTGAACGATGAATTCGACACTGAGAGACGATCGCTACATTCAGTTCAGTTGCGATCGCGCCCATATCGACCTCCGGCAAATTTTGGATTTATTTCAAACAGCCGCATTTTGGGCTCGCGATCGCCGGTTGGAAGACTTGGAAATTGCGATCGCCAACAGCGATCCCGTCGTCACCGTTTGGGATGGAAATCACACCGTCGGTTTTGCCCGCGCCACCTCGGACGGGGTGTATCGGGCGACGATTTGGGATGTGGTCATCCACCCGGATTATCAAGGGGGAGGACTGGGGAGAAAATTAGTTCAAACCGTCCTCGGCCATCCGAAATTGTGCCGGGTCGAACGGGTGTATTTGATGACCAGCCGGCAACAAAAATTCTACGAGCGGATCGGGTTTGAATACAACCCCACCACCACATTTGTCCTCTCCCAATCCGAGCCCGTGCCGCTGTTTTCTCACCTAGAATTTTGTGGCGAGGGGGACGGAACATTGAGTACGGGTGAAGTCGCTGAGTTCCGCGTCGGAGGGGACTGCCAGGACTTCCAGGCGTCCGTTCATCAACGCCAGTAGGGTTTGATTGATCAGCAACCGCATTCCGGGGGAGAGGGTCAAATTTTCGGGGTCTAGCAGTTGCGGATCTTTAGCCTCCAGGGTAGATTGCAGCAGGTCCCAGGATTCGCTCCAGGCCCCCACGGGCCGCTGGTCGTCGATCCAGATGTGGACGTAGCCGGATTCCGGGGAGGGGTGGGCCGACATCCGCACCTTCCCCTCGTCCATCCCGGCGATCGCGGCATCGACGAGACTGAGCAAAACCTGCTTCAGGCGGGGGCGATCGGCGATCGCGTGCAGGGTCGGGTCCGGGGCGGAGATAGAAAGCCGGATGCTGCGGTTGGCGGCTTGCAGGTGGGTGAGTTGGTGGATTTCTTCAAAAATCGGGGCGAGTTGCACGGGTTGCGGGTTCATGCGTTCGGTCCCGTATTCGGTTTTGGCGACGTGCACCACTTCATCGAGCAACCCCACCATGCGGAGGGTGGCGTCGTGGGCCTGTTGGATGAACTCCCGCTCCTCCTCCGGACTCTCGCACAGGTCAGCCAGGATCAACTGTAGCAGACCGATCATGCTGTTGAGGGGCGATCGCAGTTCGTGGGATGTCCGGGCCAGAAACCCCGCCTTAAACTGCTCCATTTCCGCCGCCATGTGATAGGCCAGTCGCACCTGTTGCAGTTGTTCGGATAGGGTTTCGATTTGCGGATGGATCATTTCCGACAAATGCGGAAACTCGGTTTCGGCGGGGCGAATTCGCGATGATTCACCGCCACGGTCGGTTTTGCCGATGGACTTCGCCCCATTGCGGCGTCCGAGTCCCCAGCGGTTCGCACCCCAACCCAAGCCTAACCCCACGCCCAAATATAGAAATTCACTCCAGCCCATCAGCGTGTCACGAGTAACGGCAATC
>JBNGCR010000105.1:0-17734 GCA_050045915.1 Limnospira sp.
AGAATTGGGGGTTTGGGGACTCAATTAAATCCCCCAGAATTGGGGGTTTGGGGGCCATTCAAATCCCCCAGAATTGGGGGTTTGGGGGCGCGAAATCCTTCATCCCTCCATCTTCGCCACATCCAACCGCGTCTTCAACACCGAATCCGGATTCAGGCTGATCGAATCAATTCCAGCCTCCACCAAAAAGCGGGCGAACTCCGGATAATCGCTCGGCGCCTGACCGCAAATTCCGATTTTTCGGCCGTGTTTTTTCGCAGTTTCGATCGCCCATTTCACCATCCGTTTCACCGCCTCATCCCGTTCGTCGAAAATGTGTGCCACCAGTCCCGAATCCCGATCCAATCCCAACGTCAATTGAGTTAAATCATTCGATCCAATAGAAAAACCGTCGAACACCTGGCAAAACTCGTCCGCCAATAAAACATTACTGGGCAACTCGCACATCACATAAACCTGCAAACCATGTTCGCCCCGTTTCAAACCATGTTTTTCCATCTCCGCCAACACATTTCGCCCCTCCTCCGGCGTGCGACAAAACGGAATCATCGGAACCACATTCGCCAGTCCCATCTCATCCCGAACCCGCTTCAGGGCCCGACATTCCAGCGCGAACGCCGCCCGATATTTAGAATCCGTATAGCGAGATGCCCCCCGCCACCCAATCATCGGGTTTTCTTCCTCGGGTTCAAACTGTCGCCCGCCCAATAAATTGGCGTATTCGTTACTCTTAAAATCGCTCATCCGCACCACCACGGGATTGGGATAAAACGCCGCCGCGATCGCGCCGATGCCGTGGGCGAGTTTGTCCACAAAATAATCCGGTTTTCGTTCAAATCCCGCCGTCAGCCGTTCGATTTCCCGCCGCGCCCCCTCATCTTCAATGTCGTCAAAATGAATCAATGCCAGGGGATGAACTTTGATATGGTTGGCGATGATAAATTCCAGCCGCGCCAACCCCACCCCGTCGCAGGGAACAGAAGCGAGACGAAACGCCTCTTCCGGGTTGCCCACATTCATCAAAATTTGCGTCCGAGTTTTGGGGAGGTCATCGAGTACCGTTTCCGCGATCGCAAACGGAATCAAACCCTCGTAAACCTTGCCCGTTTCCCCCTCGGCACAGGAAACCGTCACCTCCTGACCCGATCGCACCACATCCGTCGCATTTCCGCATCCTACAATCGCCGGAATCCCCATTTCCCGGGCAATAATTGCCGCGTGACAAGTCCGCCCCCCGGAATTGGTAATAATCGCCGAAGCCTTTTTCATGATCGGTTCCCAATCCGGATCGGTTTTTTGGGTGACGAGCACTTCACCAGCTTGGAATTCCTCGATCCGCTGCACGTTTAAAATAACTCGCGCCTTGCCCTGTCCGACACGATCGCCCACGGCCCGACCTTCCGCCAACACCTCACCGCCGCCGTGGATGTGATACTGTCGCAGGACGCGATCGCACTTTTGAGATTCCACCGTCTCCGGGCGGGCCTGGACCACGAACAATTCCCCCGTCTGTCCGTCCTTCGCCCATTCGATATCCATCGGGGAATAGCCACCGCGAATTTGGGAATAGTGGTCCTCGATGACCTGGGCCCACCGCGCCAGTTTCAGGATTTCATCGTCGCTGAGGGCGAATTGTCGCTGCTGAGATTCCGGGACGGGGACGGTGCGGGTGGAGTGGGTGCGATCATAGATCATCTTCATCGCCTTGGACCCGAGGCGCTTTTCCAAAATCGGGCGGAATCCTTCCCGCAGGGTGGGTTTGAAAACTTTGTACTCGTCCGGGTTGACGGCGCCCTGGACCACCGTTTCCCCCAAACCGTAGGCGGCGGTAATCAGAACCGCATTTTTGAAGCCGGTTTCCGTGTCGATGGAGAACATCACGCCGGAGGTGGCTAGGTCCGATCGCACCATTTTCTGGACGCCGATGGAGAGGGCGACATCGAAATGGTCGAATCCTTTTAACGTCCGGTAGGAGATGGCGCGATCGGTGAACAGGGAGGCGAAACACTTGCGGGTTGCCTCCAGAACCCCTTTCAGGCCGCGGATATTCAGGTAGGTTTCCTGCTGTCCGGCGAAGCTGGCGTCGGGGAGATCTTCGGCGGTGGCAGACGATCGCACCGCCACATCGGTTTCGCCGCCGTAGCGATCGCACAATTGTTGGTAGGCGAGGGCGATCGCTTCTTCCAGGTCGGGGGGCAGCAGGGTATTGGCGATCAGCGATCGGGCTTCGAGTCCGTGGCAGCGGAGGTTTTTGATATCTTCCACATCGAGATCGGCGAACAACTCCCGCAGGCGGGTTTCCAAATCGGCGTATTCGATAAAGCGACGGTAAGCCTCGGCGGTGATGGCGAACCCCTGGGGGACTTCGATGCCCCGGGGTCGCAGTTGCCGGATCATTTCGCCCAGGGAGGCATTTTTACCGCCCACCAAGGGCAGGTCTGCGAGTCCGACTTCCTCGAACCACAAAACGAGGGATTGGGTTTTGCTAACTTGCGCTTTTTTTTGGGTGGATAGTTTCAACATGGGGTGAAAAACTCCAAATTAAAGTTGCCGCCAACGGGATGACGGCGCAGTTTTTATCGGTTTTATGAGAAACAGGGGCAGACCGGTTCCGTACCGCGATCGCCCATTTCTCCCTATTTTACTGAGTCCAGAAAATGATATTGCCGTTGATCCCCAGCTTTTTGTCGTGATATAAAGCCGGTTTTTCAATATTTATCGTCCGGACTTACGTTCGAGCTTGTGTTTTCTTTGACTGTACTTTTATTGTATTGTTTTTCTCATAAACGGCCATATCCCCCGGCCGTCGCCCACAGTTACCGGGCGAAAAAATTGGCGATTTCTCTGGAATATAGGTTATTCTTAAAAAAGATTAAGAACATGAGGAACAGCCGATGAAAGTTAAGAAACGTAACGAATCGCCCACTTCATTAAGCCGCGATCGTTGCCGGGAGATCACCTGTCCGATCCAATTTATTCTGGAGATAATCGGTAGTAAATGGTCGATCCAAATCCTGCGAGAACTCTTCCGAAGCGATTTGAGAACCCACGAATTGCTCGAAGCCCTGCCGGGGATCAGCACAAAAACCCTAACTATCCGATTGAGACAGTTAGAGCGCTACGGTTTATTAATCCGGACGGTTTACCCCGAAATCCCCCCCCACGTCGAATATTCCCTCACCGATAAAGGCCGGGAACTCAAACCGGTCATCCTGGCACTCAAACAAGTCGGAGAACAGTGGCTAGAGGAGAAAGCCTGCGTCTGTCACTTGGAGTTGAGTGGGTAATTGGGGTGTGGGGAGTAGGGAAAATGAAAAATGAAAAATGAAAAATACTAATTCCCGATTCCCGATTCCCGATTCCCGATTCCCGATTCCCGATTCCCGATTCCCCCCTAACGTCCGATGCGGCCCGTGAAGCCGGAAGCCTTGAACTGTTCGAGTTTCAGGGGGGTTTTGAGGGCGGCGGGGACGGAAATCCTCAGTTCAAAATCGCTCACCCCCGGGGGCACCACGTCGATGCTGCCGAGGCGGGTGCGGTTCTGCATGACGCGGTTATCGTTGGCATCGTAAATTCGGCCGAAGATATCGGCATCGACGACGGTTTTGCCGGAGGTGTTTTTAGCCTTTCCGGTGACGATGAAACAGTTGGCGTCTTGGATGGAACCGCTCGAAACCATACCTTCCGACATTTCGGCGGGACAGTCTTTGTAGCCGAGATCGAATAATTCGACCTGAATCATCGCCCAGGCGGGGGGAGTCCACAGCCAACCGAGGAACCCGATGACGGCGGACGCCAGGAGAGCGGGAAAAATTCGCGATCGCATAAAATTCACCATATCAATTTCAATCTCCTAGCTTACCGCCCGGGCGGGACTTCGGGGAATCCGCCGTGATAAACTGTCGCTGCGCGACGGGTGTAGGGTGTAGGGTGTAGGGTGTGGGGAAAGTCAAAAGTCAAATAACCGATTAGACTTGCGATAAACTGGGGGACGATCGCACATCCACACGAAACGACAGATTATGAATGCACGGGTTTTGATTCTCGGGGGCCAAGGTCGCATCGGCAGCAGTGTCGCCCGGGATCTGACTCAACACGCGACGGCGGAAATTACCGTCACCGGACGCAACGGCTCTCAGGGGCGATCCGGGGATTTTCGCTATTTATCCTTAGATTTGAGCGATCGCGACAAGTTGCGAACTGCGATCGCCGAGTCGGATTTGGTGGTGCACTGTGCCGGTCCCTTTCACTACCGGGACACCGCCGTTCTGGAACACTGCATCGCCGAACGGGTCAATTATATCGACGTCAGCGATAACCGCAGCTTCACCCGCCAAATGTTGGATCGGTGCTCGGCGGCGGCGGAAGCGGGGGTGACGGCTATTGTAAATAGCGGCATTTTTCCGGGAATTTCCAATAGTCTGGTGCGGCAGGGTGTGGAACAGTTGGACGAGGCGGACACCATCCACCTCAGTTATGTCGTCGGCGGCTCCGGCGGGGCGGGGTTGACGGTGATGCGAACCACCTTTTTGGGGCTGCAAAAACCCTTTGAAGTGTGGCTGGACGGCCAGTGGCAGACCGTCAAACCCTACAGCGATCGCGAAACAATCGAATTTCCCAAACCCTACGGAAAAACGGGAGTTTACTGGTTCGATATGCCCGAATGTTTCACCCTGTCGGAATCGTTTCCCGTCAAAACTGTGATCACCAAATTCGGCACGGCACCCGACTTTTACAATCACCTTACCTGGAGTGTCGCCCACTGGTGGCCGGCGAGTTGGCTGCAAAATCCCAACGTGATCGAATTCCTCTCCCACGTCAGCTATCAAATGACCGAAGTGACGGACAATTTCAGCGGCATCGGCGTGGCAGTGCGATCGCACGTCAGCGGCAAAAAAAACGGAAAACCCGCCCAATTCTCCTCCACCGTCGTCCACGATAATACCGCAGTTATCGCCGGCATCGGTACGGGGACGATCGCCCAATTGATGCTGGAAAATCGCCTGCACAAGCCCGGAGTCTGGCCAGTAGAGGCAGTTCTGCCCACTTCATTATTTGAGGAAATGATGGGCGATCGCAACATCGAGATTTCCAAAGAGTCCATTACAACATCACATTGAGCCGATGGTGACACTCAAAATTAACGAACAAGGACAAATCACCCTACCCCCGGAAATCTTATCTCAACTCGGATTAGTTCCGGGAGCAAAAGTCCAGGTGCAAGTCATCGACAATATGCTGCAAATCAGCCAACCGACCCCACCCTCCAGAGGAATCCAACTGATTGCCACCCTGCGAGGCAAAGCCAAGGGAAACCTCAGCACCGATGAGATTTTGAGGTTAACCCGTGGCGACCAATGACCCCAATTTTAGTTGATAGCAATGTTATTCTTGATGTACTCACTGAAGACCCGCAATGGTTTGAATGGTCTGCTCAACAACTGGCCAACTTTGCCAACCAGGGTACTCTCGTGATTAACCCCATTATTTTTGCCGAAGTTTCTATCGGTTTTCAGGACTCCGAAGCAGTAGAGAACGCCTTACCTGAAACCGTCTTTAGGCGAGATCCGCTTCCCTATTAAGCTGCCTTTCTAGCGGGTAAAGCCTTTCTCGCCTATCGACGGCAAGGGGGGAGTCGGCGATCGCCCTTACCAGATTTCTACATCGGCGCACACGCAGCCATTCAAAATCTGCCATTACTGACGCGAGATGCAAAGCGCTATCAGACCTATTTTCCATCCATCCATTTAATCTCTCCCAAAAACGGAGAACTCACACCATGACCGAAACCTCAAAGGCGATGGACTCTGAAACCTCCCCGTCCATCGAATCGGATCTAAAAGTGAGCGATACTGTCAATTTAAAAAAAAAGTTGGAGATTTAAGGGATAAATTTAAATGAAACTAAAAGTTGTCATTCACGAAGCCGAAGAAGGTGGATTTTGGGCCGAGGTTCCCGCCCTTCCCGGATGTGCCACCCAAGGCGATACCTTTGAGGAGTTGCTGGGGAATCTTTACGAAGCGATCGCGGGCTGTTTGTCGGCATCATGAGACGATCTTCCCCGACAGACATCCCCCCGCCAATGTCAACAAATCCTGACTCCGTGAAGCCCATCGCGATGCGATCGCCCCCAGCGGCAGGGAATTTTCCCGTAAAATCGAGGATCAGCAGCAAATTATAAGGAGCCATTCGTGAGTCCGGAAACATTAACAAAAACTGGGACCCCATTCAGTATCGATCGCTTCGATGCCAACGTCATGACCACCTACGGGCGGTTTCCCATCGCCCTCGAACGGGGGGAAGGCTGTCGGGTGTGGGATACGGAGGGGCGGGAATATCTCGACTTCGTGGCGGGAATCGCCACCTGCACCCTCGGACACGCCCACCCGGCCTTAATTGAAGCGGTGACGCGGCAAATTCAAAAACTGCACCACGTCTCCAACCTCTACTACATCCCCGAACAGGGCGAGTTAGCCGCGTGGCTGACGCAACATTCGGCCGGCGATCGCGTCTTTTTCTGCAACTCCGGCGCCGAAGCCAACGAAGGGGCGATCAAGTTAGCCCGCAAGTACGCCCACGATCGCCTCAATATCGAAGATCCGGTCATCATCACCGCCCACGCCAGCTTCCACGGACGCACCCTGGCGACCATCACCGCCACCGGACAGCCCAAATACCAAAAGGGTTTCAGCCCCCTGGTTCCCGGCTTCGTTTACGCCCCCTACAACGACCTAGCCGCCCTGGAAGCGGCGATCGCGGAAGTTGACAAAAACGGGCGGCGGGTGGCTGCAATTCTGCTGGAAGCCCTGCAGGGCGAGGGCGGCGTCCGTCCCGGCGATCGCGAGTATTTCCAAAAAATTCGCCAAATCTGCGACGAAAAGGGCATCCTGCTCATCCTCGACGAAGTTCAGGTCGGAATGGGACGCAGCGGGAAATGGTGGGGATACGAAAATCTCGGTATCGAACCGGATATTTTCACCTCGGCGAAGGGACTCGGCGGCGGCATCCCCATCGGGGCCCTGCTGTGCAAGTCCTCCTGCGACGTCTTTGAACCCGGAAACCACGCCAGCACCTTCGGCGGCAACCCCTTCGCCTGCGGGGTGGCGTTGACGGTGTGTCAGACCTTGGAACGGGAAAACCTGCTGGAAAACGTGCAGAAACGAGGGGAACAGTTGCGGAACCGACTGGAGGCGATCGCGACTCAGTATCCCAGTTTAGTTGCCGAAGTGCGGGGTTGGGGTTTGATCAATGGCATGGAATTGAGGGCCGATGTTGAACTGACTTCCATTGAAGTGGTGAATGCGGCGATCGCGGCAGGGGTGTTGCTGGTCCCCGCCGGTCCGAAAGTGGTGCGCTTCGTGCCCCCGTTAATTGTGAATCAAGCGGAAGTTGACCGGGCCTGTGATGCGGTTGAAAACGCTCTGGCAACGTTGAGTTAATCTTGATTCAGACCCCCTCTAACTCCCCCTTGGCAACCCGGGCCGTTTCATTCTCCCCCGAAAAATGGCAGGGGGAGCAGAGGGAGATTTTTCGGCATGAAAACAAGGGGGAGGGGCCATCCAATCCCTTGTTATATCAACGAGCGCTGGCGTGGTTACACGCCGGGAATGATCAATCTCTCTACTCCCGACTCCCTAATACCGACTCCCGACTCCCTTTTATAGGTTTTGTAACTATACGAGCGCGCACTGGTATATATCAAGTCCGGTTATTTAGCCGCACTAACTCTCTAATCATCTGAATAGGATTGGATCGGGTAGGGGCCCCTGGCTTGCGCCCTCCGGAATTGATTCCCAAGCGGTCTTGATCTCCAACCCGTTTTGTTCCGGGCATTCCACCGGATTTGATATGAACCCGAGCGGATATTACCTCAGAATGCGGGGCAGGCGATGCTTGAAGCCGCAAAGAATTTCCCAAGAAATCGTCCCCAACTGATCTGCCCAGTCGTCAGCGGAAATGGCGCGATCGCCGTCTTCTCCCAGCAGCGTCACCACTTCCCCCACCTGTAAATCGGGAATATCGCTCACATCCAACATCAACTGATCCATCGTCACCGCCCCAATTTGGGGGACGAACTGGCCGCGAATGAGTACCTTCATGCAGTTGGAAAGGTTGCGGGGTACGCCGTCCGCGTAGCCGATACCGACGACGGCGATGCGAGTCCGTTTGGGGGCGACAAATTGATGTCCGTAACTCACCCCCGTCCCCGCTTCGATAGTTTTGATTTGGGTGACTCGGGCCCGGACGCTCATCGCCGGTTTGAGATCGGTGATTGATCGCAGATGGGGAGCCGGATACAACCCGTAAATCGCCAATCCCACCCGCACCCTATCATAGTGCAGAGCCGGGTCGGTGAGGGTGGCGGCGGAGTTGGCGATATGTAGACAGGGAGGGCGATCGCGATCTAAAAAATCGGCAATTTGTGCGATCGCCCGTCGGAAGCGGCGGTGCTGCCGTTCCATAACGATGTGGTCCGGACTGTCCGCCGTGGCGAAGTGGGAGTAAATCCCGGAAATTTCCAAATGGGGCAACCCGCGCACCAGTTGCACGAATTCCCCCGCCTTTTCCCAGGACGTGCCCAAACGGGACATCCCCGTATCGATGTTGAGATGGACCCGGAGCGATCGCCCCAAAGTTTGCAACGTTTCCGAAAATAATAGCGCCTGCTGGGGGGTGCACAGGGTCGGTTGCAGTTGCCAGCAGGCGATCGCGCCCACTTCATCCTCGGTGTGGGCCGCCCCCAACACCAAAATCGGGCGGTCGATTCCCCCCTGTCGGAGTTGGATGCCCTCCGGAATCGTCGCCACCGCAAAACTCCCGACCCCCGCTTCGGAAACCACCCGAGCCACAGATAGGGCGCCGTGTCCGTAGGCATCCGCCTTCACCACCGCCATCAATTGGGTGCGGGGGGAGAGCAGGCGGCGGATCTGTTTGACGTTGTGGACGATCGCCCGCCGATCCACTTCCACCCAAGCCCGATGTCCGTATCCGCCCCCGATCTCGATGTCGAGATGTTCCGCAGACGCGCCCATCTCGATGGGTTTCCCGCTAATCATCACTCACTCCTCACGCTGATATCTGGAACCGATGCTCCCGGTCCGGCCGGAATGCTACCAGAATACTCTACAGCGTTTCCATTGGAACTCCGAGTCCGCGTCTAGAAATTCTGCGATCGCGCGACTTTCCGCCCCCGCCCTTTGCTCCCCAGGCCAATAACAAGTTAAGCTGTGGTAATATTCGATCAAACATTACCTTGCAGCAATTCTAATATGGGCAATGTTCTGGTGTTGAACGCCTCCTACGAACCGCTCAACATCACCACTTGGCGAAGGGCGGTGGTTTTGTTATTAAAGGAGAAGGCCGAGCAAGTCGAGCATAACGGAAAATACCTCCTGCCGGATTTTCCGCTACCAACTGTGATCCGACTGCGCCACTACGTTCGAGTCCCCTACAAAGAAATTCCCTTGACCCGAAGGAATATATTGCACCGGGATTGTCATTCCTGTCAATATTGCGGCTACACCGGGGACGAACTCACCCTGGATCACGTCATCCCGCGATCGCGCAAGGGGGGTGAGACTTGGGAAAACCTGGTCACAGCCTGCGTGCGCTGCAACGTCAAAAAAGGGAGCCGGACTCCCAGAGAAGCCGGGATGACCTTGCGAAATACGCCGCGCAAACCCTACAGCAGCCTTTATTTTGAAGTGACAAAGCACCTCAAAAGTGGCATGAATCAAGAGTGGCAAAAATACATGATTGGTCTGTGAAACCCCCCGGCGCGATCGCTCGGGGGTTTCTTGTCGGGATGGATGATAAGCTGGTGAAACGTCAAGCTCACCCGCCCGAAACTGGATTCATCCGATGCCCAACCTGTACCTAATTCGTCATGGAATCGCCGCCGATCGCGCCACCTCCGCCAAGGATGAAGAACGCCCCCTGACGGCCGAGGGCGATCGCAAAACTCGCCAGGTCGCGGCCCAACTCAAAACCCTGAAACTGAGGTTCGACCGCATCCTTTCGAGTCCCCTCGTCCGCGCCCGTCAGACCGCCGAAATCTTGCAGTCTGGCGGGTTGAGTTCCCGCTTGGAAATCTTCCCCCCTTTGGCGCCCGAGGGCGACCTCCGGCAGTGGCTCGATTGGTACGGAAATCTTGACAAAAGTGGCGGGGGCGACCTGGCTTTGGTCGGACATCAGCCTGATTTGGGCAACTGGGCGGAATCCTTAATTTGGGGGGAAGTTCGGGAGGTTTTAGTGGTCAAGAAAGCGGGCATCATCGGCCTCGCCCTGCCCGAGACGGGATCGCCGGTCGGAAATGCCCGACTCTTCTGGCTGACCCCCCCAAAATTTCTACTGGGCTGAACCCGTTTTCAGGTTCCGGAACTCGAACTTCATTAATTAATTGTTGTTAAAATCGCGATCGCCCAGATGCATCTGATAATCTAACCTCTGTACGTTCTACACATATAGAAAAGCTGTTATGACTATCGTCAGTGAGTACAAGCCCGGTTTGGAGGGCGTTCCCGCCACGCTGTCCAGTATCAGCTACGTTGACGGACAAAAGGGACTTCTGGAATACCGGGGCATCAATATCGAGCAGCTTGCCAAGCAGAGCACCTTTCTGGAAACCGCCTATTTGTTGATCTGGGGCAAACTGCCGACCAAAGACGAACTCGCCGATTTCGAGCACGATATCCGCTACCACCGGCGGATTAAGTACCGGATTCGGGACATGATGAAATGCTTCCCCGAAACCGGACACCCGATGGACGCCCTGCAAACCTCGGCGGCGGCCCTGGGCCTGTTCTACTCCCGCCGCGCCCTGGACAACCCCCAGTACATCCGGGAAGCAGTGGTGCGGCTGCTGGCTAAAATCCCCACGATGGTGGCGGCCTTCAAACTGATGCGGAAGGGAAACGACCCGGTTCAGCCCCGGGACGATCTGGACTACTCGGCCAACTTCCTGTATATGCTCAGTGAACGGGAACCCGACCCCCTCGCGGCCCACGTTTTCGATGTCTGCCTCACCCTCCACGCCGAACACACCATCAACGCCTCCACCTTCTCGGCGATGGTGACGGCTTCTACATTGACAGACCCCTACGCCGTCGTCGCCTCAGCGGTGGGAACCCTGGCCGGCCCCCTGCACGGCGGGGCGAATGAGGAAGTGCTGACGATGCTCGAAGAGATCGGTTCGGTGGAAAATGTCCGGCCCTACCTGGACGCATTGATGGAGAAAAAAGCCAAAATCATGGGCTTCGGCCACCGGGTTTACAAGGTGAAAGATCCCCGGGCTACCATCCTCCAGGAGTTGGCGGAACAATTGTTCGACAAGTTCGGCCGGGATAAATACTACGAGATCGCGGTGGAACTGGAAAAAGCCGTTGACGAAAAATTGGGCGCCAAGGGGATTTACCCCAACGTGGACTTCTACTCCGGCCTGGTGTACCGCAAGTTGGGGATTCCTTCGGATCTGTTTACCCCCATTTTTGCGATCGCCCGGGTCGCCGGATGGCTGGCACACTGGAAGGAGCAACTCGTCAAAAACCGGATTTACCGGCCCACGCAAATTTACACCGGCACCCACGGCGAAATTTACATTCCCATCCACGAGCGGAATTGCGCGATCGACCTCGGAGGGCCGGTGGCGTAAGTTTGGGGAGTCGGGAATAGGGAATAGGGAATAGGGAATAGGGAATGGGGAATGGGGAATAGGGAATGGGGAATGGGGAATAGGGGGACTCCGCTTCCTCTCACCCCTCCCCCCCTCCGCTTATCAGTGGGATTAGCGATCGCGAATTCTTTCGTCGGCAAAATTTTCGCTTCGAGTTTAGTTTCGAGTCCGTCCGACGTTATACTAATCAGGTGTAAAGTTTAAACAATCTTTACAAAAAAACATCGCGGTCGGGCAGACCGTGAAAGCTTGTGGAGGGCTAGGCTCCAACCTGGACGTTGTAAAACTCCGGCTCCCTAAGAAGCAAGAATCTCCGTCCCTTTAGGGCGGAGAGTGTCAAGAGAATTGCACGGGATCTGAGAAGACCCGTCTCTTTTTGGAGTGGGAAGTGTCAAAACCATAGCAAAATCCGTGGACGACACGCCCCCTCGACCTGGGGAAATTCTCCGGCGGTAGCCCTCGGACGGGACTCAATTGCCGGCGTCGAGAATGAACTCGGGCATCCCCTCGAACGGACGGCGCGATGCCGTCTCGGGGAAGTGCAGCCGTTTTGAATGCAAATATATGAACCCAGGAATAGATATACAAGGAAGTTTCATTCAGGTCCTCTCGGATTTCGGCATTCCCTCCGGCGTCGCCAAAACCATGTGGATGCCATTTCCGATGGGATTGATGCTCGTCGCGGCCACCGTCGGCGTGCTGGGAACCGTGTGGTTGGAGCGGAAAATTTCCGCCGCGGCCCAGCAGCGGATCGGCCCGGAATACATCGGCCCGATGGGAACTTTGGCGCCCCTGGCGGACGGTTTGAAACTGTTGCTCAAGGAAGACATCGTTCCCTTCAAAGCCGATCCCCTCCTGTTCACCCTCGGCCCGATTATCGTTACAATTCCCGTCTTTTTGTCCTATCTGATCGTACCCTTCGGACAAGATTTGGCGATCGCGGACTTGGGAACGGCGATCTTTTTGTGGATTGCCCTGTCGAGCATCCAGCCCATCGGCCTGCTGATGTCCGGCTACGCCTCCAACAACAAATACTCCCTCCTCGGGGGGCTCCGGGCTGCCGCCCAATCCATCAGCTACGAAATTCCCCTCGCCCTGGCGGTGCTGGCCGTGGTGATGATGTCGAACAGCCTCAGCACCATCGATATCGTCGAACAACAGTCCGGCTACGGCATTCTCGGCTGGAACGTCTGGCGCCAGCCCGTCGGCTTTCTGATTTTCTCGATTGCGGCTTTGGCTGAGTGCGAGCGGCTACCCTTCGACTTGCCGGAAGCGGAAGAAGAACTGGTGGCGGGCTATCAAACCGAATATGCGGGGATGAAGTTCGCCCTGTATTATCTCGCCTCCTACGTCAACCTAGTGCTTTCGGCTCTGCTGGTGGCGGTGTTGTACCTGGGCGGCTGGGACTTTCCGATTCCGGTGGAAACCATCGCCGGGGTGTTGGGCATCAGCGAAACTACCCCTTGGCTGCAAGTCCTAACCGCCAGCCTCGGCATCACCATGACTATCCTGAAAGCTTACCTGCTGGTCTTTACGGCTGTCCTGCTGCGGTGGACGGTGCCCCGGGTTCGCATCGACCAACTGTTGAACCTGGGTTGGAAATTCTTGCTGCCCGTCGCCCTGGTGAACCTGCTGCTGACGGCGGCGTTGAAACTGGTATTCCCCGTGGCATTTGGGGGATAAGCGGTATCCTCCCGAGCCGACCCGGTGTCCGGTTCGGGTTTTGAGGATCATAATAAGGGTCAGAGGCGATCGGATTGCCCGTTAAAGCTGACGGCTGATAGCTGATAGCTGATAGTTGCAACCGACCTCGCCCGACCCCCCATGAAGAAACTTCGGAAACCACCATGCTCAAGTTCCTCAACCAAGTTGGCGATTACGCCAAGGAAACCATCCAGGCGGCGAAGTTCATCGGCCAAGGTTTATCCGTAACCTTCGACCACATGAGACGCCGCCCCATCACGGTTCAATACCCTTACGAAAAATTAATTCCCTCGGAGCGGTTCAGAGGCCGGATTCACTTCGAGTTCGACAAGTGCATCTCCTGCGAAGTCTGCGTGCGGGTTTGTCCGATCAACTTGCCCGTCGTGGATTGGGAGTTCAACCGGGAGATGAAGAAAAAGAAACTCAAGCATTACAGCATCGATTTCGGGGTGTGCATCTTCTGCGGCAACTGCGTGGAATATTGTCCAACGAATTGCCTATCCATGACGGAAGAGTACGAACTCGCGGCCTACGATCGCCACGAGTTGAACTATGATAATGTAGCACTGGGACGGTTGCCCTACAAGGTTACGGACGATCCGATGGTGACTCCTATCCGAGAACTGGCCTACCTGCCCAAGGGCGTGACCGACGGCCACGAAGTCCCCCACACCGCCCGCCGTGCTGGTCTGCGTCCGGAGGAAATTCTGGAGCTCATGGAACGGCAGAAAGGGGAATCGGAAAAAGAGGCGGAAAACGCCTAGCCCGTCGGTGGGGACTCGCGTCGATTCCGGAGTCCCCGCCGGCAACTGTCGAGTTTTTGATGATTGTAGGAATAAAAAGACTGTGAATTTAGCAGAAGGGGTTCAGGTCGTTTCTTTTGGCCTGTTAGCCGTAATAATGATTGGCACCGCGTTGGGCGTGGTCCTGCTCCAGAATATCGTCTACTCCGCGTTTTTGCTCGGGGGGGTGTTCATGAGCATGGCCGGACTGTATCTGCTTTTGAATGCGGACTTCGTGGCGGCGGCTCAGGTTCTGATTTATGTGGGTTCGGTCAACGTGTTGATCCTGTTCGGGATTATGTTGGTCAACAAACAGCAGAATTTCCGCACGTTGCCGAAGGCGTGGATACGTCAGGTGGCGACGGCTTTGGTCTGCGTGGGTCTGTTCGGCCTGCTGTCTGCGATGGTGTTGTCTACGCCTTGGACGGCTACCGCCGTGACAGCAGGGACCGAAAGTTCCGTCGTTCTCATCGGTCAGCATTTCTTCAGCGACTTTTTGTTGCCTTTCGAGCTGGCGTCGGTGTTTCTGTTGATGGCGATGGTGGGGGCGATCGTCCTGGCCCGCCGGGATTTTATCCCCGATTTGTCGCCCACCGACCCGGACGAAACGCCGGTCTGGACGCTCCAAGAGCGGCCCCGGGAATTGCTCTCGGTTTCGGGCCGGAAAGAGACTTCGGAGTAGTTTGTAAGATGCGATCGGGCGCTGTTCGGAAGGAAGGTTTTAAACTCGGAGGGCGCCAGCCTTGCGCCCCTACAGTTTTCATTGATCAGGTCAATCAAAAAAACGGTTTATGGAATTGCAACTGGAGTATTTTCTAATTGTCGCGGCCGCTTTGTTCTGCATCGGTATTTACGGATTGATTACCAGCCGAAATGCTGTGCGGGTTTTGATGTCCATCGAATTGCTGTTGAATGCGGTCAACCTCAATTTGATGGGGTTTTCTAATTATTTGGATTCGGGGAATATTAAGGGTCAGGTTTTTACGGTTTTTGTGATTACCGTGGCGGCGGCTGAGGCGGCGGTTGGTCTGGCGATCGTTTTGACGATTTACCGCAACCGCGACACGGTGGATATGGAAGAATTTAACCTGTTGAAGTGGTGATTTTTCCTGGTTTTGACGTTTTTTAAACGCCCAATTTCATCTGAAATTGGGCGTTTTTTTATCGCTTTTTTATACGATTATAAGTCCGCAGATTTCGCAGATTATAGCCATCGGCTCCCCTGTCTTTGGTGCGGCTCCGGTAGGGGGCAACTCGGATTCTTTCATTATTAATTATTAATTATTAATTGAAAAAGACTTGTTCGCTTTCCCACCACGGCGGGGGGCCGTATTGTTCATGGTCGGGATTGTTGAGAAATTTGCTGGCTTCCATTTCGCCTTCGGCTATCAACATATTGATGTGAGTGGGGGAGCGATCGAGTTTGGAGGCGTAGTCTAAACTTTCGGCGAGGGGTTCGCTCATGCGGATGATTCGCAGTTTGATATGATGGAGGGGATAACGCTCTAAAAATTCTTCTTTTAACGCTCCTAATTCCACCAATTGATTGATAAATTGGAGGACGCGCAATTCCACGGCGAGCATGATGTTGCCCTCCAATTCGTTGCGGCGATCGATGATATTTTCGAGAGTATTCGGTACGCTCTGCGCTTCTTTGGGGTTGATTTGGATGACCCAAAGTTCTTCGGGGAGGGTTTGTAACAATTTGGTCATGGGTGGATTTTCGGCGAACAAACCGTCCCAATAAAATTCGCCGTCGATTTCTACGGCTTTAAATAGCGTCGGAACGGCGGCGGAAGCTAAAATCATATCGACGCTTATATTGCCCTGTTTGGAGTCGAATGCTTTGAAACCACCTGAGAGAACATTGACGGCTCCGACGAGCAACCTCGGACTCGACGGTTCGATGAAATTCTCTAGCTCGGAAAATGGGACGTATTTTTCTAGGAGTTTTTTTAAATCTAGATATTCTTTTCGGGGGGCTTGAGTCTGGAGGAAATTTTGCATCCACTGCCACTGCCAGTCATAGGGATTGGCTTCGTAGTAGGGGAGTTTTCCCCGTTCTATCATGCGGCGAGTTTGAATGAGGGAGTCGTTGAGCAACTGTTCCCAAGGCCCGGTGGCGGTGTTATCCTTCCAGAAATCAATCAATCCTTGGGAGATGCAGTCTGTCGAACCTTTGGCGGCTTTTAACAAGCCATACCAAGCCAAAAGAGCGCAGATCGCCCCGCCCGAAGTGCCACTCAAACCGACGATTTGATAGGTTTCGTGGATTTTTGCTTCCAGCAATTTTTTCAGGACGCCGGCGGTGAAAGCGGTTTGACTGCCGCCCCCTTGGCAGGCGATCGCGAGTCTCGGTTTTCCTTCCACGGTTGATTGACTTTTGTAAAAGTTCACAGTAATTCTACCAATTTCGGACGGTTTTGAACGAGGCGGAGTGGGGAAATTTGATTTTCCCCACAACAATCGCCGGGGGGGAAATTAAATAAATCGGATCGGTCCGCCTTCCGTGTCGGCACTGTCGAGGTTGAAGTCCACGATGCCCTCCAAAATGGCGATCAGTTCGTTGGCCCCCGTCGTCCGCCGGAAAATCGCCGTTCCCTGGGGCAGTCCTTCGGGAATGTCGCCGGAGAAGAGATAATCGTCATTACTCAGTAGAATCACGTCCTGGGCAGTATTGAAATCGACGATCAGGGCGTAGTCCGCCACACCCGTCACGTCGTCGTTTTGGTTGTCGTAATAGGGACCGTTTTCGTCGCCTAGGACGAAAGTATCGTCGCCGTCTCCCCCGTAGAGGGTATCGAGTTCGATGAGTCCGGGAATCTCGGCGTTGGGATCGACCCCAATAATCCAGTCATTACCGCGATCGCCACTGACATAATCCATCCCCACACCGCCGATCAGGGTGTCGTTTTCTTGGCCGCCATACATGGAATCGTCGCCTGATCCCCCGTGGAGGCTGTCGTCGCCGCGATCGCCCCGCAGAAAGTCCGAACCCGCCTCCCCCAAAAGGGTGTCGTTTTGCAAGCCGCCGTAGAGGCTATCATCGCCCTCGCCACCGTTGAGGCTGTCGTCGTTTTGATTGCCGAATAGGAGATCGCTGCCGATGCCGCCGAAGAGGGTGTCGTTGTCCTCGCCACCGTAGAGGGTATCGAGGCGTTCGCCGCCGTCCAAACTGTCATCTCCCTTGTCGCCGAACAGGAGATCGTTGCCGCTTTCTCCCAACAGGGTGTCCTCGTTCAGGCCGCCGTAGAGGGTATCACTGCCATCCCCCCCTTCGAGGCGATCGTCGTTCCGGTTCCCCTGCAACAAGTCGTCACCTCCCCCCCCGGTCATCGAGTCGTCGTTGCGACCACCATATAAAATGTCATTTCCCGCTTCTCCCGCTAGGGAATCGTTGGCGGTGAAACCCAGCAGGGTATCATTTCCGCCCCGACCTAAAATGATATCTTTTCCGGCGGTGCCCGGAAGCTCATTATTCCCCTCGTCTCCTTCGATGGTCGAATCCGGGGATGTGGGGACGGGTGTGGGTGTGGGTGTGGGTGTGGGTGTGGGTGTGGGTGTGGGTGTGGGTGTG
>JBNGCR010000106.1:0-9026 GCA_050045915.1 Limnospira sp.
GTAAAATTGTCTGGCCCCCAAACCCCCAATCCTGGGGGCTTTGACTGGATCGAATTTTCACTCATCATTTCACACTGCTATATCAGACTCATTGTTTGACGGTGAATCGATCGCCATTCCCCGCCTCCCCCGTGGGGGCAACCTTATAGAGTTGCCCGTTGGTAATGGGGGAACTCGATTTCCGAGTATTGATATCAGATCCGGTTATTGAGTCCCACAAGCTCCCCAATCATCTTGAGATGATTTGAGCTGTTAGCTTGGGAATTGATTCCCAAGCGGTTTAAATATCCGAGCCGTTTTGTTCCGGGGATTCAACCGGATTTGATCTGAACCGGATTTGATCTGTTCGGGTTTAAAGCTCCATCTTTTGGCGAGGGATAATTGTTAATTGTTAATTGTTAATTGTTAATTCTTAATTGTTTTGGCAGTTCGATCCGAAATTCGGTACCTCGCCCGAGTTCGGACTCGCACCGCAGGTTTCCGCCGTGGCGATCGACGACAATTTCACGGCTGATGTAGAGTCCCAATCCGGTTCCTTTTCCGATCGCTTTCGTCGTAAAAAACTGGTCGAATAATTTCGTTTTGATCGTCGCGTCCATCCCCCTGCCGTTATCGGAAATTTTGATCGTGACGGTACTCGGGCCGACATCTGTCTCGATCTGAATGAGGGGAATTTTTTGACCGCTTTCCAGATTCCAATCCTCTACTTCGTCGATCGCGTCGATGGCGTTGCCGATCAGGTTCATAAACACTTGATTGATTTGGCCGGGATAACAATTAACCTCGGGCAGTTTTCCGTAATTTCGGATCACTTTGATGGGGGGGCGGTGAGGTTTGCCCCGCAGCCGATCGGTTAAAATGAGTAAGGTTCCCTCCAAGCCGTCGTGGAGGTTGAAGGGGAAGGTGCAATCGTCATCTTTGCGAGAAAAGTTTCGCAGCGATCGCACGATTTCATACAGGCGATCGGAGCCGATTTTCAGGGCGTAAAGGACGGCAGGAAAATCTCGCCTCAAAAATTCTAGGTCGATTTCGTCGATCAATTTTTGAATGCGATCGCTTTCCGGACTGGCATCTCGATAAAGTTCGATCAGATCGAATAAGTCTTGCGTGTAGCGTTCGACATGGGTTAAATTGTGGCAGATGCAGTTGACGGGATTGTTAATTTCGTGACCCAAACTGGCGACGAGTTCGCCCAAAGATGCCATTTTTTCGGCGTGAAAAAGCTGGGCTTGGGTTTGTTCGAGTTCCCGCAGCGTCTGTTCGAGTTTTCGGGCTTGGGTTTGGGCGATCGCGGCGCTGGCGCAGGCTTTCTGGTACAGTTGGATTTGAACGTGTTCGAGATCGAGTTGCTCGACTTCACTTTCCCGTTGATATTGGGCGACAACCGCATCTAAAACAGAGAGCAATTCGTTGGGGGCGACTGTGGTAATATAATTTAACGTCGGGTGTTCGGGCGTGAGTTCCGCCCTCGGGATGGCGATCAGAGTCCGGACGGCCGCAATGTAATCTCGGATGCGCCGATCTAAATCGAAGGGCGGCGAAAAATACATCGAGCGAATGCTGTTGGAAGGAGTGCCCGTCAAGTGCATCTCGGCATCCCCGTAGAGTAATCCCTCGTGCGATCGCTCCATCAAATCGATATCTTTGAGCAACGTTTCCCGAATTTTTTTGCCCTCCGCTTCATCGCGGGTTACGCCCAAATTTAGGCTAAAAAATGCGATCCTCTGAGATAGCATTCGCTGCCGCCCACTGACATTGACAACCGCGGCATTGATTTTTTTAACCGCCCTAATTTCCTCCCAATTAAAGTAATCCTCAAATTTTTCCATCAAAAGTTGCTTTAGCCGATCTTCATAGCCGGATACCGGACGACTGATAGATGCCATATGCCACAATTTGACCCTGGATGTAATTGATCCGTCAGATCACTTTATCACAATTTTATCTTTTCTTCAGTATCTAAAGTTACAACTCTTCAGAGCGATCGCAGGTGGTCAATTTCAGCGATGGAAAGGATTCAGTTTGAATAATTGGGGCGGACTCGAAATGAGTTCGATTCCCTTCGCAAAATGCGATCGTCGCACACAACCAGATGAATTCGGATCTATTCTTGAATGTACCTGAAATCAACAGAAGGAAACTGCAAACAGACGATCGCGCACAGCTATAGCAGTGTGCAATGATTCGTGAAACTTGCCTCGACTCAAAGCCCCCAGAATTGGGGTTTTACCGCCGACAATTTTTAAATCACTTTAGATTGCTATGTATAGAAATATTAAAATCATTCAGTTAAATTCCGAGTCCGGGAGCATGGGTTCCCCGCGTTCTTACCGAAAACCCATTCTCCCCGACCCGGTTTAAATCGCGCCGATTGCGATTACTTCTTCATATCGCGGGCCATGCTGCGGAACATATCTAAATTGGCATCCGGACGGCGGCGATCGGCGGCGCCGTTAGTCGTCGCTTCGGATGTCGAAGACTCGGCGACAATCTTCTTCGCCATCTCCATTGCCGGTTTGGGGGTTTCTTCCGGAATACTGACGGCTTTCCCGGCGGCCATCTTCGGGAAAGATTTTTTCACCTTCATCGGCTTACGCATATAGTTGATATCGCCAAGGGATTTGGCGTCATCGGGATCGAGATAAAAAGCGCCTCCGCTCATCGAGCTCTCCTTGTTGGGGTTCGTGTGTGGTTATGTTAAATTTTATCAAAAAATATGTGGAATATGAGAATTTTATTAAAAAAAATCACAAAGCTGATCGCCTCTTTCCCGACTCCCGGCGATCCCAGATCCCCAAATTAAAAAGAGGCATCCTCTATCGACAGAATGCCTCCCCAGGGATCATTAATAATTCGACCCATCCCGCGAGCTAACCGTACTGTTGGCTCGATACCCCATCGGGGTCGAGATTGAACAGGGTTTGCAGACTTTGCATAGCCCGCCGTCGCGTCTCGATATCCTGCTGCGCCCGCAACTGAACCATCGGGTCGTGGAGAATCTTATTCACGATTCCCCGAGTCAGAGCTTCAATGACCTCCTGGTGCTTTTCCGCAAATTCAGAACCCAAGCGGGACAGGGCTTTTTCGAGTTCCTGCTCCCGGATACCTTCGATCTTGTCCCGCAGACAATTGATCGTCGGCACGGTTTCCAAACTCCGCCACCAGACATCGAAAGCTTCCACCTCCTCTTCGAGGAGCATTTCTGCCTCCTGGGCCATCTGACGGCGGCTCTCCTGGTTTTGGGCGACCACAGCCTTCAAGTCATCCACGTTGAACGCCTGGACGCCGGATAACTCGGTCACGTCCGCCGCCACGTTTCGGGGAACGGAAATATCAACCAACATCAAAGGCTGCTCGGGTGCGAGAGTAGATTCCAATTTCGCCCGATCCAAAATCGGTTCGGTCGCCCCCGTACTGGTAAACACGATATCCGAGTTGGCGATGACGGACATCATCTCCGAGAGGGGGTGGAGTTTCAAGTCGGCCTCCCGAAATTGACCGGCCAACTCTTCGGCCCGTTTCAGGGAGCGGTTGAGAATTGAAATTTGGTTCCCCCCTTTGGAGAGCAGATGCTGCACCAGCAGGCGGGACATTTTTCCGGCACCAACGATCGCCACCCGATAATCGGCGAGATCGCACACTTTCATCTGTACCAATTCCACAGCCGCAGAACTGATGGAGACGGCACCGGTTCCGATACTCGTCTCCGTGCGGACCCGCTTTCCGGCGGTGATCGCCTGTTTGAAAAGGCGGTTGAGGATGCGTCCGATCCCCTTGTGTCGCTGACCCAATTTGTGAGTTTGCTTCACCTGGGACAAAATCTGCCCTTCCCCGAGTACCAAACTGTCCAGACCCGCCGCCACGCGCATCAGATGCATGATGGCATCGTCGTGCAACAAGGTGAACAGGTGGGGGCGCAGTTGGTGGAGGGGGAGCTGACCCGACTCGGAGAGAAATTGAGTGACCTCGCGAATTCCCGGCTGGGTTTCGGCGGTGACGATGTAAATTTCCAAGCGGTTGCAAGTGCTTAGAATTGCCACTTCCTCCAAGTGGGGGTAGCTCAACAAATGGGCGATCGCACCCTCAATTTGAGGTTCCGGAATGCTGAGTTTTTCACGGACGTGAACTGGAGCCGTTTTGTGACTGAGACCTACGACTGCAATATTCATAAAACGGTTGTCGTTGACGGTTTCTTATGGATGGTTTTTCGTGCCATATCTGTCATCGAGAGCTCGACGTGGGATAGGGAATCGGGGGCGCACCTTTGGGGGTGTTTCCGGTTTGAATTGACGGAAAATTCCCGAATGATCGGCGATCGCCCCGATCCCATCTCCACACCAGAAATTAGCGAAGCTGAATGCTCTTCGGCTTCTCGAACATATGGATGGTGTCTACAAAGCGAGCGGTTTTGGACTGGGATGAAATGACCAAGCTCTGAGTCCGGGCACCGCCGCCGAAGAAGCGGACGCCCTCCATCAGGGTGCCGGAGGTGATCCCGCAGGCGGCAAACAGAACGGTTTCGCCGCAGGCTAGCTCTTCGGCATTGTAGACCTTATCGGGGTCGTTAATACCCATTTCTTGCAGGCGGGCTAGGTTGCTCTCTTTGCTTTCGCCGATCAGACCCGTCTTGACCACTTCCGGGTCGTAGATGAGCTGTCCCTGGAAGTGACCCCCCAGACAGCGCATCGCCGCCGCCGAAATCACCCCTTCCGGCGCCGCGCCAATTCCCATCAGCGCGTGGATATTGGTTCCGGAGAACGCGCAGGAGATCGCCGCCGAAACGTCGCCGTCGCTGATCAGGCGCACCCGGGCACCGGCTGCCCGAATTTCAGAAATTAGCTCTTTGTGGCGGGGACGGTCCATGACCACGACCACCAGTTCCTCGACCGCACGGTTCATGCAGTCCGAGAGAATCTGGAGGTTTTCGGTCGCCGATTTGTTGATATCGACGTGACCCCGAGCCACGGCCGGGGCTGCGAGTTTCTTCATATAGAAGTCGGGAGCGCGGAACAGTCCGCCTTTTTCGGAAATTGCCAGCACCGCCATCGAGCCATTCTGGCCGTAGGCGACCAGGTTCGTCCCTTCGCAGGGGTCAACCGCGATGTCGATTTCGATGAGTTCTTGCGGATCGCAAACTTTCGACGCATCCTCTTGGGTGCAGATGCCCACTTCCTCGCCAATGTAGAGCATGGGAGCTTCATCCCGCTCCCCTTCGCCGATGACGATGCGTCCGCGCATATGAATTTCGTTCATCCGCTTCCGCATGGCTTCCACTGCCACGTGGTCGGCGGTATTTTTTTCACCTTTACCCATCCATCGAGCCGAAGCGATCGCCGCCTGTTCGACCACTTCGATAATTTCCAATCCAATTACGTTATCCACGAATTTTATCCTCCCAACGTCTGAGGTTGCCGGATCGAGTCTGGCACTCCCAGTGTTCAAGTCTATCAGTTTATTGAGAGGCTGTATGCAGCCGATCTCACCACTCTTAACATTTTGTAAAGCAACGGCGCTGCTTGACCCGCTCAAACTCCCCTCTGAAGCGGGCGACCTCTCCCGTTCCGTTCCCAATTTTCCCACCGCCGAGGACTGCCTCACCCGCGATCGTATTAAGTTTTGTTGCATTTCGGCGATCGCGCGATCGACTCGGCGGGGTGAACAGCCCATTTTGGTCTATTGTAATTAGAGGAAAGAAGCGGTAAACCCCGCCCCGTTTCTTGTACCCATGCCCATTCAGTGGTGGGAGTTGACAGCGGGAAAACAGATGAGTAGCAACGTCATTGTCATTCAAGATTCCGAATTTGAAACCGAAGTCCTGGGCAATGCCGAGCAGGCGACTTTGGCTTACTTCTGGGCCCCCTGGTGCGGCCCGTGTCGCCTCGTTTCTCCCTCCGTGGAGGCGGTGGCCGAGAATTACGCCGATCGCCTCAAAGTGGTCAAATTGGAGGTCGATGCCAACCCGGAAGCCGTCAAACGCTGCCAAGTTGAAGGGGTCCCGGCGTTGAGACTTTTCAAGGGGGACGAAGTCCTCGTCTCTCACGAGGGGGCGATCACCAAACCCAAGTTGATCGCGCTGCTCGAACCTCACCTGTAGAACCGGCAATGTGTAGGGTGTAGGGTGTAGGGTGTAGGGTGTAGGGGAAATTATTTCTTCCTCCGCCTCCTCCGCTTCCTCCGCCTCCTCCGCCTCCTCCGCTCCATCTTCCGTCAGAACCATGCAATTTTCCCAGCGCTTAGAACCCCTGCGATCCAATGTATTTGCCGATATGGATCGGGCGAAAGCCAAGGCTTCGGCGGCGGGACGGGATCTGATCGATTTGTCCCTCGGTTCCTCCGATCTGCCCGTCGCTGACCACATTATCGATCGCATCCGGGATTCCCTCGACGACCCCAAAACCCACGGATACGCCCTGTTTCACAGCACCCAGGCGTTTCGGGAAGCCGCCGCCCACTGGTACACCCAAAAGTACGGCGTCGGTGTCGATCCGGAGACGGAAGTCCTGCAACTGATCGGCTGTCAGGAGGGGACGGCCCACCTGCCCCTGGCGATCCTCGACCCCGGGGATTTCGCCCTGCTGCAAGATCCGGGCTACCCCTCCCACGCCGGCGGCGTGTATTTGGCCGGGGGACAAATTTACGCCATGCCGATGTTGGCGGAACATCAATTTTTGCCCAAATTTGAAGAGATTCCTGAGACGGTACTCGCCCAGGCCAAAATGATGGTGTTGAGCTATCCCCACAACCCCACAACCGCGATCGCACCCTTATCATTCTTTCGAGAAGCCGTCGCATTTTGCCAAAAACACGGCCTCGTTTTGGTACACGATTTCCCCTATGCCGATTTCGTGTTCCCCGAAGGTGGAGGAGAGTCGAACACTGACGCCATCGCCCCGTCCGTCCTCCAGGCCGATCCCGAAAAAACCGTCTCCATCGAGTTTTTCACCTTTTCCAAATCCTACAATATGGGGGGCTTCCGCATCGCCTTCGCGGTGGGAAATGCCGAGTTAATTCTGGCTTTGCGACAAGTCAAGGCGGCGATCGACTTCAACCAATATCGGGGCATTCTCAACGGCGCGATCGCGGCTTTAACCGGCCCCCAGCAATTGATCGCCGATACCGTCGATACCTTTAGAGAACGGCGGGATGTCTTCGTCCGCGCTTTGAGGGCGATCGGTTGGGACGTCCCCACCCCGATGGCGACGCTGTACGTCTGGGCGAAACTCCCCGAACCCTGGAGTCGAGATTCCGTCGGCTTCTGCACCCAATTGGTTCAGGAAACCGGGGTGGCGGCTTCCCCCGGCGTCGGCTTCGGCAAGTCCGGGGAAGGATACATCCGACTGGCGTTAGTCCACCCCCCCGAGGTGTTGCAAACCGCCGTCGATCGCATCGCAGAATTTTTGGGGAGTCGGGAGTCGGGAGTCGGGAGTCGGGAATAGGGAATTGAAATTTCCGATTATCCATCGAGATTGTAGGGGCGCAGGGCTTGCGCCCTCATTTGTTTGTGGGGTCGGAAATGCGATCGCGATCGCACCCCCTCCGTATCCGACATCACCCGATGCCCCGATTTTCGTCCTTGCCCGGATTTTTTGAACGCACTAGACTTGCGATCGAGGTCGTCCGTAAAACTACGGATAAAGTGGCGATCGCGCCGAATAAAAACACTTAATTTCCGTGAAAATACGGAGGGCGATCGGACTCGAATTGCAAAAAATTAGTCAAATTCACTGATTCTTAAATCCTTGACAAAAACCTACAATAATTTTACAGAAGCTTGATGGACTTTTGGTTCCGAGTCGCTTAAGATAAGTTCAGAAGCAAAAAAAGAGAAGTCAAACCCATCTCTGAACCGACGATCGAAAAAGCAACTGAGAAATTAAAATCCGATCAACCAGCGAACGGTGTCATCTACAGAAAACGCATAAAAAAAGACCAACCCTCAATCTTTAGGAGATTTCAATCATGGCAAGCCTAGTACAGAAAATTTTAATCGGTGCTTCCGTCGTTGCAGGGATGACCACGGTATCCGGAGCGCCCGCCCTCGCACAGTGGACGGTTGAAGGCACGGACGTCATCAAATACGAAGCCGTCGATACTGATGGCGATGGTACGGTTGACACGACTGTAGCGAACCCCGATGCCGATGTGAACGACATCTTGCAAAGGATGGACGGCACCCCCGGCGGGAACATCGAACTGTTTGCCGGCAGTGAAACCGGAATGGCAACACAATGGGGAGACTACTACTACAACGCCAGCTTTTGGAATGGAGAAAGTACAAGTATCACTGGCGAAGTCAACGGTAAGTCTCTGACCCTCAGCAGCCTCAACGCTTACGACTGGTTCGGAAGTGATGGTACAACAGCATATCGAGACGGCGATATTGCGAACCAGTGGTTTGATGCGTTAATAAATATTTATCAACCGGGTCTGGAGGGAAAGGGTAAAGAAAATTTATTTACTCAATTCTTCTATACGAACGGTTTTGAACGCGCCAGCGACCCCAACATCTCCTACATCGAAAGCGACAGCGACGGCATCGAAATCGGTTTGGCCGGCCACCTCGATTTGGGCAATGTCTACGGTTCTGTGTTCGCGGGTATGCAAGCCAGCGAAGTCGTCAAGGTTGAATACGACGGAAAGGTTAACTACCTCTGGAGCTTCGAGGCTGTTGCTTCCGGACTGACGGCGGGGGATGACGGAACCTCTCACAACGGACTCTACACCGTCACGGTTCCCGTTCCCGAACCCTCCACGATGCTGGGTCTGATGGCCGTGGGTGGCTTGTTCGCCGCCGCCAAGCGCAAGTCCGCCAAAAACGGCTAAACCACCGTTCTCCATATAGTGATTTATGACCTCAGAGGAGCCGACCGGCTCCTTTTTTTTGCGTGTCGGGTTGGGGGGGTTGTCCGGCGATCCCCCCCCGCCCCCCTTAAAAAGGGGGGAGCCGGAGAAAGGACTCAAAGTCCCCCTTTTGAAGGGGGATTTAGGGGGATCGAATTCAAAGTCCCCCTTTTGAAGGGGGATTT
>JBNGCR010000106.1:9126-17640 GCA_050045915.1 Limnospira sp.
CCTTTTGAAGGGGGATTTAGGGGGATCTCACTCAAAGTCCCCCTTTTGAAGGGGGATTTAGGGGGATCGAATTCAAAGTCCCCCTTTTGAAGGGGGATTTGGGGGGATCGAACTCAAAGTCCTTTTGAAGGGGGATTTGGGGGGATCGGAAGTCGGTGAGTCCGGGGAAGAGGCTTGGCTTGGAATCGACTCGGGAAGTCCCACGGATGCGCCCTCCCACAAAAATTGCCATCAAAAATTGTTCCCGGATTTGCTACAATCTTCAGGGTTGTCTCGGTAAATATTAAGAGTATCCTTGAGTCAATCCATCGATTTGCCCAGAGTAGATGAATTTTTAGAAGAACTTGCAGCCATCCAACAAACTGGCTCCAAGCGGATCGCCCTGCTCGGTTCCCGTCACATCCCCCTCACGCACCAGAACTTGATCGAAATGATGAGCTATGCCCTGGTTTTGGGGGGCAATCACATGATCACCTCCGGGGCGACGGGGACGAACTCGGCGGCGATCCGAGGTGCGATGCGGGCCGACCCGAACCTGCTGACGGTGATCCTGCCCCAAAGCCTGGATCGCCAGCCGCGGGAGTCCAAGCTTCAACTCGAACAGGTGATCCATCTGGTGGAAAATCCCAAAGGGGATATTTTATCTTTGGCCGAAGCCAGTTCGCTGTGTAACCAGGAGATCATTTCCCGGTGTCAGCAGTTGATCTGTTTTGCATTTCACGACAGCGACACCTTGCTGAAAACCTGCGAGGAAGCGGAGAACCAGCGGAAGGTGGTAACGCTGTTCTATTTGGATTGAGGCGATCGCTCCCTCCCCCACCCGCAGGCGAGAGTTCTGAGGACGCACCTTTTCGCAGTGGCGCTCCGGAATTCCGCTATCATAAATTCAGACCGAACTCCAAACACTAAATTAAAATAGACGTCATCACAGTAACGAAGATTTATGGCTTCAACATCTTCTTTCGATATTGTCAGCGATTTCGATCGCCAAGAATTGGTCAACGCGATCGACCAGGCGAAGCGGGAAATTAGCGGTCGCTACGATTTGAAAGATACCAACACCAGTCTCGACCTCGGAGATGATGCGATCGTCGTCAATACCGACAGCGAGTTTACTTTGGATGCCGTCCAGACGATCCTGCAAACGAAGGCGGCAAAACGGAATCTTTCCCTAAAAATATTTGACTATGGGAAGGTGGAATCCGCCAGTGGCAACCGGGTGCGCCAGGAAATCACCCTACAAAAAGGGATCAGCAAAGAAATTGCCAAACAAATTACCAAGCTGATCAAAGACCACTTCAAGAAAGTTCAGGCTTCCATCCAAGGGGATGCGGTGAGGGTTTCGAGCAAATCTAAAGATGATTTGCAGGAAGTGATCGGGCGCCTTAAGCAGGAAGATTTTCCCGTGGCGCTGCAATTCACCAATTATCGATAATCGACGTTGAATTCGGACGGTTGAGAAAACTGTTTTTCCAGGGCCCGGACGATCGCCTCCGGGTCTTCGGTGGCTTCCAATCCCAACTGCTCGGCGAGTTGGCGGACGAGGGCGGGGTTTTGCTGTAACTGGCGCAGCAATTCTTCGAGGGAAACCGTGACCCCCCCTTCGGAGCCGGAGGTTTCGGGCTGGGCGGGTGGGATGTCCGGCCCGTCGTACTCCCAAACCGCCTCCCTTTCTTCTCGGGCCAAAAGTCGGGCGGCCAGGGTCGCGGCGATCGCGCCCAAGTCCCGGAGGGAATCCGAAGCGGTCGTCCGTTCGGCTAACATTTGCAGGGCGGGTGTCAATTTGTAGTTCGGGTTTGGGGCAGCCAGGAGTTGTTCGCCGTATCCCTGCAGCCATCCCATCCACAGTTGGGGGTTTCCCTGTTCTCCGAGTTCGTCAAAAAATTGTCGAATTCGGGAAGTATCCCATCCCAAATTGACTTGATTGAGCAAATATTGAAATAATTCTTCCCGCTGGGTTTCCGTGAGCGATCGCGATTCTTTTTGTTGCAGGTTTTGCCCGATCTCGCGGGCGATCGCGCCGATTTCACCGCTTTCTATTTCCCCGAGTTTCGCCATGCGTCGCGCCAACTCCTGTTGAGGGAGGGGGGACTCGCAGGATTTGCGCCCGAACCGCTGCAGCCAACTGATGAAGTGGCGATCGCGATCGCGATTTCCCAGGGCTTCCGAGAGTTGCGATCGCCCCCATCCACCGGCTACCCCGTCGAGCAACTGCATCAGGAAGGTTTCATATCCGGCATCGCTGAGGGGGGCGGGGGCGGGACGAGATTCCGTCGCCCGACCCTCGGGACTCGGTTCAGTTTCCGAGTGGCGTCCGAACAGTCCGGCGAAGAAATTTTTCAGCCATTGCCAAATCTTTTGAAACATTTGCGAGCTGATTGGGAACGTCCTCTAAATTTTACGTCAATCCCAAATAGGGGGGCGGCATCGCCGCGGCTTCCCCAGTCGGAGGCGGGGACGACAGATCGACGGGGAAGAGTCCCCGATTGTCAACCTCGATCGCCAGCTTCAAATAATGTAAAGATTTTGGGGGGCGATCGGTCGCCATAATGGTTTTTATAGCAGTCGCCAGAGCGATCGGGACATCGGTCGAGTCTGAAACCCAGGCAGCGAACGGTTTGTCTCCCTGTTGCCTGTTGCCTGTTGCCTGTTGCCTGCTATAGATCTTGATCGCAGTTTCGATTATTTACGATGTCACAACCCACGATTGAATCCATTCTTCACGAAAAACGTTTATTTCATCCCCCCGAAGACTTTTCCAAACAGGCTCGCATCAAGAGCATGGACGAGTACCGGGAACTCTACGAGAAAGCCAAAGCCGATCCGGAAGGATTTTGGGCGGAACTGGCGGAAAAAGAACTCCACTGGTTCAAGAAATGGGATCGGGTGCTCGACTGGCAACCCCCCTTCGCCCAATGGTTCGTCGGCGGCAAAATCAACATTTCCTATAACTGCCTCGATCGCCACCTGACCACCTGGCGCAAGAATAAGGCGGCCCTGATTTGGGAGGGGGAACCGGGGGACTCCCGCACCCTGACTTACGCCCAACTGCACCGGGAAGTGTGCCAGATGGCGAACGTGATCAAGCAGTTGGGGGTGAAAAAAGGCGATCGCGTCGGCATTTATATGCCCATGATCCCGGAGGCGGCGATCGCGATGTTGGCCTGCGCCAGAATTGGAGCCCCCCACACAGTCATCTTCGGGGGATTTAGCGCCGAAGCCCTCAAAGATCGCCTGGAAGACGCGGAAGCCAAACTGGTGATCACCGCAGACGGCGGCTGGCGCAAAGAAGCGATCGTCCCCCTCAAAGAGCAGGTAGACCGGGCTCTGCAGGCGGGCGCCCCGAGCGTCGATAACGTGTTGGTCGTACAGCGCACCGAGCAGAAAATCAACATGGAACCGGGCCGGGACCACTGGTGGCACGACCTGCAGCAGAACGCTTCCGGAGAATGTCCGGCCGAGGAAATGGACAGCGAGGATATGCTGTTCATCCTCTACACCAGCGGCACCACCGGCAAACCCAAGGGCGTCGTCCACACCACTGGCGGTTACAACCTCTACTCCCACATCACCAACCAGTGGGTGTTCGATTTGCAGGATACCGATGTTTACTGGTGTACGGCGGACGTGGGTTGGATCACTGGCCACAGCTATATCGTCTACGGTCCCCTATCGAACGGCGCCACGACTTTGATGTACGAGGGCGCGCCCCGGGCATCCAACCCGGGCTGTCTGTGGGACGTGGTGGAAAAGTACGGGGTGACGATTTTCTACACTGCCCCCACTGCCATCCGCGCTTTGATGAAGATGGGCGAACATCACCCCAAAGCCCGGAATTTGTCCTCGCTGCGAATTTTGGGGACGGTGGGCGAACCGATCAACCCGGAGGCGTGGATCTGGTATCACCGCGTCATCGGGGGCGGAAAATGCCCGATCGTTGATACTTGGTGGCAGACGGAAACGGGGGGTTTCATGATTGCGCCCCTTCCCGGCGCGACACCGACGAAGCCCGGTTCGGCGACGTTGCCCTTCCCCGGCATCTTGGCCGACGTGGTGGATACGGAAGGGGAACCTGTGACTAACAATGCGGGGGGATATCTGGTGGTGCGCCACCCCTGGCCGGGGATGATGCGGACGGTGTACGGCGACCCCGATCGCTTCCGGCGG
The DNA here is from genome assembly GCA_050045915.1 of Limnospira sp. Lineage (GTDB taxonomy): Bacteria > Cyanobacteriota > Cyanobacteriia > Cyanobacteriales > Microcoleaceae > Limnospira. The sequence goes on from JBNGCR010000106.1 coordinate 13,294, forward strand.
ACTTATTGGGAGTATCTGCGGCCCAAGGATGGCGGTTACATCTATTTCGCCGGAGATGGTGCCCACAAGGACGAGGAAGGCTATTTCTGGGTGATGGGCCGGGTTGATGACGTGATTAATGTTTCGGGACATCGTTTGGGGACGATGGAGGTCGAGTCGGCTTTGGTGTCCCATGAGGCGGTGGCGGAAGCTGCGGTGGTGGGCCGTCCGGATGAGGTGAAGGGTGAGGAAATTGTCGCGTTTGTCAGTTTGGAGGGCGATCGCGAACCGGATGAGGCTCTGGAGAAGGAGTTGAAGCAGCACGTTGTCAATGAAATCGGGGCTCTGGCTCGCCCGGGAGAAATCCGGTTTACGGACGATTTGCCGAAAACTCGCTCCGGGAAGATCATGCGGCGTCTGCTGCGATCGCTCGCCTCCGGACAGGAGATTTCGGGGGATACGTCCACCCTTCAGGATCGCACCGTCCTGGAGAAACTGCGCGGCGGCGCGTAGTCGTTTTGGCCGTTTGGGGTGGCTCCGGCGGAGTCGCCCGCCTTTTCTTTCTTGCTGAATTGGGCGAATTTTCGATTTTTTTTGCGAAATTTTGCCGCGATGGAGGGGTTGACAGGGGCGGGCGACTGGGGTTAAAATTGAAGATATCAATTTTCATAATGGGAGTGGTTGCAAAAATAAAAATTTTGTCACCACTCCCATTATCTCATAGTATATCCCAAAACTTCGCAAAAATCTACCCCGACCCCAAAATTTCAAAAATTTTTTCGGCTGACATAATTTTTTTTTATGAAAGTAAATTATACAACCCATTGCCACTGGATGGGTCGAGCGCTGAAGCGGGCGCAGGTAGCGGGGGAGGCGGGAGAAGTGCCGGTGGGGGCGGTGATTGTGGGTGGGGACGGAGAATTGATCGCCGAGGCGGAAAATCGTCGGGAACGCGATCGCGACCCGACGGCCCACGCGGAAATGTTGGCGTTGCGGGAAGCGGGGCGAATTTTAGGGGATTGGCACCTCGACACCTGCACGCTGTACGTCACCCTGGAGCCGTGTCCGATGTGCGCGGGGGCGATCGTTCAGGCGCGGATTCCGCTGCTGGTGTACGGTGCGGACGATCCCAAAACCGGTACGATCCGGACGGTGATGAATCTTCCCGACAGTGCGGTTTCCTTTCACCGCCCGGGGGTGTTGGGTGGTATTCTGGAGGGGAAGTGCCGTGACCAACTGCAAACTTGGTTTGCTCAACATCGCCAAGACAATCCCAGAAGTGTCCTGGAGTAGGGGGACACAATAGGCAACAAAATTTACCTTAGACTCAGGAAGTCTACAGAACACCCCCTGATTGTCATGATGACGCTCGACTCGATCAAACCATTGTCTACCCGATCCGCTTCTCCCCGACAAACGCCCGCCCACTCCGACGTTTCACCTTGGCTGAGTGCGATCGTGTATCCCTTGAGTCGCTGTGGCGTACTCCCCTTGTATTTCAGAAAAATTGAAGTGAAAGGTAGGGAGAACCTTCCCAGGGAAGGGCCGGTCATTTTGGCACCCACCCACCGATCGCGGTGGGATGCATTTATCGTCCCTTACGCGGCTGGACCCTACGTCACCGGACGGCACTCGCGATTTATGGTGACATCGGACGAGATGCGGGGGCTACAGGGGTGGGTGATCCGCAAAATGGGCGGATTTGCCGTCAATCAGAAACATCCGGCGATCGCGACGGTCCGCCACGGTGTCGAACTGCTTCGCCAAGGCGAAATGTTGGTGATTTTTCCAGAGGGGAATATTTTCCGCGATCGCCAAGTCCACGATCTCAAACCCGGACTGGCACGTTTGGCGCTGCAAGCCGAATCCCACCATCCGAATTTGGGGGTGAAAATCGTGCCGATGTCGCTGCACTACGATCCGATCGTCCCCCATTGGCGGACGAAAGTCAATGTCCAAATCGGCTCCCCCCTGGAGGTGGGGGAGTACGCCCAAGGTTCTCCGAAACAAGCAGCCCAGCGCTTGATGGGCGACCTGAGTCGGTGTCTCGTCGAACTCGATCGTCGATAGCTATGGCGGTGTGCGTCATCGATTCCCCATCCGAACACCGAACCCGCAGCACGTAAAAAAAGCACCGGATCTGATATTACTCCCGACTCCCTACTATAGGTTTGTGATATCATGTTCGCTCAAATCGTTATAATTCCTGGGTTTCATTGCCACCTTCTGAAGAGGCTCAAAATTTGTGCCTATGGCCTATGGCCTATGGCCTTTTCTCAAAGGATTGTGTAAGTGTTTAAACGGACTTGATATGACTCAAAAGATACGATCGCCCCGGATGAACCAAAAATTGATCCCGCACGGCGGCGCGTCCGAGTAGCATCCGAAATCCCATCACATCCCGGTTTGTCAGGGTCAATTCGATCGCCCATTTGTGTTCCTTAAGTTGGGCGGTGGTGAGAATGACGGTGCGCTCTTCCGCGTGTCCCCCGGAGTTGCGGACGTGGCGGCGATCGAGAACCTTTGCCCGGGCTTCCACCGTCTGGGCGGTGCTGCGTTGGATGGGGTGCATTTTGAAGGAAACCATCGGCTGTTCCCCTTCAAAAAAATGGTGGATGTCGAAGGCGTGGATCGCCGACGATCGCGCCCCCGTGTCGATTTTTGCCTTGATGGCGGTGACTCCCAAATCGGGGAGAGCCAGCCACTCGCGCCACCCAATTACATCGAGTTGTTTTCGGTTCGGTACGTTCAAAATTCTTGCCTATTTTTGACGACAATAAACCGGCGCTTCATTCGATCGCATCGGCTTTTCTGAGCAGTTCGACCACCTCCCGATGGCGGTTGAATTCGGCTAACATCAACGCGGTATAACCCCCGCGATTTTTCAGGTTGACATCCGCGCCGCGATCGATGAGTAATTGCACCGCCGCCCCGTGACCTCGGTAGGCGGCTCGCATCAAAGCGGTCGATCCGGTGTCATCTTTAACATTAATATCGATGTCGGCTTGCAGGAGCCGGTCTAAAATCTCGGCGTCGCCCACTTCTGCGGCTACCATCAACGGCGTTTTGTGCCCTTCCGAAATCAAATTGATGTCGGCACCGCCCTCCAACAAGACCTGAACCGCTTTCAAATCCCCCTGGCGGATCGTGAGGGAAAGGATCGTTTCGCCACTGATTTTGACGTTGAGGTGGGCGTCCCGGCGATCGCGGGAGATGCGGGGGACTAGCAGCGCCACGATGTCGGCGTGTCCCTGGAGCGCGGCCACCATCAGCGGGGTATCGCCGAACCGGTTGACGGCGTGGACGTCAGCCCCCCAACCCAAGAGCAGTTTCACCATGTCCGGGTGTCCCTCCAAAACCGCCAGGTGCAGGGCCGTCTCCCCGTCGCGATCGCACGCATAAATATCGGCTCCGGCTTTGAGCAAGGTACTCGCGATCGTCAGGTCCCCCGCCGCTGCCGCCGCCATCAGAGCCGTGCCACCGTCCACATTTCGGGCGTTCGCATCCGCCCCGGCTTGCAACAACAGTTCCACCCCCTGCCAGTCCCCCCCGTCCGCGGCTAACATCAGCGGTGTCTCCCCCTCCGCGTTGCGGACGTTCGGATTCGACCCCGCCTCCAGCCAGCTTTTCAGCGCTTCGGGATTGCCCGTTTGAGCCACTTGCAGCAGGAGTGGGGAATCGGTTTCAGTGCCGTCGGGAGTCGCCCCCGCCTCGATCAGATCTGCGGCGATGTCGAGATGATTTTTGGAGAGCGCCAATTTCAACGCCGTGTCGCGATCGCGATCGGCCACATTCACCTCCGCCCCAGCCTCCAGCAACAGTTTCACCATCGAGCGATCGCCCTTGGACGCCGCCGCCATCAGGGCCGTGCTGCCGTCCTCATTGCGGGCGTTGACATTCGCCCCATTTTCGAGCAAAAAGCGGGCGCTATCAAGTTTCCGGTGCGCTGCAGCCGCCATCAGGGCCGTCATGTTGTGGTGCCGACTACTGTAATTGACCTCGGCTCCCCGATCCAGAAGCGATCGTAAAATGTCGGTATATCCGGCCCGGGCTGCCAACATCAAAACCGTCGCGCCGTTGCGATCGCGGGCGTTGGCATTTCCCCCCTTCGCCAGCAGGGCGCGGGTATGAATGAGATTGCCGGTTTTGACGGCGCGAATTAAAGAACTGTCCCGCTGTGCTGTCGATCCCATGAAATCTGCTTTTCACCCCACTCGTCGGTTGGAGGACAGAACGACGATTCCCCTGAGTGAGGGGAACCCGGCAGTTGTGTCAATTGAATCTTCGCAGGATCTACAAAAAACCGTCAATCCCTTTTTTTGGGGGTGTGGGGTGTGCTCGGTGGGGTGTGGGGAGCGGGGGGAGCGG
>JBNGCR010000107.1:0-6723 GCA_050045915.1 Limnospira sp.
GGGGAATGGGGAATGGGGAATGGGGAATGGGGAATGGGGAATGGGGAATAGGCAAGCTAGCAATAGGCAATAGGCAATAGGTAAGGGGAATGGGGAATTTTTCATTTTTCATTTTTCATTTTCCCTACACTCCACCCCCTGATTCGCCCTTATTTGACCGCTGCCACCGCTTGAGGTCGAAACATTTTCGTACTCAAATACCGCTCCCCGCCGCTGGCTTGGATGGCGACGATCGCGCGATCGCGGCATTCCGGACGGGTTCCCACCGACAGCGCCACAGAAACCACCGCCCCCGTCGAAATCCCGCTCAGAATCCCCTCTTCGGCCGCCAGACGCCGCCCCATTTCGTAGGCGGTTTCCTCACTCACCCGGACAATTTCATCGATCAAATCCACCCGCAAAATATCGGGAATAAAACCCGCCCCGATGCCCTGGATGTCGTGGATGGCGCGATTTTCGCCGCTCAACACCGCGCTCTTTTCCGGTTCCACGGCGATAATTTTCAACTCCGGTTTTTGCCGTTTCAAATAGTAACCCGCCCCCGTCAAAGTGCCGCCGGTTCCCACACCGACGACCAAAATATCGACCTTCCCCTCTGTGTCCGCCCAAATTTCTGGCCCGGTGGTTTGGTAGTGAATTTTCGGGTTGGCGGGGTTGCTGAATTGTTGGGGGGAAAAGGAATTGGAAATGCTGGCGAGGAGGTCGTTGGCCCGGGCGATCGCGCCCGCCATATCTAATTTAGCCGGAGTGGTGACAACTTCCGCCCCGTAAGCTTTCAGCAGTTCCATCCTTTCCCGACTCATATTGTCCGGCATGGTCAAAATCAGTTGATAACCCCTCGCCGCACACACCATTGCCAGTCCGATGCCGGTATTGCCCGAAGTCGCCTCGATAATCGTGGAAACACCGGGTTGGATTAATTGGGCTTTTTCTGCTTCTTGGATCATACTCCCCGCGATCCGATCTTTGATTGAACGGGCGGGGTTTAAACCTTCCAATTTTAGCAGTATTTCCGCTTCGCAATTGTAGCGTTTCGGCAGGTGTCGCAATTGGACTAAGGGAGTCCGGCCGATCGCCTCGGTGATATTATCGTAAATTTTCATGGCTTTCTAATTTTTTTAAAATGGTTTTTGCGGGAAATTTTACCGCCCCAATTGATATCAAATTAACAGGACGAACCAGACCGCCACAAACCCCACCATCAAAACAATATGGGGAAGATTTTTCATCCAAGGACGGCGGGTAATTTTCAACAGGGGAAAGAGGCTGAATGCCAAAATTGATAAGAGCGTCACGCCCTGGAGAAACTGCGCCACGTCCAAACTCCAAGTCAGCGTAAACCACCCGTCCCCGCCGAAGCCAAACGTGCGGGCGGCGACGGGCAGAATCCGACCCGCCTCGGTCATCGCCGAGGGCAAATAATAGGCGAGGTTCCCCGCCAGCACCATCGGCAAATAGGCGTAAATTACCGTTTTGTAATCCGGCATTTCCGGGTCGAAAAATCGGGCGATTCGGTGGGCGGAATAGGTGAGGATCAGGGGGATTGATAACAGGACGCTGACCACGGGAATCGCGATCGCCAAATGGTCGGAATCGATCGCCAGATCCCCCCAACCGAACCACCCCAAAATCGCCTCCGACCGGTGCATGAACACCCCCCCGAACAGCAACAGCAGCAGGGCAATTTCCGCCCAAAATCCCCGGTGTCCCTCCCAAATATCCGCCGCCGGAAACCGGAAATTCAACTGCCCCGACCGGTTCGGACAGGCCTTGATACAGGTCATGCAAAACATACAGTCCCGGTTGTCCGGCAACTGGGCCGGGTGGGAATACAGCGGACATCCCCCCGTCGCCTGTCCCTCCGTGGGCAGGGCGTCGGGAAAATTCACCGGCGTCGCGTCGCTGCCCCGGTAGCAGCCAAAGGTATTGCACTGAGTCCCGCAGACCTGCGGGGTCGATCGCAATTCCACCATCGCCAACTTGGCGAACATCCCGTTCATCCCGCCGATGGGGCACAGGTGGCGACACCACAGGCGCCGTTCGTAGATGACGCTACAAATCACCGCCCCCGCCGTAATAATCAACAGCAGCCAAGCCGACAGGTAAGCCGTATGGGGCAGATCCCACAATTTTTCCCAGAGGTAAATGGCGACGAACCCCGCCCACAGCACCCAGGCGCCCCACTTGTTCAACCATTTATTAGGCCAGGGCAACAACTCCCGCGGCCAAATCCACAGGGACAGTTTCCGCACCCACTCCCCGACGATCATAAACGGGCAAACCGCGCACCACAGGCGGCCCACCACGGGAAACAGCAGCAGGTAAAACGGCCACCACCAGGCCCAAAACAGGTTCAGGGCGATATTAGAATCCCGGGTTTGGGGGCCGACCAACCCCATGATGGTGACGGGGACAAATATTATCATCATCGGCCACCAGAAGCGCTCCGGCCACCAGTCACTCAGCAGAAATCGCCGCAACCCGGGAATTTGGTTGAGCAAGTCCACCCGGAAGGCGTTCTTTTTGGACTCTACGGACCAGAGCACCTGTTCGGGAATCACTGAGTGCCCCTCCGGCGTCATGGCTGCAGCTCGTTTGAGAATGCCCTCCAATTCGGTGATATTACCGGGATAGTCGTAACTCAGCAGGCGTCGCAAGTCGGCCTGGTCCAGTTGCAGGGGGGCCCGCCCCCGTTCCCGGCAGAATTGGTCCAGGAAATGGCGGGCGAAGGCGGAGATGTCGGCTTTCCGCTGGGGGAGGGTGAAGAGTTTGATCGTGTGGGCGTCGATACCGGAAATTGAGAGTTTGCCGGGACTCGCGAGGATCAGCCGCACCGAGAAGGGTTGGGGCGCACGCTCCATGACTTGCTGCTGAATTTCCACCGGGGCGTTGGGGATGGCGTTTCCGGTTTTGAGGTAGTGGGCGAGACGATCGCGATCGCCCCGAGTCAGCAGTTGGATATTATCGATGACCAGGGTGCCCCGTTCCAGCAGTGCGATCGCCCCCTGTCGCCCGTCGTAGCGCCCGAATAAAATATCCGTATTCACCGCCCCCGCCCCGTCCCGGGGCAGTTGGGCGCAGTCGATTTCGGCGAAGGGGCGATCTTTGAGGCCGGACCCGGCGTGGATAATCCCGGCTAGGAAGGTTTTCCCGCTTCCCGGCGGCGCGTGCAAAAACACGGGTTTGAGATCCGCGGCTGCCTGTTGCACCTGTTGGGCGAGTTTCCGGGCGGATTTACTCTCGCCGATAATTGTTTCTCCGACGGGAACGGGGCGGACGTAGGGTTGCAATCCCTGGATGCGGGCCTGTTCCTGGGCTAGACGCCGGGAAAATTTCACCAAATCCTGGGCTAAAAGGGTATTGATCGCGCCGTTAATTTCGGGATGCTCGGTTTTGAGTTCCTCGAAGCGATCGCGGGGCAAAAACCAAATTTCGCTGCGGGCGATGGCTGCGGCTCCGGATCGGTAGCTTTCCGCTTCCCCCCCCGCCCCGAGGGAGATGTGCCCGAACAGTTCCCCGGCGTTGCGATAAATAATGTGGGTTTTGCCCACCGGGGATGCCCGGTAAATTTCCACCGTCCCCCACTTGAGCAGGTACAATCCCAGGGGGTTGGCGTCTTGTTCGTAGATGGTGGCGTCGGGTTCCACTCGCAACAGTCGTAGGGACTCCGCGATCGCCGCGATCGTCTCGGACTCGAGTTTTCCCCAAATCCGATGGAAACTTAGCCAGGTGATGCAGTCTTCGATCTCCTGGCGATCGGGTTCGGGGTGTTTGGGAGAAATTTGCAGTGTCATTTTGAGGGCGTGGGATGATCCGCAGATTACGCAGATTGCACAGATTTAATGGAAGGGTGATCTGTGGAAATCTGGGCGATTGGGGAGAGGATTTTGAGTGTGGGAACATTCAGAACGGGTAGTAGGGGCAGTGCCTCCGCGCCTGCCCTCCACTTCTTACCCCCGTCGCCGATTCCCTAATACCGAGTCCCGACTCCCTATTCCCTTCTACTTTACCGCCTGGGGGTGCAGTTGGGCGATTGCTTCGGCGAGGCGTTTTTGGACGGCTTGGACTTCGGCTTCGGTGTTTTGTTCCATTCCCATCGCTACCAAAATTAACCCCAGTTCCAGGGCATCTTTGGGATTCAGAATCATGCCCAATTCTTCGGCGTGGGCGAGGACGCAGGGTTGGTCATCTTTGCCCCGTACTTCAAAGTTGAGGTGAATGTTGGAGGTGGAAGCGTCCCCCGGTTCGGCTTCGAGTTTGGAAATTTTATTGCCCACCACCGTGGTACTGGTGACGTGACTCATGACGGTGATTTCGTCGGTTTCCAAATTGCGTGTCAGCGGGTGAATCGTCATGGCATTAACTCCTGTAAATTTTATGGTGAACGATCGAATTAAATCAGATGGGGAATAGAGAGAAAATTTACAATTTTTTACTGTTAACTTTCCCCACACCCCACCGAGCACACCCCACACCCTAATTAAATTGCAATCGGGTCCCTACCCGGCAGTCGATGCTGCGTCCGAGACGCCACAAGTGTGCGATCGCGTTGAGTCCGGTACAGTGGTTGGCACCGATCAGTTGCACGTCGTAGCGTTTTAGGGCGGCGACGGTGGCTTCGAGGCGATCGCGGTTCGCCCGCAGCAGGTGCATCCCCCCCAAAACGGCGTGTATTTTTTGCTTCCCGGTGATTTGGGAAATATAATCGAGGGTGTTGATCGTGCCGGCGTGGGCGCAACCTAAAACCACCACCAATCCCTCGGGCGTTTCCGCGAACAGGGCTTGATCGTCGGGGAGGCGATCAATCAAGTGGTGGTTCCCATCTTGCCAAAAGTCCCCCCCCGTGTCTTCTGAGGGGTGGCGGCGGGGAATGGGTCCGGTGAGCCACAGCCCCGGGATGATTTCCGTGGGGGTTTCGGTCCACACGATCCGCTGCGTGTTGGCTTCAAGGGTTTGTTTGTCCTGAATCGGCGAACCGATCGCCCCCCGGGGACTGTATTTGGGTGCGATCGCGTCCGGGTGCAGGAATAAAACCGCATTTTGGGTTTCTTCAAATACGCACGGCAAGCCCCCCGCGTGGTCATAATGACCGTGGCTGAGGGCGATGGCGTCTGAGTCCCGCAAGTTGATTCCCAGTTCCCGGGCGTTGTGGCGCAGCGCGTAGCCCTGTCCGGTGTCGAACAGAAGGTTGTAGCCGTCCGCCTCGATCCAAAAAGACAGCCCGTGTTCCCCCAGCAGTCCCCTCGCCCCGGCTGTGTTTTCGACGAGAACGGTTATCGTCAGTTGCTCGATCATGGCGCGATCGTCTCCTTTGAACATTCTACGGCGAACGGGCGGATTAGCCAAGCCCCACCGCCGATCTAACTCCCCGGCGGGAAACCGTCGCCTACCCATGTCAACTTTATCACTAGATAGTCAACTAATCAATGTTTTGACTGAGAGGGATTGCAGCCGAGGAGGGCCGTTACAGGGTTTTTCGGGGCGGGGTGATGCCCCGTTTGTTCAGGCGTTCTTCCAAGTCCCGCAGCAGGGTAAAATCCGCCTCCGGCAGGGGGTGGGCGGGACTGCCCAGGTAGCCCATTTGGGAGGTTTCGTCGGCTTTGAGGAAATCGAAAGCTTGCCGAAATTCCTCGGGGGTGGCTTCTACGGGGGCGTCGAAGTGGCAGGGGATAATTCGTTGAAAATTCCACCCGGCGACGCGATCGGCCCATTCCAGGGTTTCCTTGGGCGCCCGGTTCAGAATCAGGGTTTGGAGGATGGGGGCGACGAAGATATTTCCGCCCCGTTGTAGGGCGTCGAAGGCCTGTTTCCAGCCCGGTTTCCACTGGAAGGGAAATAAACCAAAATAGGCTTTTCGGGAGCGATCGCGGGCTTTTAAGGCATCTCTGAGGGCCTGTTTGAGTTCCACCGCTTCCAGGGCGCTGGGTTGGAAATAAAAGGCGAAAAGGGAAATTCGCTGCCATCCTTTTTGGCGGGTGGCGGGGGTGTCTTCGACGAGTTCATCGGCGCGATCGCGGGCGTGGAATAGCAGGGGATAGGGGTCGAGATCGACGATTTCGGGGGGATTTTCGGGGACGGAAACGATGGTATCTGTAACTAATAATGTTTGCGATCGCCAGTGGAAAAAGGCGACTTCCTCGAAGGGGCCGAGTCCTAAATCAATCGGACCTAAAATGGCGTAGCTGAATTCCCGCGAAAAGGGGGTTTCGGAACCGTCCCGGGGCAGGATGTGGGTGCGTTTTTTCGGCAAACCCAGCCAACTCAGCGGCAGTTTGAAGGGGTAACTCCACTGGTCTGGGGCGACGAAAATCTCAGCTTTGGGAAATTGGCGGGCGAAGGGGGCGACGAAAACCTTGTGTTCGAGGCCGGAAACGGTGGGGAGGATGATGTGGCGGATGTCGCCGTGTTTGGCGATCAACTCGCCCACCAGGCGGATGCACTCGCGGGTGGGTGCGACGGGGGCGTAGACCAGTAGTCCGCCCGTGTCCATGCGGATCACTGTCATGCGGATGGGGACGGTAACGTAGAGGATACCCTGAACTTGCTCGAAGCTCCAGACGCGATCGGGGACGACTTCCCGGCGGATCGTCCGCCGTTGGCCGAATGGGTACAGGGGGACGAGGGGCCACCAGGGCCAGCGCCAATCGGAAGGGTTGAGGGCGCGATCGGATGGTTTGAAGGGATTCTGCACGGATCGATGGGTTGATCTCTATTATTTTAGAT
>JBNGCR010000107.1:6823-17639 GCA_050045915.1 Limnospira sp.
TGTCAATGCCTCTATTCCCTATTCCCTATTCCCGACTCCCGACTCCCGACTCCCTTTTATAGGTTTTGTAATGACACGATCGCGCACTGTTATGGTTGTCAGGTGTTTCCGCACTGGTTGATCGGAATTTGAATGAGGAATTCGGCGCCTGAACCGGGTTGGGAATTGCAGAGGATTTTTCCGCGATGTTTTTCTTCGATAATTTGGCGGGAGAGGGAGAGTCCTAAACCGGTGCCGACGCCGACGGATTTGGTGGTGAAGAGGCGATCGAAGATTTTGGCGCGGATCGGTTCGGCGATGCCGGGGCCGTTGTCGCGGATGGAAATGATCGCGATTGGGTTTGAGGGGTCGAGGGAGGTGGCGATCGCGATTTGGTTGGGTTCGGCTTCTATTTCCGCTTTCGAGAGTCCCTGGTTGGATTCTTCTAGGGCGTCGATCGCGTTACTGAGTACGTTCATGAAAACTTGGTTTAATTGTCCGGGATAACATTTGATTTCGGGTAAGTTTCCGTAGTTTTTGATAACTTGAATTGCGGGACGGCGATCGTTGCCTTTGAGGCGGTGTTTTAAAATCATCAGCGTGCTGTCGATGCCGTCGTGAATGTCAAATTCGACCTGGGCATCTGTGTCCGATCGCGAAAAAGTTCTCAGGGATGTACTGATTTGAGAAATCCGACAAGTCCCCTCTTTCATTGAGGAGAGCAGTTGGGGCAAATCTTCTAACAAATAATCCAGATCGATTTCATTAATTTTATCGGTAATTTCTGGGTCTGGCTTCAGACTTTTTTTCTGATACAAAGCCAATAAATCAACTAAATCTTGAATGTACTCTTCCGCGTATTTGAGATTGCCGGAAATGAAGTTGATCGGGTTGTTAATTTCGTGGGCGACTCCGGCGATTAACTGCCCGAGAGCCGACATTTTTTCGTTGTTGACCAACTGATCTTGAGTCTGCTGCAACTCTTCGAGGGCCTGTTGGAGGTGGGCGGTTCGTTCTTTGACTCGATTTTCGAGGCTGTGGGTCAACTGTTGCAGTTCGGCATTTTTGTCCGCCAAGTTTTGGGTGAGTTGTCGCAATTTCAAATGAACTTTTACCCGAGCCAAAACCTCCTCGTGTTGAAAGGGTTTGGTGATGTAATCGACGGCTCCCAATTCCAAGCCTTTGACCTTGTGTTCGACATCGGAGAAAGCCGTCATAAAAATTACCGGAATCTCTCGAGTCTCGGCATTTTCTTGCAGGCGGCGGCAGGTTTCAAAGCCGTCGATTCCCGGCATCTGAATGTCGAGCAAAATCAGATCCGGCGTCACTTTCTCCAGGTTGGAGAGGGCCGCTTCTCCGGAGTTCGCCACCAGCACCTTGAAGCCTGACTCCTTGAGCAAGTTGAACAGAACTTTGATGTTGGTGGGCGTGTCATCGACGATCAGGATCTGAGCTTGCCGTTCATTATTCATCGGGATGCTCTGAATATTGGTTGACCAAAACTTGAATTTCTTCCATGTCGAATTCTTGGGCGAGTTGCAGTAGGCGATCGCCGACGGCAGCCAATTCGGGCGACAACTGTTTCAGGCGAGTTGCCGATCGCTCGATATTTTCGACATCGCCAATGGCGGCGGCATCTTGGAGAGTCGCCAACTCCTCGGCGGGTAAGGGAACCCGAACCCAATCATCCGCAGCCGATTCTGTCGCCGGGGGCTCCAGGTCGGAATAGATCCATTCTAAGCCAAGACAATCTCCGATTTTCTCGAACAATTCCTCGGCGTGGACGGGTTTGGGAATGAACGCATCGCAGCCGGACTCCTCGCTTTTTTGGCGGTTCATGTTGAAAACGCTGGCCGAAGAGGCGAAAATCGGAACCCATCCGAACTCGGGCAGTCGCCGCAGCCGCCGGGTCATTTCAAAGCCGTCCATCACCGGCATCACCAAATCGGTAATAATCAGATCGGGGAGGGTTTCGACCGCCTGTTTGAAGCCGCTTTGACCGTTGCTGGCTTCCCGGATCTCGAATCCCAAGGGGGCGAGTAAATGGGCGACGACGGAGCGATTTTCCCGGCGGTCGTCTACGATCAGGATGCTGCGGCGGGGCCCCCGGTAGCCGACGATCGCCTGTTGGTTGGGGGAAACCCCGGGAGTCCAGGTGGTGGCCACGGGGAGGGCGATCGCGAATTGAAACGAACTCCCCCGTCCGGGTTGACTTTCGACGGACACCTCCGACCCCATCATCTGCACGATTTTGCGGGCGATGGCCAAGCCCAACCCCGTCCCCTCGGCCATGCGAGCGCTATCTCCCACCTGTTCAAAGGGTTGAAAAATGCGATCGAGTTGTTCGGGGGTCATGCCGATGCCGGTATCTTTGACTTGGAAACGCAGTGTCACCCTTTCGGAATCGGGATCGAGAATATCCGAGGCTTCCACGTTGAGCGTCACGCCGCCGGTGTCGGTAAATTTGATGGCATTTCCGATCAAATTAATTAATACTTGTCGCAGGCGTCTTTCGTCGCCGATAACGGCGGTGGGGAGGGGCGTTAAGTTGCAATGGGTGAAGGTAATTTCTTTTTGTTCGGCGCGGATGCGGCAAATTTCGACCACCCCCATCAAAAAGGTTGGCAGGTGAAAGGGTTTGGAGGATAATTCTAATTTTCTTGCTTCAATTTTACTCAGGTCTAAAATATCGTTAATTAAGGTGAGAAGGTGGGAGCCGCAGTCGTGGATAATTTGCACCCCGTCCCGCTGTTGGGGAACTAGGTCGCGATCGCGCAATAGAATTTGAGTGTAGCCGAGGATGCCGTTTAAGGGTGTCCGCAATTCGTGACTCATATTGGCGAGAAATTCGCTTTTGGCTTGGTTGGCGGATTCCGCAATTTCCCGCGATCGCTGGGCCTCTTCCTGGGCGGTTTGGCGATCGTGAACTTCCTGTTGCAACTGTTGGTTGGAAAACAGCAACGCTTCCGTCCGTTCCGCCACCTGCCGCTCCAAATTTTCCACCAGGGATCTGATGCGATCGGCCATCGCATTAAAACTCTGAGCTAATAACCCCAACTCGTCTCCGCTGTCGATTTTTGCCCGTCCCTCCAAACTTCCCGCTTGCAAATCTCCCGCCACCCGGGTCAAGTTGACAATGTTGGTCGTGATACTATCATTTAACACTTTGGCGATCGCCGCAGCCAGGAGCAGTCCGGCGAAAATCGTCGCCCCCAAAATGGTCGCTGCCAGTTGGCTGGTGTGCTGAATTTCTCGGCGAGCTCGTTCCACTTCCTCCCCCGCCAACGTCACCAACTCCGCCGCGATCGGATCGATGGATTCGGCCTGCAATTCAAAGTCTCGAAACCGCCGCCGGATCTCCGCATCTACCTCGATCATTTGAGTCGCCAATTCGCGATAATTTTGCAAGGTATTCAAAGCCTGTTCTTTTTCTTCCAAACTCAGGATCTGGCTCCTCTCAATTTCTTGACGAAGTTGGGAGGCGACATTGAACCCAGACTGCATGAATGGCCGTTTCCGTGTTACTAAATAGTCTTTTTCATAGAACTCCATTTGCAAATAGAGATCGGTCAACTCCTGTTCCCCTTCCTCCATCTGTTCCCGTAGGGACGAGGAAACCCGGTTTATTTTCGCCACCAGTCCCGTTTCTTCGGCGGCGAGGGTTGTGACCAGTTCCACGGATTCTAAAAATGTATCTGAATAGCGCTTTGCCGATGACAATAATAGGTTTAAATCTGCTTGTTTTTCTTGAAAATTTTGGCTGACTTCTGCATCAGAAGTTATCTTTTTTAATTCATAGCTGAAGGTGATGACTTCCGCAATATGTTTGACCGCATCTTGGGCGTAGGTGTCTCGGGCATCTGCGAATCCAATTTCCGGATATCGCAGGAAAAAATCTCGCTGATGCACCCGAGCCTCCTGTAGTCCCCGATCCATTTTTAAAATTAACCGTTGAATTTCGGTACTGACTAAAATAGCCGATTCTGTTTTGCGTCGCACAATTCGCAGGGACATATAACCGGTGATGCCAACCAACATCATTAACAATAGCAATACCGCAAATGCACCGGTAAACTTGGCGGTGATGCTGATCTGTTTCCAGCGCTTATCAATTTTTTTAAAAGGATATTTCATCGGTTTTTTTTGGCTCAATTTTAAGAGATACAATGCTGGCAAAGCGAATTTAAATCCTTCCCCATACTTCCCACTCCACACCCTGATTTAATAAACGATATTTCGACTTAACCCCTTCACCCCCTCTTTCGGATTATCGAGACGATAAATATTGAATTTTATCGCCCCACAATCGCCAAAGCGATCGCAGGTGATCTTTCCGGTAAGTCCCGGAAAATTTGCGGTCGAATAAAGGGCTTCTCGCAGGCTTTGCCGGGCGATGTGGAGGGTTCCATCGGGTTCGGCGATCGCGACGGCTGCAATGGTATCTAAAAGCAAATTTGTCGCGTCACTGGCGAAACTGTAAAGGGCAGTGAGGGGCGGTTCTTTATATTTGGATTGGTAGGCGGATTCGAGGGCTTCAATCTCGGGGCTGGAAACCAAAGCGGGGCCGGCTATATAAATGCCAATTCCGTCGTTTCCTACCTGCCCGATAAATTGTTCCGACATCAATGCTTCACCCCCCAAAAACATCATATTTTTTCCCTCTTCCGAGTCAAGCATAGATTTTGCCTGTCGCATTAACAGCAGGCCTTTTCCTGGCTCTCCAAAAGGGAAAAACAATAATTTTCCTGGTGAATTAAAAACGGCTTTTAGGACGGGCTTTAAGTCGGTATCTTCTGGATTGATCGTCCCGGAAAAGACGATTTTACCGCCAATATTGGAGAAGGATTGGCGAAAAATTTGGGTCAGACTTTGGGAGTAGAGATTGTCCATGTCGAGGGTTGCCACGTCATCAATTCCGAGTACCCAGCGAGCAAATTCGGCGGCGACTTTTCCCGTTGTCGCGTCGTTATAAATCACTCGAAAATAGCCCGGTTGCCAGTCCTGACCCTGGGTATTGCCCACGGCGGTTAGGGAGGGGGCGGTGTTGGCGCTTGAGATC
The DNA here is from genome assembly GCA_050045915.1 of Limnospira sp. Taxonomy (GTDB): domain Bacteria; phylum Cyanobacteriota; class Cyanobacteriia; order Cyanobacteriales; family Microcoleaceae; genus Limnospira. Next base: position 11,862 of record JBNGCR010000107.1, read on the forward strand.
ATTACCAATCCCGCTTCGGACATGATTTTGCCGGCGGTGACGGCGGCGCCGGAACAGTTGGTCCCCAAAATAGCGATCGCCTGGGGGTCGGCAACAATTCTCAGGGCACCGTTTGCCCCCCCCTCCGGCGAACAGCGGTCGTCTTCCACTTGCAAAATAATGGGGCGATCGAGTAATCTATTATTGCGCTGCTCGACCACCAATTCGATGGTGCGGGTTTGGTCGATGCCACCAGGGGCAGAACCGCCACTGAGGGTCTGGAGGACGCCAATTTTGATGGGTTCTCCGGGGGGGATGGTGACGCAACCGATCGCATCCGCGCATTCAAAGGGCTGGTTTGACGGTTCGCAGCTACCCAACAGCGTGGCTATTCCGACGGAGAGCGATAATAACTTGAGAAACCTGAGTTGGAACATAATAATCAGGTCAAATTCGGCGAAGATTTTCATAGGGTGACAGTCCCGAGGGCGATCGATGCTCCCTGATACTGAGTTGAGAAATACCGAGATACTGAATCTAATTTAACATTACCCCATGAAATGTAGGGGCTCCCTGGCATTCGCCCTCCCCAATCTCAAACTTCCCACTCCCGTTTTCACAGGAAAATAAAACTCTCGGGAAATCGCTTTTTCAACGGTGCCAAAACCGGGCAGGGGCGCTGTTCCTGCAAGCTGTCCGGGCGGTGCCAGGAGTAGGGGGCGAGGGCGGATGCCGACATCCACAGCAGCCGTTTCGCCCGGGTCATCGCTACATATAATAGGCGATATTCTTCGGCGGTTTTTAGGTGTCCCGCCTGTTCCCAGGCTGTCATTACGTCGGGGAGGGGGCGGCGATGGTGCAAGTTGGCGCGAATTTGGGCGCGGGCGACTTCGGATAGGGTAAATTCCCCTAAAAATCGCGTCTGGGGCAGGACTCGCAGGGTTCCGGGCAGGATTCCTTCGTGCAGAAAAGGAAGAAAAACGTAATCCCAATCCAACCCTTTGGCTTTGTGCATTGTGACAATTGTCAGTTGCCCGGGGCGGGTGAAAATACTTTCGTCCGATCGCCCCTCTTCGTCCGCTTCTACGGGTTCAAACCGTTCTGAACTGACAATTTCATCCAAAACATTTAAAATGCCCGGTAAGGTCTGATTTCCGCCGCATTGTTGGGCGATGCGGGCGGCGAGTTTGTCGGCGGTGGCGAGTTCGCTTTTTTCGTATTGCAGGGTGAGGGCGAGGAAGGAAATCAGTTGGTAGGGCGGCAGTTCAAACCGGGCTTGCAGGAGGCTGCAACACAGTTGCCGACAGCGGCGAACGGCGTCCGACTGGGGGGAATCGAGGGGACCCGGATACAGAAATTGTTCCGGTTGGGCGGCGAGGGCGTTAAAATCCTGTTTGGGGATGCGGTTGCGATCGCCCAATACTTTTAACGCCGCTTTGAGATAGTCGGGGGAGTGGGGGCGATCGATAAATTGCAGCAACCGCAGCAATTCTTTGGGGATGTGGGATTGGCGGGCACTGGTGGACGCATCGTAAATGGAAATTGAATGTTTTTCCCAATTAATTTCCAAATTATATTCCTTCGGATTTTGCAGCGCATTGGCGATAAATTCACCCTGGCGATTTTCCCGCACCAAAATAGCGAATTTACCCTCGGGATGCCTTTCGTAAAGCTCGATTACCCGCTTGGCGATGAGCGTAACGGTGTGATAAATGTCGTGGGGGCGATACAGTTCCAAACCCCGTCCGACGGCGGGGGGATTGGCATCGACTTGGGGATCGTTTGCGTCCACGGGGCGGATCGCCTGTTCCCGAAATGGCTGTTCCTTCCCTGCCAATTGGGAGTCATTCACCCACCTCAAAATGAAGTTCGCCGCATCAATAATAATAGCACTGCTGCGCCCCGCCCGATCCATCGTCGCCAGCCGCCCTAAACTGCCACAGGTTTCGCAAAATTGCCGGAAATAGATCGGATCGGCGGGGGTAAAGGTGGAGTTAATCGCCTGATTTGGATCGCCGACGCGCACTAAATTTAAACCTTGTAAATCGGTGATATTTCCGCCCGGTTCGCAGGCTAAAATTTCTAACAGCCGGCTTTGCAGGGGCGTGGAATCCTGGGCTTCGTCTTCAAACACTGCAAAAACCCGTTCTTGCCAACTGTGGCGCACGGCGTCATTTTCCAACACCCGCAGGGCGGCGAGAATCATTTCGTCGTAGTCGATGAGTTGCTGTTGTTGCAGCAGAAATTGATAGTTTTCGTACAATCCCGCCGCCACGTTTAGGATATCGTAATCGTCGGGAATGCGATCGCCTAATTCCCGCAACATTTCCGGGCTGAGTCCGGAACTTTTGGCTTCTTGAATGGTTTTCCAAGCCAAGTCCGGCAACACCTCCGTCCGCAACACCGATCGCCGCCGCAATCGTTCGGTTTCTTCCCCGTCGAATTGCCGCCCTTCAATTAAGCGTTGATAGGCGCGGGGATTTTTGCCGATCCACTGTTCGACGCAGGTGCGGATCAGGCGGTGGCTGGGGGAGGGCAGGGCGAGGGTGGAGTTTTCCAGGTCTAACCCCGAAAGTTCCCGGTGGCTGGTGGCGATGTAGAGGGCGAGTCCGTGCAGGGTGTGGACGACGAAGCCGACGGGGGACCCGGAGAGTTTGAGGAGATCTTGGCGAATTTTGGCGCGGATGTTGCCCGCGGCGGAACGGGTGAAGGTGACGACGACGAGTTGGCGCCCGGGGTTGAGTTGGTGGCGTGCGATCGCCAGGGCTGCCGCCGCCGCCATTCCGGTGGATTTCCCGGCGCCGGGCACGGCGGAAACCGCCAGGGGACCGGCAATCCAGTCCGCCATCCGATCCTGTCCGGGACGCAACCGAGCGCGGATTTGCTCGGCGATATTCCGGCGACGTTCGCTCGAGTCGGGGGGTGCATCGGGGGAAGGATTGAATGGGGGTTTGCGATCGTCGGTCACACGCTTCGCCCAATTTAGCATTTGCGCTACACTTTAGCGGATTTTCGATTTCTTGTCAAGTTTTAAGTGAAAATCGGGGCATTTATAGCCTAAATTTGTAGGGGGGGTTGGCGTCAGCGTAACCCACCGCAAACCGCCCATCTAAATGGTGCGTTACATTTCATTAGCGCACCCTACTAATACTCATATTCGGGGCTAGTTTTGCCCTTCTTAATCTCCCCTATCTCGATGGTTTTCACGCGATAGCCCCCTAGAACCCGGTTTCTATAGCAGTGTGAAATGATTCGCGAAAATTTGAGCGTCTCAAAGCCCCCAGGATTGGGGGGTTTGGGGGCTAGAAGATTTTCATAAGTGCTACCGAGTATTGGGGGGTACTCGCAACACTCGAAAGCCGAGGTCGTCGTTCGAGTAGTCGGAATTGATGCTGGAGCGGTACGCGCAGCGACAGTCCCACGGATCATTGTCCCAGGAACCGCCGCGATGTACTCTGGGCCGCTCGTCCGCCAGCAAGTCGCTCAATTCTTCATTTCCATAGGATTGATAACAATTATTATTGTCTTCGTCCCACACCCGACCGTCCTCCGGTGCCCCTTCATAGTTCCCGTGCCAGGGGTCGGCGCACCATTCATCAACGTTTCCGTGCATATCGTACAAACCGAAGGCGTTGGGGATTTGGAAATAACCGACGGGGGTCGTTTCTTGTCGGTATTCACCCTCCGGGCCGTCGTCGTAGGCGTACTCGCCGTTGTAGTTCGCCAATTCGGTGGCGAGGGTTTCCCCGAAGTGAAAGGGTGTCGTCGTCCCGGCGCGACAGGCGTACTCCCACTCGGCTTCCGACGGTAGGCGGTACGTCTCGCCCGCATATTGGGAGAGTCGGGCGCAAAATTCCACCGCATCCCGCCAGGACACTGCCTCGATGGGTCGGTCGTCCCCTTTGAATTGGAAGCTCGACGGGTCGGGGTCGAGTTCCCGTCGAATGGTCGGCACTCGGGTGACGATGGCCCTCCACTGGGCCTGGGTGACGGGATATTTCCCCATCAGGAAGGCGGAGACGCTCACTTCGCGCTGGGGGCTTTCATCTTCGTCTCTGTCCGGTTCGTCCTCCGGGGAGCCCATCAGGAACGTCCCGGCGGGGATTGCCACTAGCTCCAGTTGGACTCCCTCGCCCAAGTCTTCAGTGTAGCATTTCGCCGACTCCCGCTCCCGCCCGATGATTTCCCCTTCCGCATTCACCCGCACCGTCTCGAACTCAAAGGTGTCAGTCACGGTTCTCCCCCAAATTCTTTTTCTATCTTTCAATTTATATCAAATCTCGGGGTGAAAAGAAACCGGGTTTCTATGAAAGTTCCTCGTTCTTAACCCGATAGTCCCCTAGAAACTCGGTTTCTAATTCCGTTTTTGCTGGAGCCGATCGCGCCAATAAATCCCCAACACAACCGCCATCATAATACTACATCAAACCTTCTAAATTAACAGCCACCACGGACATCAAAAAGCTCGGGTTTGCACTTTCACGATATCGGAAAATTGCCGCCCCTTTCGTAATCCCCATCGATCGCCTACTCCCTTTTCTCCTGAACCCGCCACAACACCATCACCAAGGCCACCCCCACTAACGCGCCACCCAGGTGGGCGGTGTGGCTGATGCCGTTTTGAACGCCGATTTGTCGCAGTTCAAACAGCACTTGTTGAATGACGAATTGACCCAAAATGATCGCTTCTAGAATTTTGCGCCAGTTCCAACTCAATTTGATTAAAACGCTGACGGCGAACAGTCCGAAAACGGCACCAGAAGCCCCCAAAGAAAAATCCACGCCGCGGTCAAAAATTAGGCTCATGAGATTGGCGCCCAAACCGCAGACTAGATAGGTGAGAATGACGCCCAATGTACCTTCGTCTTCCTCGACAATTTTGCCGAAAATATACAGAAAAAATAGATTTCCGGAGATATGCGCCCAGTTGGCGTGCAGAAACATGGAGGTGATAAACTGATACCAGGCGGGATTGTTGTGGTTGAGGTAGAGCCACTGCAGGGGCAAGCCGAGGACGCGATCGCCCACGAACAGCATCAAATTGATGAGAATCAAAGCGAAAACGCCGTTGTAGAGGCGATCGGGCTGTAATTCTGTCCGGGATGATGATTGGGCGGGTTGAGACATAAGCGAAGATCGACGCGCATCTCCTAATAAGATAGCCTAGAGACAAGCCCCAATTGAACGCCTGTCAAATGATGAACACCCGTCGCACCCGCAGCCAAGAGCGAATTTTGAGCAAACTGAAAACTCTGAGGCGATCGCTTTCTGCCCAAGATCTGTATCTGGAAATGCGGAAAGACAGACAGGGTATCGGCTTGGCGACGGTTTATCGATCGCTCGATGCCCTGAAGCGGGAGGGTTTGGTCCACGTCCGCATCTTGCCGACGGGAGAATCCGTTTACAGTTGCCTCCAGGAGGACGAACACCACCTCACCTGTCTGGAGTGCGGACAATCGATTCCTATCAATGAATGTCCGGTTCATCATTTAGAAACTACATTGCAAGAAGCCCACCATTTTAAAATTTACTACCACACTTTGGAGTTTTTCGGGTTGTGCAATGAGTGCGTGCACAAACAGGAGCGATCGGATGGGTGAAAATCCACTCTGCTTAAAGCCCCCAGAATTGGCCCGGCCGTTTCATTCTCGGTTAAAAATTGTCGGGGGCGACAATGAAAACCGTTGATGGGAGACAAGAGCAAGGGAATATCCGGTTAAAAACACCTTTTTATTCCGAAAAATCTCCCTCCGCTCCCTCTGCTCCCCTTGCCATTTTTCTGGGGAGAATGAAACAGCC
>JBNGCR010000108.1:0-17623 GCA_050045915.1 Limnospira sp.
GATGATGAGGAAAGTGAAGGTATTGAGGATAAAATTGGTAATTTTATCATCGTCGATCAGTTTGGTTATCGTCCCCAAGATCCCAAAGTTGCCGTGATTATTGATCCGGAAGTTGGGTTTAATTCCGAAGAGGATTTCTCTCCGGGAACGATCTATGAAATTTGGGATGCAGATTCTGCTCAAAAGGTGTATTCGGGAACGATCGCACCGTGGATGGACGGCGAAGTGCATTCTCAATCGGGCGATCGCGCCTGGTGGTTTGACTTTTCGGAAGTGACGACACCCGGTTCCTACTACGTTTTCGATGCGGAAACGGGGGAGCGATCATTTGAATTTGACATCGCTGAAGATGTTTATCGAGATATTCTTATTGCCGCCACTCGAACCTTCTTTTATCAGCGCAGTGGCTTTTCCAAAGAAGAACCCTACGCCGATCCGAGGTGGACGGACGGGGCGGCTTTTCTCGGACCCGGACAGGATACCGAAGCCCGATTTGTTGGTGACAAAGATAACCCCGAACTGGCTTGGGATATGCGCGGCGGTTGGTTCGACGCGGGGGACACCAACAAATACGTCACATTTGCCAGCCAACCCGTCCATCAACTCTTGACGGCTTACTCTCAAAACCCGGAAATTTGGACGGATGATTTCAACATTCCGGAATCGGGAAATAATCTCCCAGATTTGATTGATGAAATCAAATTTGAGTTGGATTGGCTGATGCGAATGCAGGATGATGACGGGGGAGTATTTATTAAATTGGGAACCCTCGATCACAATGCGGCAGAACGCCCCAGTCTCGACGATCGCCCCCGATATTACAGACCTAAATCTTCTGCGGCGAGTATTTCGGCTGCGGCAATGTTCGCCCACGGTGCCCTCGTTTTTCGGGAATTTCCCGCCTTGGAAGACTACGCAGAAGAGTTGCAAGAACGGGCGATCGCGGCTTGGAACTGGTATCAAACTAACCCCAAAACTGAAGATGTTGACGACCAAGAAATTCAATCGGGAGATGCCGATCTGAGTCTGGAGGAACAGGTGGCGCGATCGGTGGTTGCATCGAGTTATTTATTTGCCCTCACGGGAGAGGCAGAATATGAAGAGAATATCCGCGAAAATCTCGATCAAACCCATCCGTTTCTGGACGATACCTGGTCCCGATATCGTGCATTTGAAGGGGATGCCCTCCTGTTTTACACCCAACTTCCCAATGGAGACGAAACCCTCAAAACTCAACTGCTTGATCGCTTTCAAGAAATGGTTCTCTACAACCAGATATCCTACGGCTTAAATCCCACCCTCAATCCTTACCGAGCCCATATGAAAGACGAGCAATATCACTGGGGGAGCAACGCTGTTCAAGCCAATTATGGCAATACCAATTATAATGCCGTGCTGTATCAAATTGACCCCGATAATGCCGAGAGCTACGAAGCCCGCGCTTTAGCTCATCTCCATTACCTGCACGGTGTCAACCCGCTCAATATGGTTTATCTGAGCAATATGTATGAATACGGTGCAGAAAATTCGGCGAATGAGATGTATCACGAATGGTTTGGAGGCGGTATCTATGACAATGCTTTGACTTCTCCTAACGGTCCGGCTCCGGGCTATTTGACAGGCGGACCCAATCTATCTTACAGTGGTGGAGAGCTACAAACCCAGATTGACGAGCCCCCCATGAAAGCTTATTTGGACGAGAACGATCCATTCCAAGCCTCTTGGGAATTAACTGAACCGTCCATATCTTATCAAAGTAGTTATATCAAACTACTGTCGAAGTTCGTGGCTTTGTAATGTCCATGTCAGGCCGGGATGAGGGAGCATGGCGATCGCCGGGATGAGTGTGAGTCGGACTCGATTGCAGTTCTTTTGTTGGACTTCTTCCCGGCTCCTACGCCGGCTATCGTCCCGGGATCGAATACCGCTCCCACCCCGCCGGCGTGGGGTCATTCCCCCGGAGGGGGTAGACGGCGACCTCGAAGGTGCGATCGATCTCGCCGGAGGCAGCATCCGGATGGCGGAGAGTGTCAAGGAAGAGCAACTCCGAAGTACCCATTCCAGCAAGTCCCCCATTATCCTTGACCTGGGCGAATGGAGCGATCGGTGTCAACGAACCCAGAATCAAGAATCCGCAAGTTCTTGAGAATCCCCGCCGTACCAATAGGTTGGCGGGGGGGGTCTGTCAATGTAGAATAGTTCAGAGTGTGGCAGATTCGGGAAATTGACCGACCCCTCCCCATCGGAGGGGAAGAGGATGTGTCCGAACTATTTTAGTCAATTGCACCTTAAAAAGAACTGAAACTGATCGATCTGTCACAGTTTGTGGGTGAATAGCTCGGTATTGTTAAGGGAGAAATCGCGAATGTACAGTCCAATTGGAACTGGTGTTGCCATGAAGGCGGGGGCCGCCGGCCGTGTCTTTGTGTTTGAAGTGGAGGGAATGCGTCAGGGGCAAAACACTGACAACTTCAACTATCCCATTCGTCGCAGCGGCACGGTCTATCTGACCGTTCCCTACGAACGCATGAATCAGGAGATGCGCCGGATTTCCCGGATGGGAGCTAGGATTGTCAATATCTTCCCGGCGGGGGAAGCGCCTCCGAGTGCGAGTCAGGCAGCACCAGAGAACGGACAGAAGAGCCAATCATCTGGAACGAAAAGCAAACCCATGACTCATGCGAAATCCAAAACGGATATTCCCGTTAATATTTACAAGCCCAAAAACCCGTATATTGGCAAATGCCTGTCCAACGAAGAGTTAGTCAAGGAAGGGGGAACCGGGACTGTTCGTCACTTGGTTTTTGATATCGGAGGTGGCGACCTGCGCTATCTCGAAGGTCAGAGTATCGGGATCATTCCTCCAGGCGCCGACGAGAAAGGCAAACCCCATAAATTGAGACTGTATTCGATCGCCTCGACCCGTCACGGCGATAATGAAGATGACAAAACCGTTTCCTTGTGCGTCCGCCAGTTGGAGTACAAACACCCCGAAACCGGGGAAACGGTCTACGGCGTTTGCTCGTCTTACCTGTGCAATCTCGAACCCGGGGCGGATGTCGCCATCACCGGGCCGGTGGGTAAGGAAATGCTGCTTCCGGATGACGAGAATGCCACCATCATCATGATGGCCACCGGGACGGGAATCGCGCCCTTCCGCGCCTTCCTGTGGCGGATGTTCAAGGAAAAGCACGAAGATTACCAGTTTAAAGGCTTGGCTTGGCTGTTCTTCGGCATCCCCTACACCCCCAACATCCTCTACAAAGAGGAACTCGAAGCCCTGCAGCGGGAGTTCCCCGAGAACGTCCGGATCACCTATGCCATCAGCCGGGAACAGCAGAACGCCGAAGGTGGCAAGATGTACATCCAACATCGGATTCAAGAAAATGCCGATGAATTGTGGCAGTTGATCCAAAAGCCCACCACCCACACTTACATCTGCGGTCTGAAGGGAATGGAAGGCGGCATCGACGAAGGAATGTCCAATGCAGCGGGCAAGTTCGATGTCAACTGGTCTGAGTATCAGCGGCAACTGAAGAAAAACAAGCGCTGGCACGTCGAAACCTACTAGGTTTTGAACTCGGCGCATTTTTCGGGCGCGGCCCTTTCGCCGCGCCCTGGTTTTTTATGGGGGAATGGGGGCGACCGGAGGCGGAGGGACTCCCGAAGTTCCACTTCCTATTCCCTACTCCCTACTCCCTATTTCTGCTTTGCGATGATGGCTTTGGCCTGGTCCCACAACGCATCGAGTTCGGCCAGAGTGTAGTCGGACAGGGGGCGATCGCAGGCTGCTTCCACCATCGAAAAGCGGCGGATGAATTTGTGGTTGGTTTCCCGCAGGGCTTCGTGGGGGTCGATGTCGTACCACCGGGCTAAATTGACCAAAACGAACAGGATATCGCCCAATTCCCCCTGCTGACTGGCTTGATCTTCGTGGCGGAGGGCTTCTTCAAATTCCCCGACTTCCTCGTGAAATTTATCCCAGACCCCCTCGACATTATCCCACTCGAAACCCACTGCCGCCGTCTTTTTGGAGAGCTTCATCGCCGCCATCAGGGGGGGGAGTTGGCGGGCGTAACGGCCGAGTTTTCCACTCAAAGACTGCACTTCCGGAGTATCGCCGTTTTCGGTATCTTTGATTTGCTCCCAGTTTTGGCGGACTTCCTCGACGCTATCGACGGTGACATCTCCGAAGACGTGGGGGTGGCGGCGGATCAGCTTTTCGGTAATGCGGGAGGCGACGTCGGCGAGGGAAAATTGATGGGATTCACTGGCGATTTGGGCTTGTAAAACGACCTGCAGGAGCAGATCGCCGAGTTCGTCCGCGATCGCATCCGGGTTCCCGGTGGCGATCGCATCCACGACCTCATAAGCTTCTTCGATGACGTAGGGGGTGAGGCTTTGGGGGGTTTGGGCGAGATCCCACGGACAGCCCCCATCGGGCGATCGCAGTCGGGCGACCACATCGATCAATTCCTGGAGGGCTTTCAGGGTGTCGGGTGAATTGGTAGACTCGGACATGGCGGTTGAGTGTGAGTAATTGCTTTTTTAGATGAAAATAATCGAAAATTTTTCCGATTCCCCACTTTCCACTCCCTAATACCGACTCCCTACTCCCGACTCTTCTTCGAGGAGCGGCGGGTTGTTTTTTTGGCCGAACTCGATGGGGAGGTGGAACGGGAACGCCGGGAGGTGGAGGTTTGGCGCTTTTTTGGGGGGGCGGGTCGGGGGAAAAATTGAGATACCCCTTTGGTTTGCAGGCGTTTGTAGGCGGACGACCCCCAGTCGCTCAAATAGTGGCTCATCGCCCCGAGTTCCAAACCGCAGAAAATGGCGATCGCTTCGATCGCGTGTTCGGCCAGCGATCGTGCCCCGTCTTCGCCCCAACTCGAAACATCCCATTCCACCTGTAGCAGAAAATTTGTCGCGATCGCCGCCAGAAGGCCGAAGATCGCCAGCCAAGTACCCAGATACAGCACCCGCAAAGCTGTGCCGATAAACGGGCCGTGGGAGAGAAACGAGCGGTGTCGCAGGCTGGTTTGGTAGGGGCGCCACATCCACCGCAACCACCCCCACCGCTGGAACTGGCGGGAGTCGATGTCGAGATCGGGGCCGAACATCAGGCCCCCGAACAGAAAGCTGGCAGACACCAATAGGGTCAAATGGCTGCTGCGGGTCTGTCCGAACGTCAACCCCGCTACCAGTGGTAAGCTCCAGAGAGTAATGCGATCGTGGGTTTTGCCGGAGGGCATTGGCTGGGGGTGCGAAAAAATTGTTTCCTTATTTTACAGGTTGCTGGTACAATGGAGAATAGCGTCAAACTGGGGCGGTTAGCTCAGCGGTAGAGCGCCTGCCTTACAAGCAGGATGTCACTGGTTCAAATCCAGTACCGCCCACTCGACACACTCCTAAAGAATATAGGCGTTCTAGACGATAATATTACCCGTAAATCCTGCTGTTGCACTCAGATTGCACTCTATTCCGTCTTAGCATACTCGACGATGAGTGTATATCCCTCTGCAACAAAACTTGATCATTGATAAAAAAAAGCAATACTTCTATCACAAGATTGTCATTCTGTCAAATCGTCTATTCACTCTCTCTTATGGTGAAGCGGGGTGGCATACCAGTAAAAGTCTGAAAGTACCGGAAGGACTGCATTTAATGTTTCTACCGTTCCATTCCCCGGAACGACAACCGGGAGAAAGACTATGGACTCTGGTAGATGAACCCATTGCCAATCGCTCATTTGAGAATCTTGATGAGCTAGAAGAACTCTTATGCGATCGCTGCTGAAGTTTGTTGAAACAGCCCGAATTAATTCGAGGCTTGACGAGTTTTTATTGGTGGCCTCAACTCGCCTATCCGATCAACACTCGCCCGCCCCATCTGTGAGTCGCCGACTCAATGTGATGGGGCGGGCTGGTTTTGGGGAGGAGATTCGTCCCGGGAAACGGGAGTCAACCCTGGGCCCCAACCTAGTCGGATTCTTCCTGGTTGCCCTGGACTCCTTCGATAATGCGAGATAACTCGCTTTTTTCATTGACCGAAATTCGCGTCGGCGAACCGCCGATAATGCGTTCGTAATCCCTAAACGAATCGGTGATGTGGGGGCCGTGTTCGGTGATGGTATATTCGCGGATGCCTTTGTCATGCCAAGAACCCCGCATTTTGAACACGTTGATCGCCCGGGACATTTCCCCCCGAATTTCCACATATTGCAGCATGAGAATTGTATCCGTGATCGTCGAAATGTGGGAATCCGTAATAGAATGCGATCCCATAAATTGGTCGGTCGTATTCGTAAAAAATCCAGTAATTTCTTCCTGTTTCGCATACCCCGTAACCCCGATGACAAACTGTCTAAATGCGTTGCTACTCACCCCCCGAGCCAGGGCAGAAAGGGAATCGATCGCGATCCGGGACGGCTTGAACTCGGAAATCTCAGACCGGATGATCTGCAGGTGATCTTCCAACCCCGTGGACTCGGGGTAGCTGCACAGAATTTTCAGCAATCCCCGCCGCTCCATCTCCTCGAAATCGATGCCCCAAGAATTGGCATTTCTCAACAGTTGGGCGCGGGATTCTTCGTAGGCGAACAGGATGGCACGCTCGTTATTTTGACAGCCGTTATCCACAAAAATGCTGACCAATAACGTCTTTCCGGTTCCCGTGGCACCGGTCGCCAAAATGATCGAATCTTTAAAGAAACCGCCGCCGCACATTTCGTCAAGGGTGCGATCTCCGGAAGATACCCTGGCGTTGGACGACCGCTGGGTGAGTCGCATCGCGCCGAGGGGAAAAATACTGATGCCATTTTGGGTGATGGTGAATGGATATTCCCCTTTCATGTGGGTCGTTCCTCGCAATTTGAGGATTTCCACCGTGCGCCGGCGACGTTCTCCCTCCAACACGTTCCGCAAAATCATCACGTTGTCGGAAACGAATTCCTCCACCCCGAACCGCGCCACCGGCCCGTATTCCGACTCCCGTTCGGTCGTCATGATTGTAGTCGTCCCCACCTGTTTTAAACGGGCGACCAGCCGAAAAATTTCCCGCCGGACGACACCGGCCGCTTCGTACTGTTGAAAAACCGCCGTCACCGAATCGATGGAAACCCGTTTTGCCTTATATTTGCGGATGGCATACTGAATCCGCTCGATCAGGGCTGACAGGTCAAAATTGCCCACAATATCTTGCCCTTCCGGATCGGGAGATGCGTCGAGAATAAACAGCTTGCCCTGGTCGATCAACCCCTGGAGATCCCAGCCGAAACTGGCGGCATTTTTAATAATATCGGTGGGAGATTCTTCAAAGGTTACAAAAATACCAGCCTCATCAAAATAAATAATTCCATTGTAAAGAAATTGGATGGCAAACAGCGTTTTTCCCGTACCCGACGTTCCGCTCACCAGGGTCGCGCGGCCGGCCGGCATTCCCCCGTGACTGATATCGTCGAACCCTTCGATCAGGGTTCGGATTTTTTGGACGCTGATCAGCTTGCGCCCATTCGATTGCGCTTCTTGATTGCTATCGCTCATAATTGTTGATGTTAAAAACTTTGCTCCAATCTCACCGTTGTTTATATTTACCACAAAATTGGGTCGAGCCGTGATGGGCGCACTTCAGAAGGCTACCTACCTGCCATCACGCCAGTTTGAGTCCCATTGTGGCTGGCATCCGGTCTGGAATCATATGGCAGGCAACAGGCAAAGTAGTCCGGACATCGCCACCAAATCTCGTCAATCTCCCCAGCGGGGGCGGTTGACTGAAAGCTGATTGCCGAAAGCTAACTGCTGATAGCGATGAGTGCCCGCCGCCAGATGTGGAGTACCCCCTTCCTCGCCCTCGAGTGCGATCGCACCGCCGCATCCATCCCGGGTCAACGTCCCGGGAAAGGGCCGATCGCCGATCGCACTCAGAAATTGGAATCTTCGTCTTCCAACTCTTCGTAAAGCAAATCCAACCCGATCAGAACTTTCTCCCGGTCGGAAAGGTCGCCGATAATTTTGCGGACGGGCGGCGGGAGAATTTTGGACAATGTGGGCGTCGCCAAAATCTTATCCTCCTCGGCGAGTTGGGGATTTTTGAGAACGTCGATCACTTTGAGGGCATACACTCCCTGAAACTCCTGTTCGAGGATATCCTTGAGGGTTTTCAGCGCCCGTACTGAGTTCGGAGTGTTCCCCGCCACGTAGAGTTTGAGAACATAGGTCTTCTTCAGTGGACTCATAATATCTGTAGGTTTCAGGTGTAAGTTTTGGGGTAAACAGACATTCTTTTTCCTCCTCACCGTGTCTCTTGGGGGATCGAACGACGATACATCTCGCACAGATGAGCCAAAGTATCAATTAGGGTCAATCGATAATCGAGCAAAATATCCTCACTGCGCCCCTCCAGTTTGAGTTGTTTGGAAAAATTATCCATCAACTCCATATGAATTTCCACCATTCGAGTCACCGGGACATCGGCAAAGAATGCCATGTTAACATATTCGTCAATTTTACTATTCAAATTTCTATCATTTGAAAAATAACTCAAAACAATTTGACGATATTTCGATTTGAGCTGCTCCAAAAACTCCTGTCGGTCGGCCATCGGCAGATTTCTCAGGAAGTTCTGAGGATTTCTCTTATAGTACACACCTAGGTATCCCAATCGCTCATGTAATTTATCGGCAAGCCGTCGCTGTTGGCGAACAATAAAATTAGTTAACTCGCTCGGGGTGTCGTTTGGCGAGGATTCATCACTCAAACGAGTCGTGACGGCCTGGGTGATAAACTGACTGATGGCTTTATCGATATATCCTTGGATCAGATGGAGTTGTCGGGCACTCACCTGGACTTCCGTCGATCGCAGGACGTAGTCCTCCTGCATCTCGGTTTCTGTAGGGGGAGACGGGGACTCCGGCGTTTCCGGGTCGGACGACGAGTCCGTCGGCACGACGATCAGAGTCGGGATCGCGATCGAGCGCTGTTGCAGTTGATGGCTCAACGGCTTCAAAGCGCTACACTGCTCCAGAATCATGCAGTCGAGTTGGTGCTTATGTTGGGTCACATATTCGACAAACTCCTCCGGAGCATGAAGTTGAACGATGAGATAGCGATCGTCCTGCAAAGAAGACAGCACGAGGCGGGCCAGCTCTACGGATGGCACGAACAGACAAATCGATAGCTGCGGACTCCAGACGTGGGTCGAAGCTGACATTAGGTTTTCAGGTTCCGTATCAGTCAGAGCCCCCTCTCCCTTTCTTACTCACGCTTAACACCGGCAAATCTTAGTATATTATCAATCACGGCTTTTCGACGACTCGGCAACCCCTGCATCGCCCCGTCGCGTTCCAATTCGGCATCGAAAATTTGGCCCGTGGGATTCGGCGGATACCGGAGAGGGTCTCCCGAATCACCCAGACCCACGAGACGATCCGATTCAACCGAACTGGTAAGTCCAGGGAAATTCCGAGACACCTTTCGTCCAAATCGGTCAGTCCGATACGCCGAGTTGTCGGAGGTGTTCCGGGGAGGGTTGATATTGAACCCGAATGGTTTCGAGTTGTGGGGCAGACATGATTTGCGCTCCTTCGAGGGACAGAGGCATGGGAGCGGAGCTGGCTTGTGCCGTGAGGCTCCCACGGGATGCGATCGCCTCAGTAAGCCAAGGTTTCTAAGGTTTCCCGCAAGTAGGCCCGCACCTGTTGGTCGAGGCTGAGATGCTCGATCCGTTGCCGGTCTTGGCGATCGACCTGCCAGCGCTGAAATCCGGAACTCGTCGCGATCGCGTGTTTGAGATCAGACCAAATTTGAGAGTCCCGACGATCCATTGCGGCATGGGGGTTCCAGAAGGTTGGGGTGGAGTTCGCCATTACGGTACACCAACGAAACGACAGTTGAGAGACACAGTCGGCGCCGAGTTCCTCAGCCCCCATTTTCTGGGAATCTCAGAGGCGGGGCGACGATCTGTAAACTCTATTTACATTTTCACAAAAATTCACGGCAATGGGCAGGACCCCATCGGGGTTTTGAGCCGATTTTGTTAACAATTTTTACAATTATACCGATTCTGCCGGATCGATGTCAGGAGATTCTGACGCTTCTGCCTCGGGCGGGACTTGAGGAGTCAAATCCGCCGCGTCCCGGGGGATCGGCAAGATGCGATCGACCCGCGCCCCGACGATCGTAAATCCCTGGCGAATTTGAGGGGGGGACAGGGGTTGGCGGTTCGCGAATTCCGATTCCGGAGTCAAAAAGATCCCCACGACGCTCATCGGTACCTGGGCGAACAGGTTGGCCCCGCAAAACGCCACCGCCGCGATCGCCAAACCCAGGGGGCGCCATTCCGAAAACCCGGATGCCACCTCCGCCGCCAGGGGGGCGATGCCGTAGAGTTGCCAGAGGACGGGCAGTAGCAAAATGGGGACGATCAAGGACAAACCCTGCTGGCGTTGGGTTTTGAAGCCCGTCAAAATGCGTCGCTGTTCGTCGGCGAGCCGCTCGGGCCGGATGGCGACGACCAAAATACTGAAAATATAAAACGGGCGGAACCACTGCATCCACAGCACCGGCAGGATACCCGCGATCGCGACGAGGGAGAACTCCACCCCCACGGGGAGCAGGGGATAGCCCACCGCAAACCCGAACAAACACAACCCAAACCAAATCGGCAGGGTCGCGAGCCCCGCAAAATGAATCCACAAAAAGGGGTCGAGTCGAAATCGTCGCATTGCCAATTCTCCTGAGTTCCGGTCAGCCTATCAGCTTCATGTTGACATCCTCCCCGCCCTAAAGGGACGGGGATTCCCACACCTCACGATTTGGGTTTGGAGCTTCCTAGCAACCGCCGACCCTCACAAGGAGTTTCGGTCTGATGTTCGCGACCCAGACTTTTGACCCATTGCAGAGTCCCGTTCCCGCCAGCCAGGGGGTACGGTGTCTCAAAAGACTTTGTACCCGATGCTCTAAGTTTGACCGCACAATATCCTGTGCGGAACCCCTTAACGCTAGTTTTCTATATGCAAGTGGCTCAGGCTTGGTTTTCGCCCGAAGCCCCGTCTAATTTTACCCGAAAGATACCCAAAATACAAAGCCGTCCTCTTCTAAGGACGGGGTTGATAGCGTGGCTTGAAGAGCGTGGTTACACGCCAGGAATGATCAATCTCCCGACTCCCGACTCCCGACTCCCTTTGATCAGACAAAAACGCCCCCACCTCAGTACGCGGAGATGGGGGCGGCGATCGCGACTTGGGGGCGATCCTACATGGAAAGGGTGCGGCGCTTCGTCACCATCCGATAGGCTTCGATGCTGTCCCCTTCGTTCCAATCATTGAAGTTATCCGTGCCGATCCCGCATTCGTAACCGGCGTTGACCTCTTTGACATCCTCTTTAACCCGCTTCAGGGAGTCGAGGAAGCCATCGTAGACGGTCTGGGAGCCCCGGTGGACGCGGATCTTGCAGTTGCGGATCAGCTTGCCCGACTGGACGTAGCAGCCGGCGACCCGAGAGCGGCCGACGGTGAAAATCGCCCGCACTTCCGCCTGACCCAGGGGTTCTTCCACCAGCTCCGGTTCCAGCATCCCCTCCATCGCCGCCTGAATGTCGTCGAGGAGGTTGTAGATGATGTTGTACTCCCGGATATCCACCCCGGCGCGATCGGCCGCCTGACGGGCGCCGTGGGCGAGGGTGGTGTTGAATCCGATCAGCACCGCGTCGCTGGCCGCGGCCAGGTCGATATCCGTCTCGGTGACTTCCCCCGGGGCAGCCAGGAGCAGCCGCAGTTGCACTTCCTTCTGGGGCAGTTTCTTCAGGGCATTGACGATCGCCTCCACCGAACCCTGGACGTCGGCTTTGAGGATGATATTGAGGTCCTTGAGTTCCCCTTCTTGAACCCGGGCCGAGAGGGCGCTGAGGCTGATCCGTCCCTGCAGGAGGCGGGACTGCCGCTCGCTGTCCGCCCGGTCTGAAGCCAGGGCCGAGGCTTCTTTCTCGCTCTCGAACACCTCAAACTCGTCTCCGGCGGCCGGGACATCCCGCAGGCCTAACACCTCGACGGCAAAGGAGGGACTCGCCTCTTCCACGCGCTCGCCGCGATCGTTGACCATCGCCCGCACCTTCCCGAGGGCCGATCCCGCCAGAATCACGTCCCCAACGTGGAGGGTGCCATTCTGCACCAGCAGGGTCGCCACTGGGCCGCGGGCTTTGTCCAAGTGGGCTTCGATCACCGTCCCTTTGGCGAAACGGTTCGGGTTCGCGTACAGGTCCTCAACTTCCGCCACCAACAGCAGCATTTCCAGCAGGCTGTCCAGGTTTTCCCCATTAATGGCGCTCACCGGAACCATGATGCTTTCACCGCCCCACTCTTCGGGGACTAACCCATGTTCCATCAATTCCTGCTTCACCCGGTCCGGCTGGGCCGCTTCCTTGTCCATTTTGTTGATCGCCACCACGATGGGCACCCCCGCCGCCTTGGCGTGGCTGATCGCCTCAATCGTCTGGGGGCGGACGCCGTCATCGGCCGCCACCACCAGGATAGCGATATCCGTGACCCGAGTTCCCCGCGCCCGCATAGCCGTGAAGGCTTCGTGGCCGGGGGTATCCAAAAACACCACCTGCTGCATTTCGCCGGCTTCGTTTTCCACGTCCACATGGTAGGCGCCGATGTGCTGGGTGATGCCACCCGCTTCTCCCTGGGCGACCTTGGTTTTCCGGATCGAGTCGAGCAGGGTCGTCTTCCCGTGGTCTACGTGGCCCATGATCGTCACCACCGGCGGGCGGCGCTGGAGATTTTCCAGATCCTCGGCGTTGAACATATTATCCGGCTTTTCGGCGGCCGATCGCTGTTCCTCGGTTTCCACCGTCACGCCCAATTCTTCGCACACGGTGGAAACGGTGTTGAAGTCCAGGGTTTCCGTAATGTTGACGGCGACCCCCCGGGAGAACAGGCGTTTGATGATTTCCGTTTCCGGAACTGACAGGGCTTGGGAAAGTTCCTGGACGGTCATCGGCCCCCCAACCACCAGGCGCTCTGGGCGCTCCGGCTGCTTGGGCTGCTGCGCCCGGCGGCTGCTCGGAGCCGACCCCCCGCCACCGCTGGAGGCGGAAGTCCGGGACGGCATGGGTTTGCGACCCCGCGCCCCGGCACCGGAGGCCGGCGATCGTCCGGGACTCTGGGCTCCCTTGGGTTTCGCCGGTCGCGCCAAGGAGATGCTGAGGGTAGCGGAATCCGAGGACTGGGTGCTGACGCTGTCAAAATCATCGTCCTCATCATCTTCGATGACGGGCTTGACCCGGGGACGCTTCACCTTAGATTTAGCCGCTTTCCCCGCCTTGTCGGAGAGTTCGTCGATCTCGTCCTCGTCCTCGTCAATGGTGCCCGACCGCTTCTTCGGCGGGGTCAGGGGTTGGGGTCGCTTCAGGGTCAGCCCCCGTTTGGCTCGATTCACCTCCAAGGAGTCGTCTTCCAAATCCGGGGTTTCGGATTCGGTGTCCTCTT
Source organism: Limnospira sp. (assembly GCA_050045915.1). Taxonomy (GTDB): domain Bacteria; phylum Cyanobacteriota; class Cyanobacteriia; order Cyanobacteriales; family Microcoleaceae; genus Limnospira. The sequence continues at coordinate 13,487 of JBNGCR010000108.1, forward strand.
CCACCTGGGTCACGTCACCTTTGACGGGGCGGCTCGGCTGTCGCGACGGTGGGGGTTGCAATTCGGGAACCGGCTTGGCGGGTTTGGCCGGAGAGCGCTTTTTCACCTCCCGGATCTCTTTTTCTTTCTCTTTAACAGGAGCCTCGGGGGGAGCCGGACGTTGTTTTTGTTTGGCTGCCGCCCGTTGTTCCGGCGGTTTCTCCGCCCCGTTGGGGGTGTCGCCGGCTTTGGGACTCGGTTTGTTCGCTTTCAACACCGGCTTACGCGGCGGTTGGGAAGATTTGGGAGATGGAGACACGGGTCTGACGGGTGGCGCGACGAGTTGCGGGGACTCGGCTTCGGATTCAGCCTCGGAAGGCTGCGGAGTCAGTTGCTCAGACAGAGTCGGGGTGTCTCGGTCGGCCGCAGAAGTGGCCCCGTTGTCCGGGGCGGGTTCTGGCTTCCGGGGGGGTTGGGGGGAAGTGTTCGGTTTGGACAATTCAGATGGATTCGTTTCAGACTTGAGGGCAGATGGCTGGGAGTTGGGGGGTTTGGGGGGAGTGGCGAACGACGCGGCCTTCGCCTCGGACTCCGGCTCTTCGGTCGGGTGGTGATTTTCGAGACGAAGTTTGTTCGGCCTGCGAATTTCTAGAATTTGTTGTTTCTTTTTCTCCCCCGACGGGGAACCGCCGGATTGGGCGTGGTCTGTCGCCTCGGCCCCCTCATCCGGCTCGCTGACGATCGGATGGGTGGCGACATATTTTTCGATCCGCTCGGCATCCGATTCTGTAATTGTACTGCTATGGCTTTTAACTGCAATGTTGAGCCGTTCGCAGACGGCTAAGATGTCTTTGTTCTCCAAATTTAATTCTCGTGAGAGTTCGTAAATCCTGACTTTGACGTTGTTCATCCACACTTCCCTCTTCGTACCAACCCGTTTTTACTTATATTGACATTGTTTGATTGGGGTCTACAACTGCGATCGCCGGAATTTGATGAGTGTCGTCCCTCGATACGGAACCGGTTTTCCCTACCCGGCCCGCATGAGAGCTTCGCCGGATCGGATTGAGACATTTCATCAATGGCACCGTTTTTACTGTACCACTTTCATCTCGATCGCCATCCCCCGAGAGGATGCACTCACCTGGCGACTTGACGATTTCGAGTCCCCGACCGTCCCTCGATGGAGGCGATGCTCTGATCCCGCCGGACGGGAGGACGTTCGGAGCGGGGTTCGGCTTCGACGATCTGAATTTTGCGGTCATCACCTCCTCAAACTTAGCTCGACATTGTACGTCAGATTCAATAGAGAGCCTTATATCTCACCCGTCCTGCCCAGATCGGGCGGCTAACCGCCGCCACAGGATTTGAAAGAGTTCTTCAGGCACCGGAGCTTTCAACGCCCGTCCAAGTCGGTTCTTTTTTTGAGCGCCCTTGAGACATTCGTCCGTTTGACAAACGTAAGCGGACCGACCCATGCCCAGATCTAATTGTACCTGATGGGATGGGTGGACTCGAACCAGTCGCCAGAACGTTTCTTTCGGTGCCACTTTGCGGCAGGTGACGCAGCGGCGGAGATTGGATGTCATGAGGTCGCGAAAATCCCCCAGCGAGACGACAAAAACTGACGGCTACTACAAAGTTGGGAAAATCCCCTAGACTCCGATTTGGGATTCTTCCGCGATGTCTTCCGTGGCTGCTTCCCGGTCTTCTTCTTCCTCCGGTTCGGGTTCTCGCCCGCCCCGCTGGCGGCTGAGTTCTTCGGCAATTTTTCGATCTTCGGCTGCCGCGTCGTATTTCGCCGTATCTTTGATATCAATTTTCCACCCTGTCAGCCGCGCCGCCAGCCGGACGTTTTGGCCCTCTTTGCCGATCGCCAAGCTGAGTTGGTCTTCGGCGACCAGGACATGGGCGCGGCGTTCCTCGGGGTTCACCAGCCGCACTTCGTCCACCCGGGCCGGGCTCAGGGCGTTGGCGATGTAAATCGAGGGGTCGGGGGACCAGCGGATCACGTCGATTTTTTCGCCCCGCAGTTCGTTCACCACCACCTGAATCCGCGATCCCCGCGCCCCGATGCAGGCCCCGACGGGATCAACGTCGCGATCGAGGGTATCGACGGCGATTTTCGTCCGGGGACCGACGTAGTGGGAGGAGGGGTTAGCCTCCCGGGCTACGGCGACGATGCGGACGACCTCATCTTCGATTTCGGGGACTTCGTTGGCGAACAGGTACACCACCAACCCGGCGTCGGCCCGGGACACGATTAACTGGGGGCCGCGCTGGGAACCCTGGGAGACGCGCTTCAGATACACCCGGAAGGTGGCGTTGGCGCGGTAGTTGTCGTTGGGGAGCTGTTCCCGTTTGGGCAGTTCGGCTTCGACTTCGGGCTGGCCGTAGACGCTGCTGACGGCCATGATCACGGACTGGCGCTCGAAGCGCAGCACCCGCGCCTGTAGCACGGTGCCCTCGTGATCCTGGAATTCTTCCTGGATCATCTTGCGCTGCTTGTCGCGCAATTTCTGGGCGAGAACCTGTTTGGTTTGGATGGCGGCCATGCGCCCGAATTCGTTCTGTTCGGGGGTGACGTCGAGGGTGACGGTATCCCCGAGTTGGGCTTCCGGGGCGACTTCCTGCACGTCTTTGAGGGCGATTTGGTGGTCTTGGTTACTTACCTCTTCGACGATGGTGAGGTTTTTGGCGAGGACGCGAAATCCTTCTTCCTCGACGTCGAGTTCCACGTCGAAGTTGTCGAAGTAGTCGTCGCTGAATTGGGTGTCGATCTGGAGGGTGCGGCGGTAGCGCTCGTATCCCTTGAGTAATGCCTCTCGCAGCGCTTCTTCGACGGCGGGTTTCGGGAGGTTGCGCTCCTGGGATATATTTTGAATCATATCTTTGAGTCCGGGCAAACTGACCATTGACATAATGATTTCTCCTGTTTGTTATGAGTTAAATCGATAATTTGAGCGGGACGTTCGGGTGAGACGGAAAACTCTATCCGCCTTCGTCGAGCAGCACTTCGATGATGAGGGGATTCGGGATGGCGACTTGCCGCCCTTTCTGGTTGAGGTAGACGGCTTCCTGATCCCGGCGGAGCAGTTTTCCGCCGTGCTGTTTGTGTCCTTTGTACGGTTCGGAGGTGGTGACGGTGACGGGAAATCCTTTGAAGGAGACAAAATCCCGATCGCGGGTGAGCGATCGCGACACGCCGGGACTCGACACCTCCAAAACGTAGGAGTCGGGGATAACATCCGTCGCATCCAATTGTTCTTCCAAAGCGCGGCTCATGCGCTCGCAGTCTTCCAAGCTGGTGTCTCGCTCCAAATTGCGGATATCTACCCGCAGCACGGGAGGCTTTTGGTTGGTGTAAAACATTGCCCCCACGACTTCCAACCCCAGGGGCTCGGCGACTGGGGTGGCGAGGTCGATAATTTTGGGTATCAGGGGGTGGACCATAGTCGATGTTGACGTCGAACGGTGAAACGTCGGCCCGATCTCGTCCGGTGGGAGATCGCCCGACGGGGATCTGAGAGTCGGGTGCGCGAGTTGCCAAAACTCGGAGGCGATCGGCTCTCGTTGAAATCCTGCCACTAAAAAAAGTGGGCTTCACCCACTTCCAGATGAAACGGTATCCTTCACGAGAAGCCGAGGAGCCCCCTGCACCCCAACTTCTTAGGTTATCAGTGTAGCTCAGGATTGGCGCGATTGTCAGGAGGTGGTTACAATGTCGGGAATCCGGGGGTTTTTGGGGCGATCGCTCTTTTCCGGTGCGGGGGGCTATAAGGGAGGGCGCGGGGGTGCGATCGCCGTTGACCGCCGTTTGCCATTGCAGATCGGCCCGCCCAAGTTCCCGTTCGCGTTTCAGGATTGACGAAGAAACCGGGTTTCTAGGGGAGTTTTTTGTTCCCCACTGAGATATTGGTAGAAACGCGGTTTCTAGAGTTGTCGGTGGGGAGGAAGAAACCGGGTTTCTAGAAGAGTTTTTGGTTCCCCATCTAGATATTGGTAGAAACCCGGTTTCTAGAGTTGTCGGTGGGGAGGAAGAAACCGGGTTTCTAGAAGAGTTTTTGGTTCCCCATCTAGATATTGGTAGAAACCCGGTTTCTAGATGGCTTCAATCCTCCTCGTCGATCATGCCTTCGAGCTTCCGGCGTTCCTGGA
>JBNGCR010000109.1:0-17578 GCA_050045915.1 Limnospira sp.
AGAGGGGAGTCCATTTTCCGGTTCCCCCCAGAATTGGGGGGTTAGGGGGGCGCGAACGCTCAGGCCCTCTCCCCATCCTGGGCGAGGGGAGCCCATTTTCCGGTTCCCCCCAGAATTGGGGGGTTAGGGGGGCGCGAACGCTCAGGCCCTCTCCCCCTCGGAGTCTGCGGAGTCAAAAACCGGCTCTGATATGATATCTGCTGTGCGGTTGGCTCAGATCCAGATCGGGGCCTTTGGGGATGATGCCGCCGGGGTTGAGGGGGAACAGATTTCCGTAATAGTCCCGCTTGACGACCTCCAACTTGCAGGTATCGGCGACGCCGGGAAGTTGATATAAATCCCGCAAATAGGGGGCGAGATTCGGATAGTCTTGGATGCGGCGGCGGTTGCATTTGAATAGACTGTAATAGACTGTATCGAAACGGAATAAAGTCGTAAATAATCTCACGTCCGCCAAGGTGACGCGATCGCCGCACAGATACCGATTACTGCCCAAAGTTGTATCGACGAGATCAAGGGTGGAAAACAGTTCGTCGCAGGCGGTTTCGTAAGCGTCCTGACTTTGGGCGAAACCGCAGCGGTAGACCCCATTATTGACGGCGTGATAAATTTTCTCATTCCAGGTGTCGATCGCTTCTTTCAAATCCAGGGGGTACAGGTCGCGATCGCGGTATTTTGCGAAGTCTTGAAATTCATTATTTAATATCACGATAATTTCGGCACTTTCGTTGTTGACGATCGCATTTTTTTTCCGATCCCACAACACCGGAACCGTCGATCGCCCCGAGTAACCCGGGTGGAGCGATCGGTAAAACTCTGGCAGTGTCTCGAACCCGATTTCCGAGTCGTCAAACCCCCACATTCCCGAGTCCGGGGAGGGGGAGACGACCGCCACCGCGATCGCCCCTTCCAAGCCTTTCAGCGCCCGCACGACCAGGGTTCGGTGCGCCCACGGACACCCCCACCCCACGATCAGAGCATAGCGTCCCGCCTCGGCGGGGTGCTCCGAGGTTCCCACGCCATCCCGAAATTGGCTTTCCGGGCGGATGTATTCCCCAGAGGAACTGCGGGGAGCCAGTTGGGACATCATCACCTGCCACATCGTCGTCCAGACGAACTTGCCCAGGCGGACAATCGCGCCGGGGGGGAGGGTACTGCCGCGTCTCTTGGGTTGGGTCGGGGTTTGTGACATGATTTTTTAAAGTAAAATTAAACCATTTAATCCTCCAATTATACTGAATCTCCATCAAATGCAGGATAGTTATTGGCTCAAACGACTCGAAACTCACCGGGCGATCGCGGTAATTCGCGCCCCCAATTTTCACGTCGGCGTCCAAATGGCAATGGCAGTGGCAGCGGGGGGGATGCGATTGATCGAACTGACGTGGAATGGAAATGAGGTTCCCGAAATCATTTCGGAACTGCGGTCGAAATTGCCGGACTGCGCGATCGGAACCGGGACAATTTTAACGGCGAAAGAGTTGATTCACGCGGTCAATTCCGGGGCTCAATTTGTCTTTTCTCCAAATACGAATATACCCCTCATCAGAGTGGCGAAAGAGGCGGAAACTCCCGTGATTCCGGGGGCGCTGTCTCCCACGGAAATTATCGCCGCTTGGCAGGCGGGGGCGAGTTGCGTGAAGGTGTTTCCGATCTCGGCGGTGGGGGGGACGAGTTATATCAAAAGTTTGCGAGGTCCCCTCGGACAAATTCCCCTGATTCCCACGGGTGGCGTGACGCTGGATAATGCCCTTGATTTTATCCGTTCGGGGGCGATCGCGGTCGGATTGTCCGGCGATTTATTTCCCAAAGATGCGATCGCCGCCGGAAATTGGGAGGCAATCGCGGCGCGATCGCGGCAACTCACCCAAGCCCTCGCAAAATGGGAGAATGGAGAAATTTGAGAAAGGCCGAGCCGACAATCTTAAATCATTCAAAAAAATGACCAAAATCGAGCATTTTTGTGTCAATCTTATTACAATAGAATCATTGTTCGCACGGTGGAGGTGGGAAAATGAAAAACGGTCAGACATCAATTCGATGGTCCCATGTGGGACGGCTGCTGGCGGGAGTAACGGTCGCGATCGCCCTACTTTACGGGGGGGCAGTCCCCGTGCGATCCGAACAGTTTCACAACCTGATCGCCCGTCGCATTTTGCAGTTGCAGCAGTCCTCCGAACGCTGGATCGAAATCGATCTCACCCGCCAGCGTTTGATGGCGTGGGAAGGCAACAATCTCGTCTATGCGGTGATCGTGTCCACCGGAAAACCCTCCACCCCCACCCGCCTCGGGACTTTCACCATCCAAACCAAATATCGCAGCACCCGCATGGTCGGCTCCGGTTACGACGTCCCGGACGTTCCCTATACGATGTACTACGACGGCGGCATGGCAATTCACGGCGCCTATTGGCATAATATGTTTGGGACTCCGGTCAGCCACGGTTGCACGAATGTGGCAGTCGATCACGCGGCGTGGCTGTTCGAGTGGGCCTCGGTCGGGACGCCAGTGGTCGTGCATGAGTAGGATTCACAAACCCAGACGCATTCTCGCAATCGGTGACATTCACGGTTGTTCGGTGGCATTTGACACCCTGATGCGGGCAGTCAAATTGCAACCCAACGATCGCGTGATCACCTTGGGCGACTATGTGGATCGCGGCCCGGATTCCAAAGGAATCATCGATCGCCTCATCGCCCTCCACAACCGGGGACAACTGGTGGCCCTGCGGGGAAATCATGAAATGATGATGTTGCGGGCGCGATCCCTGGGGTGGAATGCCTGGTATCACTGGCAGGCATCCGGCGGCGAAGAAACCCTGGCATCTTACTGCCAACCGGGCGATGATCGCAAAGGTATCAACTGCATCCCCGAGAAACACTGGCATTTTTTAGAACAAATTTGCCGGGACTGGTGGGAGACGCGATCGCACTTTTTCGTCCACGCCAGCGTTTATCCCAATTTGCCCCTCCACCAACAACCGGAACGGATGCTATTTTGGCAGCAATTTAACAACCCCGCCCCCCACTGTTCGGGAAAAACGATGGTTTGCGGCCACACCACCCAAAAAAATGGCCAGCCCATCAACATCGGCCACGCCATTTGCATCGATACTTGGGTTTGCGGTCAGGGGTGGCTGACCTGTTTGGATGTCGCCAGCGGGCGAATTTGGCAGGCGAATCAAAAAGGGGAAAAACAAACCGCCTGGATTGATGAATTTGAAATGCCCTCTTCCCACTTGCGATTCCGGTTTCAGGTGCATCGAGGTTAAAATTATTGCACAGAAGTAGCTAAGTTCATTCCCATGCGAATTTTGGCGATCGGCGACATTCACGGCTGTTCCAACGCCTTCGATACCCTGATCAAAATGGTGAATCCCGGCGGGGGCGATCGCATCATCACCCTCGGAGATTACGTCGATCGCGGCCCGGACTCCAAGGGCGTGATCGATCGCCTCATCGAACTCCACCAGGGAGGACAACTCGTCGCCCTGCGGGGAAATCACGAAATCATGATGTTGGAAGCGCGATCGCGCTCGAATGCTTTAAATGAGTGGAAAATGTCCGGCGGCAAAGAAACCTTATTGTCTTACAATTCATCAAGTAAAAAACCTCGAATTGAAAATGTCCCCGCCGAACATTGGGAATTTATCGAACAAACCTGCGTGGATTCCTGGGAAGAAGAAACCCACTTTTTCGTACACGCCAACGCCGACGCCGATCGCCCCCTTTCCGAACAATCCGACCACGATTTATTTTGGGCGAAATTTTACCATGCCAGACCCCACCATTCCGGGAAAGTCATGGTTTGCGGTCACACCAGCCAAAAAACTGGCATACCCCTCAACTTCGGCTACGCCATTTGTATCGATACGCGAGTTTACAGCAACAAAGGCTGGTTAACCTGTTTAGATGTCACCACTGGACGGATGTGGCAAGCCAACCAAAAAGGAGAAAAACGCACCGCCTGGATCGACCAATTTGAAATCAACCCCTACCCGTTCAAAAGTGCTTTTTTTTAAAATCCCGCGTAGCACGGGCATCCTGCCTGTAAAAACAATTGTCAATCCAAACTATCAGGATCGACCCCCAATTCTCGCAACCGGGCCGCAAGGCGATCGCCCCGTTCTTGTTCGCGAATCGCCCGTTCTTCCCCCGATAACAGCAAATTTCCGTCGGCATCCCACCACCGCAGCCAGGGCAATTCCATATTTTGATAAACCCCCGACCAAATTCCCAATTCCACCCCCATTTCCGGGATGGCAAAATGTCCGCGATCGTTCGCCGTCAACAACTCGTAGGAACTCGCCCTCAAACCATACACTTCGACCCGTGCTTTCTGCACTTCATAGATAGCATAATAGGCGGGTCGAATCACCGTTTCGTAAATCCAAAACTTCCCCTCCCAAGGCGTTTTATCCCGTTCCTCCGAACCGTCCCCGGACACAAATTCGATCGCGATTCGGGGCGGAATCGATTCCTGCCACAACACATAAGAACGCCGAAACTGTCCGTCCAGCATCGGCGGTACATTCGGCACATAAAACCAGTCTGGAGCCTCTGCCCCCCGCTGTGGCGGGTCGGTAATTCGCCAGTAAATGCCACTATCTTGACCGATGCAATATTGTCCGTCGGGATGGATGCGATCGAGTGCCGGACGGACGGATTCCGTGAGTAAAATACTCTGGGGATGTTCCTGAAAATTTTTCACGAAGTTTCCATCTTCGCAGGGAAGTTGGGTATGGTCGGGGAGGGGGGTAAAGGTTTCGATAAAAGTCATGGCTGGCAGAACGTCAATGTTCCGTCTATATGATAGCAACAATTGGGATAAAATTGCCAATTAATTTTCTTTCATCGACTTCCGATTGACCTCGGTTAACCCCCTCTGTGTCCCTCTGTGCCTCTGTGGTGCATTCAACTCAACTCCACCAAAACTTGATTATTTAATAACGTTTGATTCGTCAATAAATCCTCGACAGTAATCCTCAAAAAACGTCGCTCGTCGATGCTGAATTGAACCCGGACGCGATCGCTTCCCGGACTTCCCGGAGGAGTCAATTTTGCGATCGTCCGTCCGGCGTCCGTATCGTTCAAAGGCTGAACCGCAGTTTGTCCGCCGGCGAGGCTTCGCGTCACCAGGCGATCGCCGTCAAAAAACACTTCCGTTCCCCCCGTTTCCGCCCCCAATTCGCCCACAATCAACTCGATACTCGGCTGATTTTCCAGGGATGCCCCCAATACCAATTCCACGGGTTCCGCCATCGGGTAAGGTTGGCCGGATTTAATAATCGGATGCCAGGAATGGCAGTTGTCGCGGCGGTTCCAATACCGAATCCCGTAGCTGTGGTAAATAAAATCCTCAATTTGAGTACCCAAACTCAGTTGTAACGCCCCGTGGGAAATCGCCTCGAAGGGTTTGTCGCGGCGAATTTTATTCGCGTCGAAATACTGTTTAACCCACCGTTGGACGGCGGGAATTTGTACCGTTCCCCCCACCAGTAAAACCGCGTCGATATCGCCCACTTCGATCCCCTGGCGGCGGGCCTGCTGCAACACCTGATTCATCGACGCATCGAGGTTGTCGAAAAACTGGTGTTCTCGCAAAATCTCCTCGAAGCGATCGCGGGTAATTCCCAACTCGTAACTCTCGAACGTTTCGTCGTTAAAATAAACTTCCTCCGCTTCAGTTTGCAGCGATAGCTGAATTTTCAACCGTTCCGCCAAGCGGGTAGTGAGGGGCGTTTTTGGGAGTTCCTGGGTCTTGGAAAAATAATCCACCAGCCAATAGTCAATATCCGATCCCCCCAAATTCTGACCCGCTTTCGCCAAAACTCGGGCGGTTTTCGCCTTCTGACCGGAGGAGTCCGCGAAGGATTTTTGACCCCATTTGAGAATAAAACCGAGGGGCGTTTTTTGAGTTTTAATATCGAGGCGAACTAAGGACAGATCCAACGTCCCGCCACCGAAATCGACGACCAGCAACAATTCGCGATCGCCCAACCCGTACCCCAACGCCGCCGCCGTCGGTTCGTCGATCATCCGCACCTGTTCCACCGCCAGGGAATCGCACACCCCACCCAGCCAATTTCGATAGGCTTCAAAACTATCCACGGGGACGGTAAAAATGACGGAATCCGTCGGCAGGGGAATCTCCCGCAGGGCGGAAATTGTCCCCTTCAAAAACCACTCGCCGACCCTTTCAAAACTGACAGTCCGGCCGTCAAGTTCCGGCAAAAAACCCTGAATGTCACTGCCGATTCCCCGCTTGAAATTGCGAAAAAAGCGCGGATCGCTGGCTAAATCACAGCCGCGATCGCGCACTTGTTGACCCAAAAGCACCGTCTCCCGGGCCGCATCTTCCACATAGACGAGGCTGGGAATTAAGGGGGGATTTTGCCCGGAAATTTGCGACAAACCGGGCAGTTTTAAGGTTTCGGGTTGTTCGGTCGCCGGATTCCACCGAGAAATCACCGTGTTGCTGGTTCCAAAATCGATCGCGATCGCCATTGCGTTTTGTCATATCGCAGGTTCAGACCCCCATGATACTACAACTTTCCCCCCTCAAAGCAAGATGGACGGCGGCGGCGTGTCCGGAGAAACCAGTTGGCTGGCCGAGTCCGTCTGCCGTTTGGGCCGTCCCCGTCCGGTCAGGGGATCGGTTTCCCTAGCGGATTTGCCCTTTTCCGAACGGCGATCGCCGGTTTTGGACGGGACACCCGATTTTTCTGTCTCAAATTTGGAAAACGGGGGGGCCTTTTCTTCTGCAACAGATCCGGCAATTATCAATTCTTCAAAACTCTCATTCCCGCAACCTATCAGCGTCGAGAGATAATCCCGAAATTGCCAATTCATTCCCCCAGAAAAAAGGGAGTGCCTGCCTCCTTAATTGTAGGGGCAGTGCCCCTGTGCCTGCCGATTAAAGGAGACAGTTACAAAAATTGCCGTATTATTTTTAAACGCATTAGCAAACATTTTTGACCCTATTTTTCTTGAAATATCCCCGAACCCACCCTCACCAAAATAACAAACCAGTACACGGTAGTAAAATGTGACATTGAGCCGTACACTTGTAACAATACTGGGCATCAGTTGTAATTGCCGGGGATCGAACCCGTGATACTGCCCCCCGTATCATTAACCAATGTCATGTTCTGACAATCCCAACTTTCCCCAGTTGGCGGGTTGTACTCGCTTCTGTTCGTTTGGCTACCAACAAGTATTCAGTTTTCGATCAAATCAGTTTGCCAGTTCAACGCCTGAATTTGAGTGTCTAAATTTCGATGTTCTCGCGCCAAATGATCGAGCAATAGCTGCAAATCGGCAATATTGACCGTGCTGACCATCCGCACCTCCGAAAGACTATAGCGATTAACACGCTGGGATGCTTCGTTAATGAGGGCGTTGTAAGCCTTATATTTTAACTTCAAAACGTCCCGTTCCGCCAGGGCATCGGACAGCATTCTTTCCCCCATCGGGGTAACAGAATTTGTGCGGTTGATCCGCTGAATTAAACGGACTAATTCCCGGCTCCATGTTTCCAGATCTTCTATCAATTTCTGCGGATCTTCCGGAGGTTCTTCCCCTTCCTGGACTTTCGCACTGCGACTCAGACGACCTTCCAACTGTGCGATCCACTTCTGTATATCTGCCCGTAAAATCAAGGCTTCTGCCAATTTCACAACCCTCACCTCCCCAACTCTGATCGGGCATTTTTTCGGCTCTTCATTATTATAATACACTTATACTACAACTTTGTCAACACCCCCATCAATTTTCCGATTTTTATCATTTTTGCTTGACTTTTGGGTGGCAATCCCAGAAAATATCAGAAAGGGTAGAATTGGCCTGTATTGTGTCCGATAGTCAGAGACAGACCCGAAACTTCCCCCACACCCCACACCCCACACCCCACACCCCAATTCTCACCTCAACCCCGACTGAACCCGCCACAATCCGGCATAAACCCCCCGTTTCTCCAACAGATCTTCGTGGTGTCCCCATTCGATCAATTTGCCGTGTTCCATGACGTAGATACAATCGGCGTTGCGGATGGTGGAGAGGCGGTGGGCGATCGCGATCGTGGTGCGATTTTGGGTGATGTGTTCGAGCGATCGCTGGATAGCGGCTTCCGTCTCGTTATCCACCGCCGATGTCGCCTCATCCAAAATCAGGATCGGGGGATTTTTCAACACCGCCCGGGCGATCGCGATCCGCTGTTTCTGCCCCCCCGACAACTTCTGTCCCCGTTCCCCCACAATGGTTTCGTAACCCAGGGGAAAACGGCGGATAAAATCATCCGCCTCCGCAATTTTCGCCGCGTTGACGATATCCGAAAAATCGGCATCGAACGTCCCATAGGCGATATTTTCCGCAACGGTTCCGTGAAAGAGAAATACATCCTGACTCACCCAACCGATCGCCCGCCGCAGATCCCGCAATTTGATGGTTTGCAGTTCCATCCCGTCGAGGAAAATCGTCCCCGACTGCACTTCGTAAAACCGCAACAACAGTTTCACAAAGGTACTTTTTCCCGAACCAGTCGAACCCACGATCGCGATCGTATCCCCCGCCGGAATGTGCAGGGAAAAGTCGTACAGAATCGGATTTTTTAAATCGTAAGCAAATGTGATATTTTTTAACTCGATTTCTCCCTTAATTTCGGAAACCGGTAGGGGAATATCGCCGGGGTGGGTGGCGATCGGGGTGTCGAGCAAATTCATCACCCGAGTCGTGGATGCCATCGCCCGTTGGTATTGGTCGAAGGTATCGCCCAACCGAGTCAGGGGCCACAAAAGCCGCTGGGTGATGAACACCAAGACGCTGTAGGTTCCCACCGCCAACTGTCCTTCTATGGCTTGCAAACCGCCGATCAAAAGGGTAGCGATAAAGCCGAATAAAATAAACACCCGAATCAGGGGAATGAACGCCGAGGAAAGTGCGATCGCCCGCCGGTTCGCCTGCCGGTAGGCTTCACTTTGGCGATCAATCCGTCGCGCTTCGTAATCCTCCGCCGTGAAACTTTTTATAGTTGTGATTCCCGTCAAATTGTTCGACAACTGGCCGTTGAGAAAACTCACCCTTTCCCGCACCTCGGCATAGCGGGGTGCCAGCCGATTTTGAAACAGCACCGAACCCCAAATAATAAACGGCATGGGGAGCATCGCCAGCCCAGCCACCTGGGGAGCAAAAATAAAAAATCCGCCCCCGACGAGGAGCACAGTAGTCGTCACCTGGAGAATTTCGTTGGCACCGACATCTAGAAACCTTTCCAGTTGGTTGATGTCGTCGTTGAGAACCGCCATCAGACTCCCCGTGCTCCGTTCCTCGAAATAAGACAGTTCCAGGTTCTGTAGGTGGGTGTAGGCATCCCGGCGGAGTTCGTGCTGAATCGTCTGGGCGAGGTTGCGCCACAGCAGTTTGTAGATATATTCAAAGAGGGACTCCAGACCCCACACGATCGCGCTCAAAACCGCCAGGGCGATCAGTTGGGCTTTGACATCCTCAATCCCCCACCGGGCGATAAACGAGTCCTGCTGGTTGACCACCACATCCACCGCCGCGCCGATGAGGACCGGGGGGGCTAGGTCGAAAATTTTGTTGAGAACCGAGCAGATGCAGGCCCGCCAAATCTGGGGGCGGTAGCGGTCTGCATACCGAAACAAGCGTCGAAGGGGGGACATGAGAAGGAAGGAAGTGGGGGGACAAGGAAACGAGCTGAGGAGCAAGACCCCTGATTGTAATTAGACAAGTGAAATTTTGTCAAGCTCAGGTCGCCGTCAATTGTAGAGCCGGCATCTCGAACCCCAACCCGTTCACAAAAGTGGGTTTCGTGTGATAAAAGACGATTTAAAAAGTGGGTTTTGTGGGTACTTTTAAAGAGATCGAGAATAATATTTCATCCGATCCAAGCACAGTTTAATGGCTGAAACCTCTATCTCAAGCCATATGTTCGCCACCCTTCCCCTCGAGTCGGCTCTTTTGGCGCGGTCAAACGAGAGGACTTTCCTTATTCTTAGCTTGGCAATGACAATGGGATTTTGCTATCCTTTAAATTGGGACGACAAGCCCAGCGACATCTCACCTATTCAAAGCAAAATTTAAGTCCGAAGAGGTTACACAAAAACAAGCCAGGGGGGCTATACATCAGTTCTTGCCAACTCCAATTCATCAAAATCAATGGCAAGTTCTATGTCGAAACTTGTCTTGTCGTCAAATATTAAAAAAATTAGCCCTTGAACCAAATTCTGGGGCTAATTTTATTTCTACGAATCACCGATTTTCGTGGGGACAAGTGATGAGGTTTAACCACACAAAAATTTGGGAAACACCCGAAGAACTCAGGAAGTTGACAGCCGAAGCGACATCGCCCCATAATCTGACTAAAATCCGGGCACTTTATTTATTAAAAACGCGGGAAGTTAAAACGATAACCGACTTGGCGACGATACTGGAGGTCAATCGAATTACGCTCCATCGTTGGTTCGACAAGTATAAGAAAGGGGGATTAAAACTGCTGCTCAATAATAAATATAGGAACGGGCGGCGGCGGAAAATTCCCCCCGATGCCTTGCAGGGATTGATTCAAAGACTCAACCACACCAATTCCGGCTTCAAAACCTACTGCGACGTGCAAACATGGTTGGAGGAAAAGTACGGTGTCAACGTTTCTTATAAGGTAGTTTATTCCACCATTCGATATCAACTGAATCTTCCCATTCATGGAAATGCCAAATAATCGGTGTTTGAGGAACAGTTTAATTTAGGATGCCGGTGTCGGGGTCAAATTCAGGACTGCAAATAGGATTGGAACTCGCTTCCGGAGAGGGGTTTGCTGAACAGGTAGCCCTGGCCATAATCGCAACCTTCCCGGCGGAGGAAATGCAATTGTTCCTCCGTTTCGATGCCTTCAGCGACGACGACCAAACCCAACCCGTGTCCCATCGAAATCATCGTTTTTACCAGGGCGATTGCCTCCTCATCCTGGGGGATGTCAGCGATAAAGGACTTGTCAATTTTCAACACACTGAACGGAAATCGTTTGAGATAGTTGAGGGAAGAATAACCCGTCCCAAAATCATCGATCGCCAGCCGAATATTCATCTCGCCCAAATTGCGGATCAACTCCCGCACGCCGGGCACCTCCTCCACCAGCGATCGCTCCGTAATTTCCAACTCCAAACACTCCGTATCGATGCCACTTTTGGCGATCGCATCCGCGATCGTATCGATCAGAGCCGGCGTCCGGAATTG
This sequence comes from Limnospira sp., assembly GCA_050045915.1. Lineage (GTDB taxonomy): Bacteria > Cyanobacteriota > Cyanobacteriia > Cyanobacteriales > Microcoleaceae > Limnospira. The sequence continues at coordinate 11,251 of JBNGCR010000109.1, forward strand.
GCGGGGGGACAAGTTCACCGCCACCCACAACTTTTCCGAGCCGGACCGGTGCCAAGCCGCCACCTCCTGGCAAGCCGTCAATAAAATCCACTCCCCCAACTCTACGATCAAACGGGTGTCTTCGGCGATCGGGATAAACCGGTCCGGTTGCACCTGTCCGAGTTCCGGACTGTACCACCGCATCAAAGCTTCGGCCCCCACAATTCGCGAAGAAGCCAGGTGAACGAAAGGTTGATAAACCACAGACAACTCCCCTCGACTCAACGCATGGCGGAGGTGATTTTCCAAAGATACCCGGTTTTTGGCGACATCATTCATCGTTTGCGTAAAGAAAGCAAAAGCGTTGCGTCCCTCCTGCTTCGCCGCATACATGGCGGTGTCCGCATTTCGCATCAGGGTATTGGTATCTTTGCCGTCATCGGGATAGCTAGTGATGCCGATACTCGCCGAAATAAACGCCTCCTCGCCACACAGGTCGAAAGGTTTTCCCAACACCTCCAACACCTTATTAGCGACGTATTCCACCTGTAAAGGATGCTCCAAATTGGGGATGATGATCAAAAACTCATCCCCGCCGAGCCGCCCGACGGTGTCGCTTTTGCGGAGACATTTCATCAGGCGATCCGCCGTTTCTTGGAGGAGGTAATCTCCGAGTTCGTGGCCGAGGGTGTCGTTGATTTTTTTGAAGTGATCAAGGTCTACAAACATGAGGGCGACGTGTCTGCGATCGCGGTCCGCCTGTACCATCGCCTGTCTGAGCCGATCTAAAACCAAAATTCGGTTGGGCAAATCGGTGAGGGCATCGTAGTTAGCCTGGTGGGCCAGAATTTCCTCATTTTGCTTTTGTTGGGTAATATCTTCTTTGACCGCGACGTAGTGGGTGATCGCCCCTTCATCGTTCCGCAGGGGTGAAATCGAAGCGTGTTCCCAAAACAATTCCCCATTTTTTTTCTGGTTGTGAAATTCTCCAGACCATTGTTGCCCGGAACCGATCGTCTTCCACAACATTTGATATTCTTTGTCCGTGGTGTAGCCGGATTTGAGGATGCGAGGATTTTTGCCGAGCACTTCCGCAGCCGAATATCCGGTCACTTCCTCAAATTTGGGGTTGACGTATTCAATATTGCCCTCCGAGTCGGTGATCACGATCGACACCGGACTCTGATCGCAGGCCCGGGAAAAGACGGTCAATTGATCTTGGGTTTGTTTGAGGTCGGTAATGTCCGTCAGGGATGCCAGGTAGGCGATATCGCCGTCCCAAGGAACTTCGACCACCCGCATTCGCGCGATTTTATGTTTGCCGTCGGGCCTGAAAATTTCCAACTCCGTCGATTCCCGTGTCACCAGGGGAATCCCGATCAATTCCCCCTGCAGGTCCGTGGCCCGACGGCCGAACAGGGCCTCCGCCGCCGGGTTGAGGAACAGAGCCCGCCCGCGGCGATCGACCACCACCAAACCGCTGGGACTGGTGGCGATCAGGGTTCGGAGGCGGGATTCGCTCTCCCGGAGGGCGATTTCCGCCTGCTTGCGGGCTGTGACATCGATCAGGGATGCCATCACATACATCGGCATCCCGTCCCCGTTGGCGACGATGTTAGCCGTCAGTTGGGCGTCGAATTGGGTGCCATCCCGGCGTCGGGCTACGATTTCCCCCATCCACTGTTTGCGGCGGTGGAGGATGCGACAGATCCCCATCGCCCGGTTTCGATCTGGCCAAAATGTCGAGATCGGCAAGCCCAAGACATCCTCAACTTTTTCGTATCCCCACATCCGCAGGAAGGATTCGTTGGCGTAGATCAGATGGCCGCGGAGATCCGACAGGGCGATCGCGCTGACGGCGGAGGCGATCGCAAATTTTTCGAGTTTCACAGGAGGAGCCGTCGGCTTCGGATCGGCTAGGGGCCTGACAACGGCGGTGAGGCGGGCGATGTTGCCGTCGCGATCGCGGACGGGGTAAGATTGTTGGTTGACCCAGCAGATCGATCCGTCCGGCTTCACGACGCGATAATTGAAGTCGCAATTCTGTTGGGAATTGAGGGATTGGACGTGGGTTTCTACCACGAATTTTAGATCCCCGGGGTGGATCTGATTGAGGAACCGTTCAAAACCGGGCTGGTATTCCCCGGAGTTTTGACCCAACAGACGGCAAAATTCCTCGGACCAAATCATGGTTCCGGTCCCCAGATCCAAAGACCAACTGCCCGTCCGGGTCAGGGATTGCACTTCCTGCCAATGTTGCCGATCACGGTCGAGATGTCGAGCTTCTCGTTTCTGGGTACTGATGTCTTCGCAGATGGCGATCGCGCTCAGATCGGGGGTTTGCTTCCCCTCAATTTGGTACAATTTCAGCGAAAACCACCGCTCGATTCCATCAATTTCAACGGCGATCTCATCCCACATTTCCCCTCGGTTTTCCTGCATCAATTGCCGCGATCGCTCCTGCAACCAAGGGATATCCCAAATTCCTTGACTTTCTTTGAGGAGGCTGGGGCGGTAGAAACTGACAAACGCCTGCCGCGCACTCCCGTTTAAAAAGACGATGTTATTTTCCCGGTCGAGAATGACGACGGGAAGTTTGATGCCGTTTAAAAAATACGTTCCGAAGTCTGTTTTTTCAACACTCATTTGGGGATCGATATGCCGGTGAATGTAGTCGCAGACGACCGCCTGATATTGCAATTTCTTTTCTCGGTCGAACACCAGGCGATCGAGGGCATCGAAGAAATTGGCGATCGTCGAGCGAAAGTCCTGTTGCTGTTCGAGACAAAATTCCCCTAACTCGATCAAGTTAAAATAGCATTGACGATATTCCCGGAGGCGATCCAGAATCTCGGCGGAGGTAATGTCTTCTTCGGCGTCCTCCGCAGCGACGATCGCGCCGATTCCCCCGTGAGCCTTCAGATGCGCCTCCACATCCGATTCCCACCCATCTGTCGCCTGATTGACGCTGGTTTCGATCAACAAAAGGGACAGCCGGGAGATCGACCCCTTGACGGACAGGAGATGATTCAAAACCGACCGTCCCCCCGTCCGGGTCGGAGACTGTAGAATTTGCGTCACTATCCAATCTTGGTGGGTGACGATCAGTCGATGCAAGGGGTCCAAAGAACCGACCGTCAGGTGGGGTTGAGTTTTGGGGGTCGTCATAACTTCATCATTCCCGCGACTTTTGAGAGGTTGAAACAACAGTCAAACTTTACAATTCTTCATGACTTGGCGATCCGTCCGGCTGACTCTTTAATGAGGATCGACGCGACCGATTTTTATGACTCTCAGACCGATAACTGGCGATCCCCATATACTCCGAGATAGTACGGAGTTGGTCTGCAAGCAGAATATTTGCCCAAAAATCGGGGGATCTGATACTTCATCTCGTATCCATCTTATCCTAGTCCATAAATCATGTTAATTTTCAGAAGTGACCCGTTTCAAGGGCCGTTGGATTCCCCCCCTCAACCTCGCAAAATTGGGGCTGATTTTTTCACAATTCTTAATAATTAGGGATGAAAAAGTTCTTAACAACAACTCGCGATCGCCGATCGCGAATCGTCAGTTCCGCCACCCCCGCCGACACCGCCGATCGCCTCGTCGCCACCGGTCTGGGCTTTGACGGCGTGGTGGGTCACGGCAAAAATGGGGCGATCGACTGCACCGGCAGCCTCCTCGGCACCGGACGCCACATCCTCACCGTCGCCCACTGTTTCGACCCCGGGGACGACCCCGGCGATTATCAAGTCCAATTCGACATCCCCGGCGGACGGGAAGCGATCGCAGTTCAAAATATCTTCCTCCACCCGGGCTGGACGGCCGACTTCGACAACAACCGCGACATCGCCATCCTGGAACTAGCCCGCACCGCCCCCGAAGCCGCCGACCGCTACGACCCCTACCGGGACTTCGACGAAGTGGGCCAAGTCTTTGAAAAAGTCGGCTACGGTGTGGGGGGCAACGGATTCGACGGGGAAGACTTCGGCGGTCCGACGGGTATCCGCCGGGGCGGCAAAAATCGCTACGATGCCCCCGGCGAAATTTTCAACGACGACCCCGGCAGCAACATCATCCCCGGCAGCCAACTCGCCTACGACTTCGACAGCGGTTTACCCGCCAACGACGCCTTCGGAATGGAATACGGCCTCCCCGATTTGGGATTGGGCCCGGAAGAAATCGCCCCGGGCGGCGGCGACTCCGGTTCCCCAGCCTTCATCGATGGCAAGGTGGCGGGGTTGACCTCCTTCGGCCAGAGTCCCCTCACCGCCGGGGTGGACGTCACCGATCGCAACGACACCAGCTTCGGCGAGTTTTTCAGCGACACCCGGGTTTCCGTCTACGTCCCCTGGATTGAAGAGACGATCGCATTGTCCAACGGCGGCGACGACCGCATCTTCGGAAATTGGCAAAATAATCTGTTGAATGGCAACGGCGGAAATGACGAGATTGCCGGGTTGGCCGGAGATGACACCCTGTTCGGCGGGCGGGGCGACGACAGGATTTCGGGCAATGCCGGGGCCGATTCCCTCTCCGGGGACGGCGGCGACGACACCTTATTTGGGGGCGCGGGAAATGACACCCTGATGGGGGGCGAAGGGGCCGATCTCCTCGGCGGCGACTTGGGTCGAGATCTCCTGTTCGGGGGCGACGGAGACGATCGCTTCCGTCTCTCGACCGCCGACCATATCGCCGATCCCCGACAGGCCGATATCGTCGCCGATTTTGCCCCCGGCGATCGCATCGAAATCCACGGGACGACCCGCGATCGTCTCCTCCTCGAACCCTTCATCCTCGACGGAACCGCCGGAACCCTGATCCGAGATCCCGCCCAGAACGCCATTTTGGGATTTGTTGCCGGACCCGTGCCACCCGAACTTATTTACATTTCTTAATATTTTTCTAAACTGGAGGGAGAAATACATGAATACATCCATTATCCATGCTCTTACAAGGCAACCAACGCTCAAAACTCGACGAAACCGAAGATACCCTGTTTTACGCCTATCCCCGGTTCGTCACCCACGTCGATGAGGGATTCATCGACCAACTCACCCAACTCTACCGCGATCGCATTCCCCCCGAAAGCCAGGTTCTGGACCTGATGAGTAGCTGGGTGTCCCACCTCCCCGACGACGTAAAATTCGCCCACGTCGAGGGACACGGGATGAACGGGGATGAACTCGCCCGCAACCGCCAACTCGACCATTATTTTATCCAGGATCTCAATAAAAACCCGAAACTGCCCCTGGGCGATCGCGAATTCGACGCCGTGTCGATCTGCGTTTCAGTCCAGTATTTGCAGTATCCCGAGGCGGTTTTCCAGGAAATGCACCGCGTCCTCAAACCCGGGGGAATCGCGATCGTCAGCTTCTCCAACCGGATGTTCTTCCAAAAAGCGATCGCCGCCTGGCGGGAAGCGACCGAAGCCAAACGGGTGAAACTGGTCGAAGGCTACTTCAACTCCGTCCGCAGCGGCGAATTACCGGGCTTCAGCGTCCCCGAGGCGATCGTCCGCCCCTCGATCACCCCCCCCGTCCTGCAAATGCTCGGACTCGGCGGGGGCGACCCCTTCTATGCCGTCATCGCCCACCGGCAGATCTGAAGCCTCGTTCTCGACGGGGGTTTCCTCCACGCTCAGGGTCAGAAACACCATTTTGTCGGTCGTGTTCTGGCCCCAAAATTTTTCGATGGGGTTGCCGTCTTTCGGTACGAGATCCAACCCTTTTCCCGCCCTACAGGTGTAGGTTTGGCTCCTGTACCCACAGGGAATCGCCACGTCCCCCGGCTTGACCATCTTGACTTTTAAGTGGGTTGCCGGGGGATCGAAAGTGACGGTCTGTTTGGCGACGTTCGGCGAGATGTTGAGGGGATAGGTTTTGACGGCTTCGGGGGACGGGGGTTCTGCAGCCCAGACGGGAGTCGCCGCGATCGCCCAAATCAACAGCAGGGCGGTTAGAATGACCTTCAATTGCATTGGCATCAATTTAGAGTTTCCGCAATTTAGAGTTTCCGCGATCGCCCTACTGTAGCAAATTGACGGTCTAGCCTTTGCGATCCATCACTTTTTTGCCGACCAACATCCCGCCCACTGCGAGCAATCCCAACACGGTGGCGGGTTCGGGGACGCTTTGAGATGGGTCGGGAGTCCCTCGATCAAAAACGTAAAGCGTCGCATGAGACAGATCTTTGCCGTTGACGGTACTCCAGTTCAAAGCGGTATCGACATCAACCCCCTCAAACAGATAAGCGTCAAAACTATTGCCAGCCTTCAGAACGAATGCAAAAGCGGATTTTACTTAAAAAATCTTTGCAAATATTCAGCCCCTATTTTTAATTTTTG
>JBNGCR010000110.1:0-17379 GCA_050045915.1 Limnospira sp.
CCCCTACGACGCCCGCCAGATGGTGGAGCATTTGGACAATAATCCCGATGAGGCTTACTCGCTGATTTGGACGTTGAATCTCGACCAAAATACTATCTACGCCCTCGACCCGAAGGGGCCGTTTGCCGATGATATTTATGAGATGTTTTTGTTGATGCTCAACGGGCAGTTGGAACCGGAAACCAGCGCCGAATTTATGGAGCGCATCAGTATCCCCGGCCGGCAGACGGAGCGGACGGTGGAACTGTTTTCGGGCGAAGTGGTGCCGGTGCTCAATGTCCGCAATCCCCGGGGGATGTACGGCTGGAATATCAACCGGCTGGTCGATGCGGCGTTGGGGACTTTAGATACCGTTGAGGAGGGGAATGAAGCCCTACTCCGGGAAGGGCTGGCCGCATTTTTGAATCGGGTGTATTATGAACTGCATAATGTGGGGCAAACCTCCCGCGATCGCGCCCTCAATTTTGCGGTGACAAATACGTTCCAGGCAACTGCGACTTTTGCCGAAGCGATCGCATCCGACCGGCGCCTGGATACTATCGAAGTGGAAAAAAGCCCCTACTGCCGCCTGAATAGCGACTGCTGGGATGTGTTGCTGACTTTCTTTGACCCGGAAGATGGGAAGCGATCGCGCCAGGTGTTTCGCTTTACTATTGATGTGGCGGATAGTATGCCGGTGACGGTGGGCGGCATCAAACGCTGGGCAATTCCGGGCAAAAAACGGACCTGAAGGGGAGTCGGGAGTCGGGAGCCAATTTTAAACCCGCCTTGAAATTCATTTCAAGGCTGATAGCAAAAGTCCACTCAAGTGGACTCGGTTGGAGTCATATCATATCAGCTCCGGTTATCCCCTCCCAAAACTCCCCAATCATCGACCGATGATTTGTGCGGGTAGGGGCGCAAGGCTTGCGCCCTCGGGAATCAATTCCCAAGCGGTACGGGTATTCAAACAGTTTTTGTTCCGAGTATTCAACCGGATTTGATATCTAGCAATCGCCAGAGCGGTTCGGAGATATCTGCCCATTTTAAACCCGCCTTGAAATGAATTTCAAGGCTGATAGCAAAAGTCCACTCAAGTGGACTCGGTTGGAGTCATATCAGAAAGGTAGTTTGCGCGATCGCCGATCGATCCCATCCGGAAAGAAGCTTTACATTCGGTAAAAATGCCCGGTTAAATTTAGGGCGATCGCTGGCAATTTGGGAGTTCGGATAACTTGGAAACAAACCGGGCGATCGCCCGTTACCCCTAAATCATCAATGTCCGACGGAACTCTCGAATCGCCATCCCCGTGCCTTGTTCTAAAGCCATTTGCAGCACCCGTTCAACTAACTTTGGCAGTTCCAAATCGGGGAAATAGCGACTCAAAAGCTGTGGTTGATAACCCTCTGTTTCTAAACTATAAATTTGCAATCCCGTTTTTCTAAATAACCAAACTTCTGGAACCTTGTAGGGCAGATAGTCCGCCGCCGCCGTGTAGCTGGTCACGTCAATTTCAATCACCAAATCGGGGGGCGGGGTGTGGCGCCAATCAATGCGATCTTTGCCGACGGAGGCTTGCCAATTGTCAATGTAGAAACAATAGTCGGGTTCGATTCCCCCCTCTTCTGGCAGATCCATTGTAATGGGTGTAAAGGCTTCATAGTTCCGGTTCTGGCTATCTAGTAGGGCTTTCACAATGTCAGACAGAATGTTCGCTTCCCGTCCGTGTTTTGGCAAAGGACTCATGAGCAAAATTTCACCGTTACGAAATTTGATGCGAGGAATGGAGCTGTCCCCCCGGGAGTCCCTGAGTTTGCAGTAGTCTTGCCAGGTTCCCGGTAGCCGTACCACACTGCCGGCGGGCAGTTGAATTTTTTCGGTAGAAATGACCGCATACATGGTGGGATACCTCAAATGGCTCGATCGCTCACGTTCTCATTTTAAACGATTTTTGAGTCCGGGCTGAAAGCCCGCTGCTTAGGACTATTTACGGTGACCGAAATGTCGAATTGATTCTGTCTTTTTCGATCGCCACATCCGTTCCTTCCCGGTCTTTTCTTGCGATCGAAGACTCATATCAAATCCGGTTTAATTGCCCAGATTTTAGATCGGCTCGGGTTGTTGACTCCTGTATCGAAAGCCGTTCACCTTCCCAATGGAATCTAAAATCAGGGCGCAAGGCTTGCGCCCCGACTAAAATCTAAAATTCCCGACTCCCGACTCCCGACTCTCATTGTTGATACACTGGAAGGGGGGGAAACCTGTGGTTTCCCCCCGGGAAACGCTCAGATCACGGGAGTCGAGGAAGACGCTCATGCAGGCAGGTTGGCGGATCGGATCGATATTCGGTATCCCACTCTATATCGATCCCTCTTGGTTTTTAATCGTCGTGTTGGTGACATTCGCCAACAGTCAGGACTATGTGGAGTGGGGCCAGTTATTGTCTTGGGGGGCGGGATTGGCCGTGGCCCTGCTGCTGTTCGGTTCAGTGCTGTTGCACGAATTGGGACACAGTTTGATCGCCAAGTCCCAGGGTATCCAAGTCAACTCGATCACCCTATTTTTATTCGGGGGAATCGCGTCGATCGAAAAAGAATCGAAAACCCCCGGTCAGGCGTTCCAGGTGGCGATCGCGGGTCCTCTGGTCAGTTTGGCGCTGTTTTTTCTCCTCACCGGGTTAGCCGCGAGTCTGCCGGAAGAAAACTTGATCCACGCCATCGCCAGCCGCATCGGGGACATCAACCTGATCCTCGCCATCTTCAACCTGATTCCCGGCCTGCCTTTAGACGGGGGACAGGTGCTCAAAGCCACGGTTTGGCGGATCACCGGGAGCCGGTTTGCGGGGGTGCGCTGGGCTGCCAGAAGCGGACAGTTCCTCGGCTGGGGGGCGATCCTCCTGGGTTTATTCGCCCTGCTGGCGGCCAACAACTACAGCGGGTTGTGGATCGCCCTGATCGGCCTGTTCGTCCTCCGCAACGCCAGTTCCTACTCGCGGATGAGTGAGCTGCAAGAAACCCTGCTCAAAATTAAAGCCGCCGACGCCATGACCCGGGACTTTCGGGTGATCGATGCGGATATGACGCTGCGGCAGTTCGCCGACGATTATCTGATCGCCGCGGACTCCATCCCCGTGTTTTTCGCCGCCTCAGCGGGCCGCTATCGGGGCTTCGTCTCCATCGAGGCGTTGCGGATGGTGGAGCGCAGCGAGTGGGAAAAACGCACCCTCCACGACGTTGTTACCCCCCTCGACGAGTTGATCGCGATTCCGGAAAAGGCCCCGCTGGTGGAGGCGATCGCGAAAATGGAGAACCATCAACTGCCCCGGATCACGGTATTGTCCCCGGCGGGGGCCGTGGCGGGGGTGATCGATCGCGGCGACGTGGTGAGGGCCGTGGCGAAGTCTCTGAAAGTCCCCATTCCCGAAGCCAGCATCAAACGCATCAAAGAGGAGGGCGACTATCCCGCCGGACTGCCCCTGGGCCAGATCGCCAAAACCACCGAATCCTACACGGAAAACTGATCGGCCAAAGGTGCGATCGCCCGCCATTCCGCCTCGCTCAGGGGTCGGGTTTCCAACTCGATCCCAAAACTCTCCCGGGCGGCATCAGCCAAAACGGCGATAATGGTTTCCAAAGGTACGGAGGGCGGCGGGGGCGATGTCATCTTCACTCCGAAAAGGCGATCGCACAGCTCCGGGTCTGGATTCAGGCGCATGGAGCCGTGTTGGAGGATCGCCCCGTCCCGCCGCAGTTGGGCGCTGCCGATGAGTTTGTAACCGTCCTCCGACACCAGGTCAGCCCCCGTCGCCGTCGCGAAGCAGTTGGGGTTGTGGATGTAGCCGCGTCCGGCACTGCCGTAGTGGAGGTTGTATCCGAGCGATCGCCACCCGGCGATCAAAAACTCGCACAGGTGTTGATAAACCTGCGATCGCGGCCCGGACAGACCCGACGTCACCACCGCATAGGTCAAATCCCCCTGGTGCAGGACACCCCGCCCTCCGCTGGGACGGCGCACCAGATCCACGGGGCGATCGTGCCATTTCAGATCACGCCAAACCTCCGGCCAGCGCCGCTGGTGGTAGCCCAGAGACACCGCCGCCGGTTCCCAGGTATAAAATCGCAGCGCGGGGGGGTGTTCGCCCCGGCGATGCCCTTCCAACAGCCAGGAATCGATCGCCATCTGCAACGCCCCCGGAGCCTGCAAAAGGGGGATGAAACGCCAAACGGAAGGATTGAACATTGGGAGTAGGGAATAGGGAATAGGGAATAGGGAATAGGGAATAGGGAATTTTTAACTTTCCCCACACCCCACACCCTACACCCCACGCCCCATTCCGAACTCTTCGAGCAGCAGTTCGTCATTGTCGTCGGCGATGGTGGCGACGATGGTGATCGATCGCGAAATTTCCCCCGCCGTGATGCCGGCCAGGGTGCGGGTCGCCAGAACCACCACCTGATTGTTGGCGATCGCGAAATGGGATTCAAACGTCGAAAGCCAGTTCATTTCCAGCAGTTTTCTCGCCAACTGCCCCTCATTCTTCGCCGGCAAGTCCAACACCGGCGACCAAACCGTGAGGGTGTCATCTTCGGTGTCCCCCGTCAGTTGCACGAATACCTGGACGCTGCCGTATTCAAACTTCCAAAGATGACCCGCCTCGCTCTGGCCGACCATCACCTTTTGGTCTTTAGCCAGACCCGCGATCACGGTTTCGATTTCTTCGGTGTAGGTGATCTCGGAGCGATCGTCCATCAGATCCTCCGGGAGCGTTTCCAGGTTGGGCTGATTTGTGGATGTCATGGCAAATCTTTGGGTTGGGTGTGTTTGCGTTTCTTTCCACAGTATCGCCTTTCGGCGACAAAACAGGGAAGAATCCGTGTCTGCCGTCCCCCCGGCGGTCCCGACACTCGGCGGCGGGGAGGAATCCCCGTCCATTTCGCTACAGGGAGGATGTCAAATCGAAGGTCGTTCCCGTCAACTTGATCACCCGGCCAGAGCGATCGAAAACCGGACCGCCTCGGGCGTTGATATGGCGAATTTCCCCATCATTGACACGAATGATCCGCAAGTTCACTTCAAACCCTTTCCTGTGGAGTGCCGGAATCCGAATCGCCTCCTCGTGGAGTGGGAGATCGTCGGGGTGAATCAGGGCAGAAACTTCTTCAGATTTGGGGGCCGGCCGATTCGGATCGAGGCCGTGGATGAGAAAAAGTTCCTCCGTCCAGTAGGTGTTGCGAGTTTCAAAATCGAACTCCCAACACCCGACTTGAGCCATCCGTTGAGCATTTCGCAACATCATTTCCGATCGCCGCAATTGTTCCTCAACGTGTTTGCGATGTTCAATTTCTCGGTGTAGGTGGGCATTGGCCGCCATCAATTCTTGCCAAATGTGGGCGGTAATCGAATCGAGCATCCTTTCTGGGGGGTAGGATAACCGGTTGGAAGACCCGGTTTCCACATTGTAAACCGGATCGAGACGGTACCCCTGGCCGTAGTGGGTTTGAATCAAATCGTGAATCCCCGCCTGTTCGAGTTTGCGGCGAATGCTGCGGATGTGGCTGTTGATGGTGGCGTCGGTGGGCAATTCGTCGTCCAATGTCCAGAGGCGATCGCCCATTTCGTCGCGAGAAAACATTTGCCGGGGATGCCTCAAAAATAGCTCCAGAATTTGATATTCCTTGCGGTTGACTTTCAAAATTTGACCGCCGCAGGTGATCTGCCGGGAGGCGGGATTGAGAGACAGGGGCCCCCAGGTCAGCAGGGGACTGGCCCGACGCAGGCCCCGCCGCGCCAGAGCCCGGAGATGAGCCAGCAGTTCTGGGATGCGAATGGGTTTCACCAAACAAGTGTCGGCGCCGCCATCCAAACCCTCGATACAAGTCCCCGCATCGGAAGGCTCCAATATCAGCAAAACGAGCACGGGGTTGCCCACATCCCGCAACCGACGACAGAAGGCAATTCCATCCAGCTTGGGTAACAGTAACTCCAGCAAAACCGCATCGTACATAAATGCCTGAATCAATTCCCAAGCCGCCTCGCCATCGGTGGCGACATCGACGACAAAGTTTTGGCGAGATAAGTCTTGATGCAGTTGGTTCTGTAGGGTTGTGTCCGGGGAAGTGAGCAAAATTCTCATGGTTCGGCGTCCGGCTCGGGCGAATCGGCGGGAGGATACCTCCCACATTACACAAACTTTTCAGATTTCGATCGTACAGTGTTCGGGTGTAGTTAAATCGGTCAGAGTGGCTCTATGGTTCCCGCCTCACATCAGGCCTATGATTTCATTCAAAAGAATGCCGTGACGAGCGGTGTTATCAACGCCATCATCAACGGCGCGATCGGCTGGTTTATGTTTCGAGGAAAAGAGACGATACCTCTGACCGTTGACACGATATCAGCCCACGAAAAAACGGTCTTCTCGACGGGGGTGATGACGGCATTTATGCTTATGACGAGTATTTATATCAAAAATATCAAATCCGGTTATCCCTTCCTAAACCTCCCCAATTATCTTTGGATGATTTTTGCTGGTAGGGGCGCAAGGCTTGCGCCCTCGGGGAATTGATGACCAAGCGATCGCGATATCCGACCCGTTTTTTTCCGGGCATTCCACCGAATTTGATATTAACAATTATGGAGATTTTGCAAGTATGACAGTTTTGGAAACCTTCGGACTCCCGGATCAGGTCGCCATTGTCACGGGGGGCGGAGCCGGTATCGGTCGGGGCATTGCCGAATTATTTGCCCAGGCCGGGGCGGCGGTGGTCGTCAGCGATTTGAAAAAGGAAACTGCGGCGGCCGTCGCCGACGGCATCAAGGAAAAGGGCGGTCGAGCTCTGGCTGTGGCTTGCGATGTCACGAAGGATTCAGACCTGGAAAATTTGGTCCAGTCTACCCTCGACGCTTTTGGCAAAATTACCCTGCTAATCAACAATGCCGGGGGGGGCGGTCCGAAACCTTTCGATATGCCGATGGATACGTTTATTTGGGCTTACAAAATCAATGTATTTTCGGTCTTTCACCTGTGCCAATTGTGCGCTCCCCACATGGAAGCGGCCGGACGGGGGGCGATTTTAAATATCTCTTCGATGTCGGCGGAAAATAAGAATGTCAAAATGGCATCTTACAGTTCCTCCAAAGCCGCCGTCAGCCACCTGACCCGGAATATCGCCTTCGATTTGGGACCCAAGGGAATTCGGGTGAATGCGATCGCGCCCGGTGCCATCAAAACCGACGCCCTGGCGACGGTGCTGACCCCCGAGATTGAAAAAGCCATGCTCAAACATACCCCCTTGGCGCGGTTGGGAGAACCCAGCGATATCGCCTATGCGGCACTGTTTCTCTGTTCCCCCGCAGCCAGTTGGATCAGCGGGCAAGTGCTGACGGTCAGCGGCGGTGGCGTTCAGGAATTGGATTAATTTTTCGCCCGAGAAACTGACTGTATTTCAGAGTATTTATAGCAGTTGTCTATCTGCTGCCATACGGTTCGATCCCCACCTCTGGCTCCCCCCTTATTAAGGGGGGCGGGGGGGGATCTGTGTACCTCACTGACTTGAAAATTGTTGTAAAATTAACCGAGGAAACGACCATGAGCAATTTTGATTCGTTCGCAGACTTTCGCATGAATGACCATGTGGCGATCGTGACCGGCGGCGCCCAAAACATCGGAGAAGCGATCGCAAAAACCTTTTCCGGTGCCGGGGCGAAGGTGATGATTGCCGACTTGAACGGAGAAAAAGCCCGGGCTACTGCAGCAGCTATTCAAGCAGAAACCGGCAATGAAGTATTGGGCATCGGCTGCAACGTCACCGTCGAGGCGGATATTCAAGCCTGTGTCGCTAAAACCGTCGAAGCCTTTGGCGGCATTTCAACTTTGGTTAATAACGTCGGTTGGGGCAAAGCCTACGACGACCCCCTGGAAGTTCCTTTAGAAGAAATGGTCGAAAGCTACAAACTCAATACCCTGTCAGCTATGCGGATGACTTCTGCTTGTCGTCCCTATCTTCTAAAAGCTGAAAATGCCTCCATTACAAATTCAGGTTCTTTGGTGGGGGTCTTGCCAGCCTTCGACTTTATCGCCTACTCCGCCGCCAAAGCCGCCCTCAACCACATGATGTTAGGATTAGCCCACTATTTTGCCAAACAGGTTCGCATCAACACCGTGCTCATCGGTACGGTCATCACCGAGGGTTATGCGGCGGCGGGTTTGGATGAAAAGGCCCAGTATGCCCTGGCCCACCCCGACAACCTGACCGGGCGCGCCGGTAAACCCCAGGACATTGCCAACGCCTTCCTGTGGCTGGCGTCACCGGCGGGGTCCTGGGTGAGCGGCCAGACCTTGCAAGTCTCCGGTGGGGGCAAGCGGGTCCGACTGAAGCCGGAATAAATCCGGGAATGGGGATTTTAGATTTTCGATTCCCCGGTTGGGGAGGATTGAGGAGTGGGAAGAGAGAGGTGAGACGCGATCGATTTCTCATTTCTCTCTTCTTTTTTCTCTCTATTTTATCATTGCGAATATCTATAGCAGTGTGAAATGATTCGTGAAAAATTGATCGACTCAAAGCCCCCAGTATTGGGGGTTTGGGGGCCGGACAATTTTACAAATGGTTTCCGATTGCTATAGATGGATGACACCATGATGAACCGTTTCCCTTTCCAGTCGCAGGAACGCACCTGACACGACTGTTGACGATCGCTTGCAAAATCTGGGAATCTAGTTAATACCCAATTGCCCAACCCCGAAACATCCGGCCACCCCATGAACCCAACGATCGCCGTTCCCTCCGTTTCCGTCACCTACGCACAGGATGGCACCTCCGCCCGCACCAATGCCCTCGGTATGCGTCCCATGCAAGAACGCGCCTACCAGAAACGGGGCGAACAATACCTGTTAATTAAATCTCCCCCCGCCTCCGGGAAAAGTCGGGCGCTGATGTTCATCGCCCTGGATAAACTGGAGAACCAGAACCTCAAACAAGCGATCGTCGTCGTACCCGAAAAAGCGATCGGTGCCAGCTTCCACGATGAACCCCTGAAAACGTTCGGCTTTTGGGCGGATTGGCACGTCGAACCTCGGTGGAATCTCTGCAATGCACCCGGCACCGACGGCAGCAAAGTAGAAGCCGTGAAAACATTTCTCGACAGCGATGATAAAGTGCTAATTTGCACCCACGCAACCTTCCGCTTTGCTATGGATAAATTTGGGGTCGAACGGTTGGACGATCGCCTCATTGCCGTCGATGAATTTCACCACGTTTCCTCCAACCCCGACAACAAGTTGGGGGATCATATCCGCCAACTCATGGCCCGCGATAAAACCCACATCGTCGCCATGACGGGTTCCTATTTTCGGGGCGATGCGGAAGCGGTACTGCATCCGGAAGACGAAGCAAAATTTCACACCGTCACCTATACCTATTACGAACAACTCAACGGCTACGAACATCTTAAAAATCTCGACATCGGCTATTATTTTTACTCCGGAGACTACACCGAGGAAATCATGCAGGTACTCGACCCCAACGAAAAAACCATCCTGCATATTCCCAACGTCAACTCCCGCGAGAGTACCAAGGATAAAATCCGCGAAGTGGAACATATCATCGAGGAACTGGGGAAATGGCAGGGCACCGATCCCGAGACGGGATTTCAACTGGTAAAAACTGCCGATCGCAAAATTATCAAAATTGCCGATCTCGTAGATGATGATCCCGGAAAGCGCGATCGCGTCGCCGCCGCCCTCAAAGATCCCACCCAGAAAAATAACCGCGATCATGTCGATATTATCATCGCCCTGGGTATGGCAAAAGAAGGCTTTGATTGGATCTGGTGCGAACACGCTTTAACCGTCGGCTACCGCTCCAGTTTGACGGAAATTGTCCAGATTATCGGCCGCGCCACCCGCGACGCACCGGGGAAAAACCGCGCCCGATTTACCAACCTAATTGCCGAGCCAGATGCCAGCGAAATTGCCGTCACCGAGGCGATCAATGATACCATTAAAGCGATCGCCGCCAGTTTGCTGATGGAACAGGTACTCGCCCCCCGCTTCGAGTTCAAACCCAAGCGCCCGAATAATCAACCCACTCCCGGCTTTGACTACGGGGAAGGTGGCTACGATCCGAATCGGTGCAACGTGGGATTGAATCCGAAAACCGGACAAATTGAACTCGAAATTAAGGGGTTGATCGCCCCCAAAAGTCCGGAAGCCGATCGCATCTGTCGCGAAGACTTAAACGAACTGGTGACAGCCTTTGTGCAAGATAAGCCGAGCATCGAGCGCGGTCTATTTGACGAGGAATTGGTGCCAGAAGAACTCACCCAACTGCGGATGGGTAAAATTGTGAAAGAGAAGTTCCCGAATCTCGACGAAGGGGATCAGGAAGCCGTCCGACAACACGCGATCGCCGCCCTAAACCTGGTTCAACAGGGGAAGAAAACCGGCAACGAAGGGGACGACCTCGCCACAAAAAACACCGCCCTGATTGATGGGGTCAGAAAATTTGCTTTATCCGTAACAGATCTAGATATCGATCTGATCGACCGGATCAATCCCTTTGGCGAAGCCTATGCGATTCTGGCGAAGTCCATGAGTGCAGAACGGCTGAAACTGGTGGCAGAAGCGATCGCGGCAAAACGGATCAATCTCACCGTAGAAGAAGCGCGAGAGTTGGCAAAACGGGCCCTGCGATTCAAACAAGAAAAAGGCCGGTTGCCTTCCTTCACCGCCATCGATCCCTGGGAAAAACGCATGGCCGAAGGGATTGCCTTTCTACAACGGAAAGTTAAGGAAGATAGCAATACTTAATCGAGCGGCGTGTAATGATTCGTAAAAATCTTTCGGCTAAGATCCCCCAGAATTGGGGGTTTGGGGGCCGGTGTACAATGATAAGATGCTGAATCCGAACCCGAGGAGGAAAACGATGCCCAATAAAACCACCGATGAAGATTTGGAATTGCTGGCCGAATTGGGGGTGGATATTGACCCGGAACCACCCCGCCAATACTCCCCCAGAGAGGAGCGGATTATCGCCGGTTTTGAGGAAATCGATCGCTTTGTCGCGGAAAACGGCAGACTGCCCCAACATGGAAGCGATCGGGATATTTTCGAGCGCCTCTATGCGGTGCGGCTGGAACGCCTGCGGGAATTGGAGGAATGTCGCAACCTCCTGGAACCCCTGGACTCGCGAGGGCTTTTAAATGCCGAAAATGATGCCAGTTTTAGTTTGGAAGAAAACCTGGAGGAAGACGAAATTGATGCGGCGCTGCTGGCTTCCCTTGGCGTTGATGCAACCCCCGAGAATGATATTAATCAGCTTACCCATGTGCGATCGCGCCGGGAAATCAAAGCGGTGGAGGATGTCGCCCAGCGATCGCCCTGCGAGGACTTTGATGAATTTAAACCCATCTTTGAGGAAGTGCAGCGCCAGTTAAAAACGGGGGAACGGCAAACGGTAAAATATCAAGATAATGCGACTATTAATCAGGGGGATTTGTTCATCATTGACGGTCAAAAAGCTTTGGTAGCCGAGATGGGAGAGATGTTTGTCAGTGACTACGGCCTTCGCAATCACAGGCTGCGGGTTATTTATGACAATGGCACCGAGAGCGATTTGCTGTTGCGATCGCTCCAGCGGGCTCTCAATAAAGACAAAACCAGCCGTCGCATTACCAAGCTGGATTTGGGGCCTTTATTTTCCTTTCAAGCCGAACCGGAAGTTGAGGCAGAAGACGACTTGACCACGGGTTACATTTATGTCTTGCGGAGTCAGTCCGATCATCCCTTTATCGCCAAAAATCGGTCTATTCTTCATAAGATTGGCGTGACGGGAGGGGATGTCAAAAAGCGGATTTCCAACGCCAAGCACGATCCGACTTATCTGTTGGCAGATGTGGAAATTGTGGCGACTTTTAAACTGGAAAATATCGACCGAAAAAAACTTGAGGCAATCCTGCATAAGTTTTTCGGTAACGCCCGATTGGATTTGGAATTGCGCGATCGCTTCAATCAACCCGTCAAGCCCAGAGAGTGGTTTATGGTACCCCTGGAGGCGATCGAAGCGGCAATTGAAAAAATCCGGGACGGAACCCTCGACCAATTCCGATTTAATCCCAAAACAGCCAGCCTTTGTAGGGTGGGTTAGGCGCGGCAGTAATTTGGAGGAAAAACCCAAAACTTTTCATCCGCGCCGGAACCTACCATTTCCCGCTTAAATACTTTTAACCAACCGCATAGTCGCTCATTTTTCGCATAAAAGGAGGATAAAAACCCAGGACAATATCTTGTTTTGGAACGCCAAAATTGACCAAATCCGCCGCAATATCATGCTCCGTCGAGTTGTAAAAAATCCAAATTTTCTCATTGCGAATATCTAGATGTATGACACAATGATGGACCCAGCGCTGATGCTGCCAACCCAGATGTACAATTTGATAATGATTTCGTTGTGTATCAAAAATCGTCTCAACCTCAATCTCGCCATAAGCTGGCTTACTTTCTGCATAACTCATCAACAACTGTTGCACGATTTGCTGATAGTTTTTTAATTTATCCGTTACTCCTTCCATAGTAAAATTCGCTCCAATTCAATATCGTAAACAATGATTTTGACGGAATTTTCTTGCAACATTGATGCGGGAAAATCAAGTTTGAAGAAGCTATTATAGACTAAATTTGGGATGGCTAGATAGAGAATGCGATCGGGATCTTCACGTCCTAAGGCAGCCCGATAGTTGATCAACTGCCCCAATGCCGTATGAAACTCTGAAATTGCTGACGCACTTGCCAAAAAACTTTTGACTTCAACTGCAATTTTATCATCTCCTCGCTCCGCCGCCAGTAATCGTTCTGCTCCCAAGTCAATCTCCATATCTACCCCACCGACTTTAATCTGAAAGGGATCGTGAGTGACATTCCACCCATCTGATTCGAGAGCTGTCTTAACAACTTGATGAAAACGATCCTTAGCCACAATAGACGATCCCATAAGCCCGATGCTATCCAAGCTTATCATATAAAGCCGTAACAGCGATCGCCCGACGGTTTCCTCCGGTGGGCAGGAATGGCTGAGTTGAGAGCAGATGCGATCGCCAGCTCTAGATACCGACTATAATGGAAATTCCAAAGGAACTGGACGCACTCCAGAAGACCCAAACCATGCTAGAATTAATTCAAAAAAATTGGGTGGGCTTGCCATGAGATTTATTAACCCCAAAACCGATTACGCTTTTAAAAAGATCTTTGGTTCGGCTGAAAGCAAGAACATTTTAATCAGTTTTCTCAATGCTTTAGTCTATGACGGCAATCCGACCATTGAAGACTTGGAAATCATCGCCCCCAATTTACCCCCCCAACTCGAAGGTTTAAAAGATACCTATCTCGATGTTAAGGCGCGACTGAATGACGGGACGCTGGTCATTATTGAAATGCAGGTTTTAAACGTGCAGTCGTTCGGGAAGCGTGTCTTATTTAATGCCGCCAAAACCTATGCATTTCAACTGCAACGGGGACAGGGGTATCGATACCTGAAACCGGTGATCGCTTTAACCTTGACCGACTTCGAGATGTTCCCCGAACGCGATCGCCTGATTTCCCGCTTTATTTATAAAGAGAAGTCGGAAGGATGGGACTACATTGATAATGATATCGAGCTGATCTTTGTCGAACTGCCGAAGTTTACCAAAGAACTCAACCAGCTTGAAACGCTGACCGACAAATGGATTTATTTTATTAAATTTGCCCGATCGCTCACCGAAATCCCCGAAAATATGGAGGAGATAGTGGAACTCCAGCAAGCATTTGAAATTGCCAATCAAGCTGGCTTAACATTAGAGGAATTAGAAGAGTTGGAACGGCGGGAAATGTTTATTTATGACCAACAGGGTGCGATCGCTTTGGGACTCGAACAAGGACGACAAGAAGGACTCGAACAAGGACTCGAACAAGGACTCGAACAAGGACTCGAGCAAGGGCGACAACAAGGACTCGAACAAGGACTCGAACAAGGACTCGAACAAGGACTCGAACAAGGAAAACGTAATGTTGCGCGAAACTTACTGGGGCAACTGAATGATGAGGCGATCGCACAAGCCACGGGATTGAGTTTGGAGGCGATCGCGGCTTTGCGTCAGGAAATGATGAATGATTAACTGAATGTGAGATATTACCCACCATTTCTCGCTAAAAGAGTCCAGTAGGGTGGGTTAGGCGCGGCAGTAATTTGGAGGAAAAACCCACAACTTTTCATCCGCGCCGCAACCCACCATTTCCCGCCTTTTCTAAAAGAGTATTGAAGGAAATTTGATAACGATGAACGCAGTTGAAATCGAAGAAGCCGTTTCCCGGCTGGCCGAAGCACCCTTTGACCCGGAAGCATTTCCCTTCGCCTTCTTGGAAGCCTTCGGCAACAAAACGACCACCATCCAGCGACTCAAAAGCAGCCGCAACAGCACCAACCAATCCGACCTCGGCGGCGTCCTTCAGCGCAACAATATCCATTTGAAAGTTTGTCCGGAAGGGGAAGTGAGCGCCACCCTCGCCGCATTGCGAGAGAGCCCCGCCACGAGCCGCTACAAAGCCAAATTCATCCTGGCGACGGACGGCAAAAGTTTGGAGGCGGAAAATCTGGCCGATGGCGAAACTGTCGCCTGCGAGTACCCCGACTTTTCCGACCACTTCGGGTTTTTCCTGCCGCTGGCGGGGATTACCACGGTCAAACAAATCCGCGAAAATGCCTTTGATATCAAAGCGACGGGTCGCCTCAACCGCCTCTATGTGGAGTTGCTCAAGCACAACCCGGACTGGGACAAAGCCGAGCGTCAGGAAGATTTCAACCATTTCATGGCGCGGCTGATTTTCTGTTTCTTTGCCGAGGATACCAATATTTTCAACGGGGAGGGTCTATTTGTCGCCGCCGTGCAGCAGATGAGCGCCGCAGATTCCTCCAATACCCATGAGGTGATCTCGGAGTTATTTCGGGCGATGGCGACGCCACTCAAGGAGCGAGAAGCCGCCGGGATTCGCAATTGGGCGAATGTGTTTCCCTATGTGAATGGGGGGCTGTTTTCGGGCAGTGTGGAGGTGCCGCGTTTTAGCAAGATTGCCCGCTCTTATTTGCTTCATGTGGGGAATTTGGACTGGAAAAAAATCAACCCCGATATTTTTGGTTCGATGATTCAGGCGGTGGCGGATGAGAAGGAGCGGGGGGCGTTGGGGATGCACTATACCAGCGTTCCGAATATTCTTAAGGTGCTCAATCCCCTGTTTTTGGATGATTTGCGGAACCAGTTGGAGGCGGCGGGGGACAATAAGCGAAAGTTGTTGAATTTGCGGCAGCGGATGGCGCGGATTCGGGTGTTTGACCCGGCTTGTGGGTCGGGGAATTTTTTGGTCATTGCTTATAAGGAAATGCGGAGGATTGAGGCGGAAATTAACCGCCGTCGGGGGGAGGCGGAGCGCCCTTCTGACATCCCGTTAACGAATTTTCGGGGGATTGAAATTCGGCATTTTTCGGCGGAGGTGGCGCGGTTGGCTTTGACGATCGCCGAGTATCAGTGTAATGTCATTTACCTGGGACAGCAGGAGGCTCGGTCTATGTTTCTCCCGCTGACAAATGATAATTGGATTACTTGTGGGAATGCGTTGCGGTTGGATTGGTTGAGTCTTTGTCCGCCGACGGGAACGAGGGTGAAGGTGCAGCGGGAGGATTTGGATTTGTGGGGTGAGATGCGGGACGAGGCCGAGATTGAGTTTGAGAATGAGGGGGGGGAAACTTATATTTGTGGGAATCCGCCTTATTTGGGTTCCAAGTGGCAAACTAAGGAACAGAAATCAGAACTAAAAGACATTTTTGATGGTCGGACAAAAAACTGGAAGTCGCTGGATTATGTCGCAGGTTGGTTTATGAAAGCAGCAGATTATGGAACAAAAACGAATTCTGCCGCAGCCTTCGTGTCCACCAATTCGATATGCCAAGGTCAGCAGGTTCCTATTTTGTGGCTGCTTATTTTTAAGACCAGGCATGAAATTTTCTTTGCTTATAACAGTTTCAAATGGGCAAATTTAGCCAGTCATAACGCGGGAGTAACAGTGGCAATCATTGGAATTTCTACAAACGCTGGGCAATCGCGCTACCTGTTCTCATCTAATGATTCTGGTGAAGCCGTCTCTAAGCAATGCAAAAATATAAATGCATACTTAGTATCTGGAAAGAACATTGAAGTTGAACCATTACGTAATCCAGTATCGCTAGTTTCACCCATGTTATTTGGTAATATGCCAAGAGATGGAGGAAACTTTATCCTAACTAGCGATGAAAGGGCAGAAGCACTGAGAGTTTATCCTGAAATTGCACAGTTTATTAGACCATATCTAGGCTCTGAACAAATGATTCAAGGAAAACCACGGTGGTGTGTTTGGATTGACGATGAGGACGCAGAATATGCTCAAGGGCACCCGTTCCTTAGCCAAATAATCAAAAATGTACGAGATTTTCGACTACAGAGTAAAGCCTCATCAACCAGGGATTTTGCCCAAAAATCATATCGCTTCGTTCAAATTGCGGGGACTGCACATAAACATTCTTTAGCGGTTGCCAAAGTTTCTTCTGAGCGAAGGCGATACTTGCCAGTTGATTTACTAAGTAGTGATGCGATTATTAGCGATCTTCTATTTGCTCTGTATGATGCACCTCTTTGGAATATGGCTATTATTGCATCGCGCCTGCACCTTGTCTGGATCGCTACCGTCTGTGGCAAGCTCAAAACTGATTTTCGTTACTCCAACACTCTCGGCTGGAACACCTTCCCCGTCCCCACCCTAACGGAACAAAACAAAATCGATATGACCCGTTGCGCGGAAGATATCCTATTAGCGAGAGAGCATTATTTCCCAGCAACGATCGCGGATATGTACGACCCCGATCGCATGGATAGCGAATTCCCCCTCGTCCGGGAAGCCCACGATCGCAACGACGAAATTCTGGAGCGCATCTACATCGGCCGGCGCTTCAAAAACGACACGGAACGCCTCGAAAAACTGTTCGAGCTTTACACTCAAATGACCGCCCAAACACCACCGAAAAAGTCCACACAACGCAAACCCAAAGGAGGCAAATAATGAGAAGCGCGATCGAACTCCCCATGAAGAAAATCACCGAATTTTGTCAAAAATTGCAGGTCACAGAACTCGCCCTATTTGGCTCTGTTTTACGCGATGACTTCCGCCCCGATAGCAATATTGATGTCAGGGTGAAATTTCACCCAGATGCTCACCCCCAATTCAGCACCCGACTGGACCGACACATCTTAAACGGTGGGTTACGGCGGATTTCTAGATCGCTTTCACAGCATAGGTTTAAGCCGCCTAACCCACCCTACCGGACTATTGGACTGGCAACCGGGGA
>JBNGCR010000111.1:0-17379 GCA_050045915.1 Limnospira sp.
GAAATCAGAGGGCGAAATCAGAGGGCGAAATCAGAGGGCGAAATCAGAGGGCGAATGCCATTCGCCCCTACAATTGAGAATATCCCACATCCTCCGGATTTTCCATGCTGACTTTCACAGAAAAATTGCCGCCGGATGCCGATCGCGTCCCCGACTCGATGATCGCGCTGACGGCGGAAGAACGCACCAAAACCCGGCAACACCTCCAACTCCCCGACGGCGATCGCATTGCGGTGTGTCTGCCTCGGGGGGTGGAACTCGGAGACGGCGATCGCTTGGTTTCCGAAACGGGGGAAGAAGTGTTGTGTATCATCGCCAAACCGGAACCGGTCATGACGGTGACGGCACCCTCCGAATATGACCTGATCCGCGCCGCCTACCACCTGGGAAATCGTCACGTCCCCCTGGAAATTAAACCTCGGTATTTGCGGTTACATCCCGATCCGGTGTTGGCTGATCTGTTGGCTCAGTTGGGGTTGAAGGTGAAAAAAGAAATCGCCCCATTTTACCCGGAAAAAGGCGCCTACGGACATTCACATTAGTAATGGGGAGTCGGGAGTCGGGAGTCGGGAGTCGGGAGTCAGGAGGAAAGAGAAATTTCTCACTCCTAGTATAGCGATCGACAGAACGGTTGGGACAGATCGGCTCATTTTAGACCCGCCTTGAAATGAATTTCAAGGCTCATAGCAGAAGTCCACTCAAGTGGACTCGGTTGGAGTAATTGTGTCCTAACCCCCTTGTCAGTTGTTATATCAGATCCGGTTCTTTGGTCACACAAACTCCCCAATCATCGACCGATGATTTGAGCTGTTAGCTTGGGAATTGATTCCCAAGCGGTCTCGATATCCAACCCGTTTTTTTCCGGGCATTCAACCGGATTTGATATAATATAACTCCTAACTCCTCCCCCATCGGGGAATCTAAAATCTAAAATCTAAAATCTAAAATTTCCGACGGATAGGAGAAGAAATTACTTTGATTCTGGGATTGTTGCAACTTTCGAGTCCGACATTGCCACTGGGTGCCTACAGTTATTCTGAGGGGTTGGAAACCCTGGTGGAAAGGGGGGCGATCGCGGACGATGATTCGCTCTTCAATTGGCTGCTTCAAGAATTAAAAATCGGGGCGATCCGGATGGAAGCGGCGGTGATGGTGAGGGCGTTTCGCGGTTTTAAAAAACGGGATTTTTCGGGTTTATCTACTTGGAATAAGTGGTTGAGTGCCGGCAAAGAAACTTCGGAACTGCGCCAGCAAAGTTGGCAGATGGGGAACTCGCTATGGGGATTATTATTGGAATTGGAAAGCGTTTCGGAGGCGGCCAATTCCGATTCTCCCCTCAAGGTGGCATTGACGACAATTAGCAAGCCCTGCAATTACGCGATCGCCTTTGGAGTGGGCGCGGCTAACTGGAACCTCGACGAAAAAACTGCCCTGCTGGGATACCTGCAAAGTTGGACCAGTCACGCGATCGGGGCGGGGGTGAAACTGATTCCCTTGGGGCAAACCGCCGGACAAAAGTTATTGTTTAAATCCAATCAAACCGTCGCCGAAGTCACCGAAGAAATATTGAGTTTAAAAGATGATGATTTGGTAAGCTGTAGTTGGGGACTGTCCCTGGCGAGTATGGCTCACGAAATCCAATATACCCGCCTCTTTCGCAGTTGATCCCTCGAAAATAAAAACCCGGCTTCTCCAGAAACCGGGTCAATGATATTAGCTGGCCAGATATTCCCGAACCTGGGCCTTGCGACGGCGCAGGTGGTTGAGGGCCTGGTTTTCCAACTGGCGCACCCGTTCGCGGCTGATGTTCATCTGCACCCCGACCTTGGACAGGGACATTTCCTTGCCGTCGTTGAGGCCGTAGCGCAGGGTCAGCACTTCCCGCTGCTGGGGGGTCAAGTCCGCCATCAGGCTTTTGAGATCCTGGCGCAGCAGTTCTTGGGTGACGTAGATATCGGCGGATGCCGATTCATCTTCGAGGAGATCTTGCAGTTCCGTGTCCTGGTTGTCCCCAACTCGCAGGTCGAGGGACACCGGGTGGCGGGAGGCCAGCAGATAATCCCGAATTTGAGACGGTTCGAGATCCAGGGCTTTGCCGATTTCGGCGGGGGTCGGGTTTCGACCGTACTGCTGGACCAGATCTCTCTGAACCTTTTTGATTTTATTCAGTTTTTCGGTGATGTGGATCGGCAGGCGGATGGTGCGGGAGTTCTGGGCGATCGCGCGGGTGATAGCCTGACGAATCCACCAGTAGGCGTAGGTGGAGAATTTATATCCCCGCATCGGGTCAAATTTCTCGACCCCCCGCTCCAGGCCCAGGGTTCCCTCTTGGATCAAATCCAAGAATTCCATATTGCGCTTCTGGTATTTCTTGGCGATAGACACCACCAGGCGCAAGTTAGCCTCGATCATTTTTTGTTTGGCGCGGCGGCCCCGGTTCATGCTTTCGGTCAGTTCCGCTTCGCTCACTTCCGCGGCTTTGGCCCATTCCTTATCGGTGGGTTCGCGATCGAGTTTTTCAGCCAAACTCTCCCGGACGTCCAACAGACCCATCATCTGCTGCACCTGTTTGCCGAACACGATTTCCTGTTCCCGCGTCAGCAGTGGCACTCGACCAATTTCGTGCAGGTAAGTCCGCACTGCGTCCATCGAGACACTCGGACGGGAGTTCCGCGACGTGGATTGAGTTTTCTTAGTGTTGGTCTTAGCAGTTGCCATCGTTAATGTTACCCTCCCTAAACAGCTCGTAAACTTGTAGCGACTCATCCCACTCACCCGGAGTGAGATCGAAAGCCAGGATCGTCAATGTACCCTCCCTCTCAATATGGTGCGTTAGTCGAAAGCCCTGCCTTCTCTTGGATTCTCTTGTACTGAGATTGGAGCGCCCAATCGCTCCCTTTGTCAGCCGCTACGAGGTCTTCGGTGTCCTAGCTCAACGTAGAGATCTCCCTTTTCCGAGATCCGCAGACTCACCTGCAAATTAATTACTCACAACCTTGATCTACGATGATCCTAACCGACTCGGCTTTCTGCTCCGAGTCCAGTCCAGATGCAAATTTTATACTGAGACAAGTTTACATCTCTTCATATTATGCCATACGGTTCAGTCTAGGTCAAGGCGTAACCGTGAAAATTTCCATTGTAGCAATTTCCGGCGACGCATTACTATAATGCCCCAAAATTCACCAGCTTTAACACCCCCGCAGTGGGGAGATCGCCGAACCATTTTTCCGAGTTTCTACGCCAAAACCGTATTTTCCCTCCGATCGGGTTAGCCCGATTGACGGATGCAACCTCGATGCCGTTCCCCGATCGCCCTTCAGTTCCAACCCTCTCAGGCGAACAGGTCTAGGGGAAAGTGTCCGTAGGTGCCGTTGACACCATCCACCTCGGTGGACTGGCAGGAGACTAAAACGCCCCGATACTTCTCCTGGTAGGGGCTGGCGTGGTAAGTCTCGCTGCGACCGTTAAATTTGACGTAAACCGGCCCTTCAATGTCGGGGACTGCGGCGGGATCGACGGGGGTCGCGTAACCGAGGGCGGGTAAATAGTCCCGCAGGGCTTTCAAAGCCGCTTCCCGGGAGTCGGCACACACCCCCAACATCTGATATTCCGACTCCCGGGCGACGAGGATCAAGGCCTGACGGACGATCGCCGGCTCTTCCGGGGCGGGCTCGGCGGTCAAATCCGCGCAGGTGAAGCGGTCGAGGAGGGTTTGGGCTTCGGTGACGGTCAGATCGGCAGATGGTTGAGGTGACATAGGGAATTCGCACGAAAAGTTTCCCGTTTATTTTATCGGAGCTGTGGCGATCGCGAACCCGTCCCGGGATATGAATCGAACCGTCGGAACAGGGGAGACAAATGGGGGCGATTGAAGGTCGCCCCCGTTCAACTGTTACTCAAGCGAGTGTCCACTCCCGTTTTTTAATACGAATCATTCCAGAAAACATCAATCCCGATTTTCGAGAGGAATCGGTCATTTCCAGCGGTTCAGGGTCAGCCGTATCCGCCGCCGAGACGAGCATGGAATCGGCCGGCCGCACCACCATATCGCCCCGAGACAGGGCGTCGCGCATCTGGCGACCGGTTTTCCAGGCGTGAACTTTAACCCCATTCCAGCGGGGATTGATGGGATATCCGGAGAATCCCGACCGCAGGGCGGGAATGCAGAATTCTTCGATCGGAGTTGAAATAAATACACCCTCGGCAAGTTGAACAATTTTGAATTTCGTTTGCTCTTGCTTAATCATGATGTCACCTCCTTTAAGTTTTGTATCGACTTCGTTAAGTGTATTGTAACGATGCCATACATGGGGGACAAGGGCAGCGCGGGTGTCGAACTTCCCCGGAACTCAATCGGTTGTTTTTACAGACAATTCAGGTGACATCCGGAGTCGGCGACCGACAAATCAAGTTGACCTGATTTATGCGGTCGCTTGAATGAGTTCCCGGCGGCGATCGTGCCACAGTTGCATGGCTGTCTGTCCTTCCGGCAGATCGGAGAAGTCTTGGATTTGGCGTTCGAGTTCCGGGGCCAAGGTGTTGAGGAACTCCAGGCTCTGGCAGTGTTGAAGGACGGTGCGCCAACTGTCTCGCCATTGCTGACAGGCTTGTTGGCGTTCGCGGATCGGTTTGAGACGCTCCTCTTCTTGGGCTTGACGGATCGCTTTAGCTCGGAGTTGTTGAGCGCGTTGTGCCCAAGCCCCGCGCCACTGTTCTACTGTCTCGGAGCTGTAGTGCTTCCCGTAACGTGCGATTTCGGTGCTGAAGATATCCCCCAGGCGGTCGAGGCTGGGGCGATCGCAACAGCGTTGGACGGCTTCGAGCCCCTGTTCGTTCCACAGGGGTAGGGCGCGAAAACTGACCAAGGTCGCCCTGCCATCTATCAGTTTAACCCAGATTTGGTGCCGCCAAAACTCCAATCGATCGATCCTCCGGGGGGCGACACCCAGAGCGGTGGAAACTTCCAACCAAACGCGAGCCAAGGGCCACTGAGTCGGGTCGATCGCGCCGGATGTGATCAATGTTTCAGCCATAGTTATCGGAACACCTAGATTCGGGAATGCCAACTGTCCCCCCGATGTCCACATCTAGGGGTTTGGGGGGATAACCAATCCATCATAACTCTGTATGTAGCGTTTGGCGCGAAATCATTGATCATTAATAATTGATCATTAATTGTTCTGACTTCGACTCCCGATTCCTTCTGATGGTAGGTACAGAGGCACTGCCGCCACAGAAATTGAAGTCAACCTGAAATTTAGGTCAACCGTGGAGGCAACCATCTCGGATTGCCTCAAAGATTTGGATCAATCGGGTTGCCTCAGAAAGTCAGGTAGAGGAGGGCAGGCACGGAGACACTGCCCCTACAGCTTTTCGAGCTTTAAACCGTCGCCAACTCGGGGGAGGGGCGCTTGCTGTTGCGAATTCCCGTGATCGCGTCGGCGTAGCTGTCCGCCTTGAACACCGCCGAGCCGGCCACGATCGCGTTGGCACCGGCTTCGAGAACCTGCCAGGTGTTGTCAACCTTCAGGCCACCGTCCACTTCGATCCACGGGTCTAAACCGCGATCATCGCACATCTGGCGCAACTTGCGAATCTTCGGCACCACATTGGAGATAAACTTCTGTCCGCCAAATCCGGGGTTCACACTCATGATCAATACCAGATCGCAGACATCGAGGACGTATTCAATTAAATCCAGGGGAGTCGAAGGGTTCAATACCACACCGGCCTGTTTCCCACATTCCTTAATCAGTGTCAGCGTCCGGTGCAAGTGGGGAGAAGCATTGTGTTCGGCGTGGACCGAGATGATATCGGCACCAGCTTTAGCAAAATCTTCAACATACTTCTCGGGTTCCACAATCATCAAATGGACATCCAGGGGTTTTTGAGTCACCGGGCGGATGGCATCCACGATCAGCGGGCCGATGGTGATATTGGGAACGAAGCGACCGTCCATCACATCGACGTGAATCCAGTCGGCGCCGGCTTCATCCACGGCGCGAATTTCTTCTCCGAGGCGACTGAAATCTGCTGATAATATAGAAGGGGCAATGACAACTGATTTTTGGGATTGGGTCATGGTTGAGTGTGTTCTCCAACGTCTGATCTGTGTATCCAGTGTATCAGAATTTGCCCAGGCCAACGGACGGCGAGTGCGAGAGGGTTGCATCGGAGAACGGCGCCCTAGACATCCCATCGGGCGGCGCGATCGCGGGTCGTCCTGCAAACCCACAATCGGAGGCGCGGCAGTCCTTTCCCGTCCAACGGGAAGTTTCTAGTCGCGAATCAGAGATGAAGTCCAACAATCTTCCCGGCGATCCGGATCGGCGATCGCTCAAACAGTTTGTGTATTTAATCCCGGTGCTAGGTTTTTTCCCCGCCCTGTGGACGCTCTACCGCCACAACGGCAGCGATCGCGATCGAGCCACCTGTCGCCTCGCGGTGACGTTGGCGTTAAGTTGGTTATTCGGAAATTTGCTCCTACAAAGTGGCGCGAACCTTACGGAAACTTCGACGCTTCCGGTGTTGGTAACGAGTAGCGTTTTAACGACCACCTATTTTATTGTCAACTTCGCATTGATGGTTCGCCTCTGGAAAAATCAACCCCTGTGGTTGCCCGGAGTCAGTCGCATCGCCGAAGGAGTCGTCAGCCGTCATCTATCTTAGGTGTGGCGATTCAAGACTTGATTCGGATCGTTTATGATTTTTCAGAGCGATTCGCTTTAAATCTCTGTTTGTGTGTGAGGAAGTCTGTGTCAGCCCATAATGTCAACAACCAAAAGTCGGTAGAACCTCAAAACTCCCAACCCGTCCTCAAAAAACTGACCCGATCGAGCCCGGGGCGGTGGCTCGGACTGGGAATCGGCCTGACCGGAGTGGCGATGATTTCGGCAACGGCGGGGGCGTTGCTGGCGGTTTCCCTCTCCTCAACCCCCCTGATGCAGCAAAAGTTGACACCGGAAGAGGCGGCGGTCTTTTCCCAAAGCGAAATGGCGAAGGTCAACATGAGACTGCCCGAATTGACCCGGCCCGTCAACATTTTGGTCTTGGGTATCAAAGTCCTCACCTCCGACTTAGACGAGGAACCGGAAGAAGACCTCGGCTACCACGCGGTGGTCGATTCTTTCAAGGGCCTTTCCGACACCATGCTGCTGCTGCGTTTCGACCCCAACACCCAGAAATTGAAAGTCCTGTCTATCCCCAGAGACACCCGTACCTTTGTCGAAGGTCGGGGGATGAGCAAGATCAACGATGCCAACTATCAGGGTGGGCCAGCTCTGAGCGCCAAAACGGTGAGCGAATTGATGGGGGGCGTGGGCATTGATCGCTACGTCCGCGTCAACGTCCTCGGAGTCGAAAAGCTGATCGATGCCTTGGGCGGCGTGACGGTTTACGTCCCCAAAGACATGAAATACCAGGACGACAGCCAACACCTCTACATCAACCTCAAAGAAGGGGAACAGCATCTCGACGGCAACCAGGTGCTGCAATTTTTGCGGTTTCGCTACGACAATCTCGGGGATATCGGCCGGGTGCAGCGGCAGCAGATGTTGATGCGGGCGTTTATGGATCAGGCTTTGGACGTGGGGACGCTTGGACGCCTGCCGAAGCTGGTTTCGATTATCCAATCTCACATCGACACGAACTTGAGTTTAGAAGAATTGGTGGCGCTGGTCAATTTTGCGGGTGGGATCGAAGCGGGGGACGTGGAAATGTTGATGGTTCCTGGCCAGTTCAGCAACCCGGAGGAGTACAACGCCAGCTATTGGCTACCCGATTACAGTCGCCTGGATGCGATGGTGACGGAACATTTTGATTTTGGGCGCAACCGCTGGAGTTTTGAAAATATCGACCCTCGGGATCTCCGAATCGCCATTCAAGACAGTACGGAGGGGGAAGAAGCGGTAGACAGTTTGATGTCAACGCTCAACGCGGAGGGATTTTGGAATCTGAAACTGACTCAACCTTGGAATCAGCCACTGGAAGTGACCCGAGTTGTCGCCCAAGATGGGGATATCGATGGTGCCAAAGCCATCCGCGATGCTTTGGGATTTGGAGAGGTGGTCGTCGAGAGTACGGGATATTTGCAGTCTGACGTCACGATTCAGGTGGGGCTGGATTGGCTCGAACAATACGAGAAACAACTCGAAGCCGAAACCGAGTTGGACCTCGACCGGGATTCGCCGATGGAGACGCGGGGCGATCGCAATTTCGAGGGCCGACGGCGGAGAATCGAGAACCGTTGAAGCGGAAACCACGGGAGCTGGAAAAACACGAGAAATAGCGCGGGAGCTTGGTAGCCCCGTCTCTTTAGAGCGGGGCTCAAAAGCGACGGGCGCGGCTTTAGCCGCAGTATAGTGTAATCACACCGCCTTCTCTAAGACCCGAATGAAAGGGGCTTGACATCCCATGAGGACAGACTTGCGTAGCAATGCAGGCGCAGAAATGTCGGTAGCAAAGTAGATTCATCGGCCAGAGATAAAAGGAATGCAAAAAAAGTAAAGGGAAGCTTCGGCAACCGATGATATCATGTCCGCTTAAACAGTTATGATTCCTGGGTTTCGCCATCTTCTGAAGCGGCTTCAAACTTTTGCCTCTTGCCTCTTGCCTCTTGCCTCTTGCCTATTGCCTTTTCTCGAACGATTGTGTAAGTATTCAAACGGACTTGATATGAGAGTCGATTTGACGATGCCTATAAGAGCCTTTTGGCTGATTCCCGAATCTCCGTCGCTGTCTTCGCGGAGAGTGTCAAGGACTCGAATTGAATCGGACGACTCTCAGAGCTCAAGCAACGGAGATTCCTAGACCGGATCGGTTCGGCTCCAGCCCGGAGAGCCGATGAGCTCAACAGCCGATGGTGA
Organism: Limnospira sp.; assembly: GCA_050045915.1. Taxonomy (GTDB): domain Bacteria; phylum Cyanobacteriota; class Cyanobacteriia; order Cyanobacteriales; family Microcoleaceae; genus Limnospira. The sequence goes on from JBNGCR010000111.1 coordinate 8,868, forward strand.
AGGTTGACTCCGGAGTGGCGCGATCGCACCGCTCCGGATGAAGGGTCAGGCAAGTCAACCTCGACTCAGACCGGACGGCCTCGCCTATCCGACCGTTGACAGGGGTTGCAGCAACAATTGTTTGAGCAATTCCGCCTTATCTGTTTTTTCCCAGGGCAGGTCCAGGTCGGGGCGTCCCATGTGGCCGTAGGCCGCGACATCCTGGAAGAAGCGACCGCCCCGCAAGCCGGGGAGCTTCCGCAACTCGAAGTCCTGGATCATGCCAGCCGGCCGCAGTTCAAAGTTGTCCCGGACGACTTGCAGCAGTTTGTCTTCGTCCACCTTGGCGGTTCCGAAGGTTTCGATGAACAGGCTCACCGGGCGGGCCACCCCGATCGCGTAGCTAACCTGAACCTCGCACTTTTCAGCCAACCCGGCCGCGACGATATTTTTGGCGATGTAGCGGCAGGCGTAGGCGGCGGTGCGGTCTACTTTGGTGGGATCTTTGCCGGAGAAGGCGCCGCCCCCGTGGCGGGAATAGCCGCCGTAGGTGTCGATGATGATTTTGCGCCCTGTCAGACCGGAATCCCCCTGGGGTCCGCCCACCACGAATTTACCCGTGGGGTTGACCAACATCCGGGTGTTGTCGTCCGGTTTGATGTCGATGCCTTCAAAGGCCGGCGCCACCACCTTGGCCAGCAAGTCTTCTTTGATGCGGTCTTGGACGGCTTTCGGGTCGGCGATGTCGCCGATGGCGGCCTGGTGCTGGGTGGAGATCAAAATGGTGTCGATGCGGACGGGGCGATCGTCTTCGTAGGCGATGGTGACTTGGGTTTTGCCGTCCGGACGCAGGTAGGGCAGGGTGCCGTCTTTCCGCACGGCTGTCAGTTGGCGGGAAATGCGGTGGGCCAAACTGATGGGCAGCGGCATCAATTCGGGGGTTTCGTTGCAGGCGAAGCCGAACATCAAGCCCTGATCTCCAGCTCCCACGGAGTCAAGGATCGCCTCGCTGAGTTTTTCGCGGGTTTCCTGGGCCGCATCGACACCCTGGGCGATATCCGGAGACTGTTCGTCGAGGGCGATTAGAACGGAACAGCTATCGGCGGAAAAGCCGTTTTCGGCGTGGACGTAACCAATTTCGGCAATTTTCTGGCGGGCCAGGTTGATGTAGTTGACCTGAGCTTTGCTGGTAATTTCGCCGGTGATCAGGACTAGGCCCGTATTGACGACCACTTCTGCGGCCACACGGCTTTCCGGATCTTGGGCGAGGAGGGCATCTAGGATTGCATCAGAAATTTGATCGCAGATTTTATCAGGATGACCTTCCGTGACGGATTCGGATGTGAAGAGATACTGACGAGACAATGCTTTCCTCCTGTTTAATTTTTGATTTCAATATTTGAGTTCGAGTTGATCCCTGAATTCAGTCTAATATAACAAATTGTTCCTCCTAATTCGCCGTAATTAAACGAAGTCTGATGATGGCAGAACCGTTTATTGGTTCGGCGGGCTGCCAGTATTTTGGGAGGGGAGCCTCAGTTGAGTTGACGTTCCTTGAGGATTTGAATGGCGTCGAGTTGGGAAATAACGACATCTGCAGAGTTTAAATGATCTGCCGGCTGTCGCTTCCAACAAATCCCGATGCAGCCCGCGGCTCCGGCGTTTTTTGCCATCTCAATATCCGCGGCTGAGTCTCCGACCATCAACGTCGCGGACGCTTCCACGCCGAGGGCTTGACAGGCTTGAAGAAATAGAACCGGATCGGGTTTGGTTAAATGACTGAGTGCACCTTGCAGGAAGCCGAGATAGTTATCTAACTGATGGTGACTGACGAATGCTCGCACCTGTTCGGTCGAGGCGGATGAAAGAATCCCAAGTTTTAGACCGGCTTCTGAAAGAGATTTTAACACTTCTAAGCTGCCGACAAACAGGGGAGAGGGGGAAATATTTTTAAAGGATCGATCCGTTTCCTCGAATGCCTGTCGGGCAATTTCTCGGGATTCGATCCACCCCCGTCCGGTTTCGGCGATGTAGGCGGCCGCGGCGATTTCGTTTTCCTGGCGGGTTCCCACCGCCATCAACCCGGTCGGGTTGAGGGTATCGTCCTCGATCCCGAAGGCCATCAGCAGGGGGTCGCCGATGCCGGGAATTTGGGCATCGATGCGACGCGATCGCACCTGGCCGAGTTGTCTCAAGAAGTCTTCGGAGTCTTCCAAGGTGCCATCTTTGTCAAAGATGATGGCTCGGATGCCCTCGAAAGTCCGATCTTGAACTTGAATACTGGGCAAAGCAAGGGTTCCTCAGTTCTGCAGTTGCACCCGTTTCAGTTGAAATGCACCTCCGACTCCCTCCTGCCCGCCGACGCTTCCGGAGTCCGGGCCTACGGCGGCTAGGAAAAGGGTGCGGGGTCAACTCGAGTCGAGGTGTCGGGGGGTTCCGGAGCGGACTCGGAAAGCCCCGCCCGACCCGCGATCGCGGTGACACTTCGGGGTTCTGTTCAACTTATCATAAATTTGGCTCTAAAACCCTGTCCGTTGTTTACGGCGGGGAGGATGTCAATTTCTCATCAAACTTGAAAAAAAAAGAGGGGTATCCCTCTTTTTTTTTGGCTCGATACTCCGACGGCAGTTAAGACTCAGTGGCCACCGTAACTTCTTCTTCCGAATTGGTTGGAGTGTCCGCTTCGGGCTCCGCCTCGGGTTCCTCCACGGCCGCCGTTTCTTCGACGGGTTGCTCATCTGTGGTTTCGACTTCCACTTCGGTTTCGGAAGATGGGGGTTCCGGTTCGATTTCCGGTTCCACTTCCGGTTCGCTTTCGACGACCGGGGTCCCCTGTTGGTCTGCCAGCATTTTCTCCCGGAACTTGGCTGCCATTTCTTCGGCTTTCTCGTAAACCAGATCGGGGTTTTTCACCATCGCACCCGGTTCGGGTTCCAATTGCTTGGTGGATAGCGAGATCCGACCGCGATCGGCGTCAAGGTCGATGATCATGACTTTGACTTCGTCGTTGACATTGAAGACGCTGTGGGGCGTGTCAATGTGATCGTGGGAAATTTCCGAGATGTGAAGCAAACCGCTGACGCCGCCGATGTCGATGAAGGCACCGTAGGGCTTGATGCCCCGAACTGTACCCATGACCACTTCGCCGACTTCGAGACGGTTCATCTTCCGTTCGACCAGGGCGCGACGGTGGCTGAGAACCAGGCGGTTCCGATCTTCGTCCACTTCCAAAAATTTGAGTGGCAGTTCTTCCGAAACCAATTCTTCCTTCGGTTTCCGGGTGCTGATGTGGGAACCCGGGATGAAACCGCGCAACCCCTCGATTCTGACGAGCGCCCCGCCTCGGTTGGTCGCGAAAACTTGGGAGCGAACCGTCGCGTCCTCCGCTTGAAGTTGGCGAACCCGCTCCCAGGCTCTCATGTATTCGATGCGACGAATCGATAAAGTGAGCTGTCCATCCTCATTCTCATCGGTGAGGATAAAAAACTCCCGGGTTTCATTGGACTGCAATACCTCGTCCGGGCTCTCCACCCGGTTGATGGACATTTCCTGTAGCGGAATGTAGGCTGCGGTCTTGGCACCAATATCAATCAGAGCGCCCCGGGGTTCTAGGCTGAAAACCGTCCCTGGAACGACATCCCCGGGACTGAAGTGATAATCATACTGATCCAGCAGGGCGGCAAAATCTTCGTGGGTAAAGCCCACATCTCTACTTGTGACTGTCTGATTGATCATGCGAGTTTTTCCTAGAGTTTCTCCCCTTAATTGTGTTTTACAGTTGACAGAGGGCAGCGGGTTGCGGTGTCCGTTTCGGAGATGCACTCCCATGATGATTCTAATCCCTCGGAACCTCGAATTGGGGCATTTCACCTCAATCGTTGGTTTCTGAGTGTGGAGTTGGATGATTCCCGCCCCCGGGCCAGAATCATGTCCCATGCAGACAGAGTGCCTTGGGTCTAGTGCGACTCCCGACTGCCATCCGGGTCAGTCAGTGTGTTCTGTCCCAGGTTGATGGCCAATCTGTCATCCGGATTTTTTAGCGTACCACTCTCGAGAGTTCGTACTGCAGGTGGGTTAGCTCATTGCCCCGGATAGCTCCCCAAGGGTGGGAGAAGCTCGGGCAAAGCTAACACCGTTTTTCATTTTGACACGATCCGCTCTGAAAAACTGAGTCGAACTTTTCCAAAGTTGCCCTTTAGCTCGGCAAAGTTGGATGGGTTCAATGTTTTCTTCCCGCTTCGATCTGGAAGTGTCGGCACTGTCCAGTCCACGGGCTAACACGGATGAGCTATCCGCTTGATGGGGTGAAAAGAACAATCTTTTCCATAATGGATGGCATCTGAGTCGCGTGACTGATACCCGTTCGAGAAAACGTGAATCCCAGTCCGTCTGACGACTCGGTCATTTTTGATTGAACGTCTGCCCCGAATCTCAGGGCAAACTGGCTATCCATCCATAGAATTCGGGCTAATCAAATTGATCTAAAAACAAGACGCAACCCCCAATGGCTGAGTGCGACGGGGGCTTTGATTATAGCCGATTTTCTAGTATAGAGTTAAATGTTTATTAGTTTAACTCATAGCCACTACATTATGCCATAGTTTAGCACATCGTGGGCACTTGGTGCAAGAAAAAGCTGGATCGCCCGAGGGGATTGCCACTTTAGTTGGAAGAACTCAGGAGGGGTTCGGATGGTGCGGAGGAGGTGTCGGAGGGTTCGGATTCGCCGGCGATCGCTGCGTGGCGTCGATCTTCGGTGCCCGACGAGTTGAGGTCGGCGAGGGTTTCGACAAAATCGCGGATGCCCTGAAATTGTCGGTAGACGGAGGCGAAGCGGATGTAGGCGACTTCGCTGATGGATTTGAGCCGTTCGAGGACGAGTTCGCCGATTTCTTGGCTGGGAATTTCCCGGAGCGATCGCTGTTGGAGTTCGGCTTCGATGTCTTCGATGGTGCTTTCGAGGTCGGCGGCTGCGATCCCCGTTTTTTCACAGGCCCGCACCAGGCCCCGCAACAATTTGGAGCGATCGAAGGATTCCCGCCGTCCATCCCGCTTGATCACGGTGACGGGGACGAATTCGATGCGTTCGTAGGTGGTAAATCGATGTTTGCACTTGAGGCATTCCCGACGGCGCCGGATACTTTTGCCCGACTCCGCCGATCGCGATTCGAGTACGCGACTGCTGGTATGCTGGCAGACTGGACATTGCATGATAGACGTCCTTTAAACTGAGATTTCGCCGTTCGCGAGGGTCGAAGGCTATTCCCGATCCAATGGGGCGATGAGAACTCCATCCTCCGAGGGAAGACGGTCGGGGTGCTTGCCGTCGAGAATCGGGGGGTGCACTGGCGTCCGCTCCCGTTTCCCGGGTCTGCATTCACCTGCAGTCCCCATCACCCAATTGGATGCGAAAAATGAAGCTGTTCGGGCGAGTTATTTGCCGATGCGGGGGGGTTCCCGGAAGGCGATGGCAAAAAACAGGACGCCGAGAGCCAGCGTTAAAACTAAGATGTATGCAACACTTTCCATGTCAGAGTTTCCTTAGATCCCGGTTCACTATCAGTTTATCAGTCTTGATACCGTACCCGTACAACCGGGGACAATTCCGGTCGAATTGGGGGGAAACGGTTCGCCCCCACCGCCCGCCGAGCGATCGGGGTCGATACCAGGGAGGTCGAATCGAATCCGAAGCTTGGGCATTTCCCGCCACAGGGGAAGGAGGACAGCGCGGGTCGGGGGGGCGATCGCAAACCGTCTGATCTGCTCCCGCGTTCCCTCTCCCCATCAATCTGTCCTCCCGACCGACTCAACCACTCAAATCAGATGCCTGTCTAGACAGTCTTCTTGACCCGAGTCGTTTGGTCGCCCACTTTCTGGAAGTTGCCCCACTCGACTTGTTCTTCGAGGTCGGCTTCCACACCGGCGAACACATCCCGGAAGATCGTCCGGGAACCGTGCCAAATGTGGCCAAAGAAGAACAGCAGTGCGAAGCAAGCGTGACCGAAGGTAAACCAACCGCGAGTGCTGGTGCGGAATACCCCGTCAGATCCGAGGGTTTCCCGGTCAAACTCGAAGGGTTCACCCTGTTGGGCCAAACGGGCGTATTTCTTCACGGACGGGGCATCGGTGAAGGTTTGGCCGTTGAGGTCGCCGCCGTAGAATGAGACGGTGACGCCGGTTTGCTCGAAGCTATAGCGGGACTCGGAACGGCGGAAGGGAATGTCGGCCCGAATCACGCCTTCGGAGTCGGTGAGCACCACCGGAAAGGTTTCAAAGAAGTTGGGGAGGCGACGGGCACTGAGCACGCGACCTTCCGCATCTTTGAAGACGGGATGGCCAAGCCAACCCTGGGCGATGCCGTCGCCTTCGTTCATGGGGCCGACGCGGAACAGACCGCCTTTGGCGGGGCTGTTGCCGACATAATCGTAGAAGGCGAGTTTTTCGGGGATCTTAGACCAGGCCTCTTCGGCGGTGTCTCCCTGAGCCAAGTTAGCCTGTACCCGACGTTCAATTTCCTGCTGGAAGTAGCCCTGGTCCCACTGGTAGCGGGTCGGGCCGAACAGTTCGATGGGAGTAGCCGCGGAACCGTACCACATGGTGCCGGCTACGACGAAGGCCGCGAAGAAGACCGCGGCGATACTGCTGGAGAGTACCGTTTCGATATTCCCCATCCGCAGGGCTTTGTACAGGCGTTGGGGCGGCCGGACGGACAGGTGGAACAAACCGGCGATGATGCCGACGATACCCGCCGCGATGTGGTGAGCCGCAATTCCCCCAGCGTCGAACGGGTTGAAGCCCTCCGGCCCCCAGGATGGGGCGACCGGTTGGATGCTTCCCGTCAGTCCATAGGGGTCGGATACCCAAATCCCGGGTCCGAAGAGTCCGGTGACGTGGAAGGCTCCGAAGCCAAAGCAAAGTAGGCCGGACAGGAACAGGTGGATGCCGAACATTTTCGGCAAGTCGAGGGCGGGTTCGCCCGTGCGGGGGTCGGTGAACAGTTCCAGATCCCAGTAAACCCAGTGCCAGACGGCAGCCAGGAACAGGAGACCGGACAGGATGATGTGGGCGGCGGCGACGCCTTCAAAGGACCAGATGCCGGGGTTGGTGGCGGTTTCTCCGGTCACGCTCCAGCCACCCCAGGATTGGGTGACACCGAGGCGGGCCATGAAGGGCATGACAAACATCCCCTGACGCCACATCGGGTTGAGAACTGGGTCAGACGGATCGAAAACGGCCAATTCGTACAGGGCCATTGACCCCGCCCAACCTGCCACGAGGGCAGTGTGCATCAAGTGCACAGAAATCAGCCGTCCCGGGTCATTCAGGACCACTGTATGTACACGGTACCAGGGTAGTCCCATTGACTACGCTCCTCCTAGAATCAGTGAATTCAACTTCGGTGAACTACCCCCGGTTTCGCTGGGCTCGACCGGGGATTTCCGGTGTCGGGATGGCTTGGAGTCGGAAGTCGATCTCCCGATTCCGGAAACGACATCTCGACGAACCGATGGGGGCGTCCGAACCCCCGAATGTTTGATAGCTTTGCCGGTCAGTTCCCGTCTGAAACAAGTTCGGTCGGGGATTTCCCGGCGGGAATGTTAAATTTTCTATGGACAGCTCCGCACCGCTACCCTAAAATTGACAATTTGTCAACTCGGTTTGGGTTAAGACAGTTGACGGTTTTTTGGCGTACAAGAAAGCTATTTAAAGAAGTGTATCGATTGTTAGAACCAATTGCAAGGGTTGGAGGGGAAGGTTCGAGACTTGAAAAAGTACGGGGACGCCGATCGCCGCGGGGTTGGTCCGGGTCCGGGGCGATCGCGTCCGCCCTGATTCTACAGCAGGCGACGGTAGGTCTGGCATTCGGTGGAGGCTGTCCCGAGGCGTTCGAGGACTTGTTCGGCCGTGATCAGTCGCGTGAGGACGACTTGGCCGATGCCGCTGGAGGGACGCCCACTTTCGGTGGGTTTGACTTCCAGCATCAGCACCGCGTCCTCGACCCGGTAGAGCCACATTTTTTCTTGGTCTTGATGGTTCCAAATGCACAGATCCATTTTTTGCAGGTCGGGCAACCGGCGCCGGGTCGCCACGTCCCACAGCCCGCCGACCCCCCAAATCCGCCCGATCGTCCATCCCTCCGTCAAAAAAAAGTATTTCACCGACCCTCGATCGCGTATTGAACAAAAAAGCAGTCTTCTACATTACCGCAATTTGAACGGCGGCACAATCGGCGATCGGGAGAAGGGAGTCGGGAGTCGGGAGTCGGGAGTCGGGGAAGTTTCTCAACTCGATGAGCCGTGCTATATCTTGGAAAGATTCCTCGTTTCCATACCAATGACGCTCCTTCGGGTTGGGATAGAATCGGACACTATTCTAGGAGAGACGGCTCTCCACTTATCCAGTCGTCGAAGACGACTGACAACTGCGACTTCGTGTCACCCACCGGATCTGATATTATCAGATCATGTCCACTCAAACCCTTATAATTACCGGTTCTCCTTGCCTATTGCCTATTGCCTATTGCCTATTGCCT
>JBNGCR010000112.1:0-17331 GCA_050045915.1 Limnospira sp.
CCTTATATAAGGAATTTGTATTGCTGACTGTCCTTGACCCTGAGAGTTCCGACCTCATTTAGTATACTGTGATACCAAACTTAGAAACATACAGACAGTTATAAGGCTGGTCAGGGGTGCGCCCCTTATATTCACCCAAGGGGATGAAAGCCTTATCGGGAGGTTATTTCAGGCATTTCAGCCCTATTTCATTCCCGAACGAATCGCACCGATGCCCAAATGATAGTGCAGTTCGTACAAAATCCCCGCGTCGATTTGGCTTTTCTGTTCGAGTCCCCCTTTCAGCAGTCGGATGCCGCCTTCCATATCCCCCATTTCCACATACAGGGCTCCCAATTTACTCGCCACATAAGGATCGCCGGGATGCTGTTGTAAATACTTCTCCATCGCGGTTTTGGCGGTTTCTCGTTTGTTCCGTCCCGCGATCGCATCTGCACTGTATCCCTCGTGGGCGATCGCAATTTCCGAGATTGAACCGATCCGCCAGTGGGGCTCCCGCCGCAAAATTTCCGCAACGCTCTCGTCCACCAAGGCATGATAGGGACGGGAAAAATAGATGTCGGGATGGTTTCGGAACAGTCGCGACACCAGGGAATAGGGGGACTGCACCGCGCCGATTTCCTGCCGCAACAAATTGATCAAGATCTGATCTTCGAGGGCGATCGCATTGCGAATTTGGGGGATAATATCGGGAACCAACCGTTCGTCCGCATCGAGTACCAAAACCCAATCCCCGGTGACATATTTTAGCGACGCATTCCGGGCGGCGGCGAAGTCGTCGCACCAGGGGAATTCGTACACCTTCGCCCCCAATTTTTCGGCGATCTCCGGCGTTCCGTCCGTCGATCCGGTATCCAACACCACCAACTCGTCCGCCACCTCCCGGACGCTGTTCAGGCAGTCGGGCAGATTGTCCGCCTCATTTTTCGCGATCGCGCAAAAGCTTAGTTTCATGGTTTTTCAAAAGTCGCGTTCGAGGATCTATTATTCATTGACAATTGATAATTGACAATTATTGATGGATTGACCTTTTCGGGGCGATCGAGAATTGACCGTCGCACCTCAGTCGCGCGATCGGTTCCCGGAGAAGGTAGAAGTGAGGAGTCAGGAGTCAGAAATTTTTCTTTCCTCCCTACACCCTACACCCTACACCCTACACCCTTACGTCAAATCTTCCCGAATTGACTTGACTATGCAACTGTTATCCCGCCCGACACTTTCTTCGTCGCAGGAGATTGATGCGAGGATTTGATCGTCAATAAAATTTTGCGAATTGCGAGAGAGAAACCAGCCGACGGGGAGTTTGAAACCATTGCCGACGGTCCGCAGTCTGAGGATTCTCAATCGCTCCTCATCCAGGGCATAGGTTGACAAATTGACGATATTGCGGCCGCGAGCTTCGCGGGCCCTAAATAAAGCCCTGATCGGCGAAAAAATTTCATTAAACACTAAATCGCTACGCTCATTTACAGAACGATTTTTGGGGGCATTGACAAGGGCAATATAGATGATCTTGAATCGATTATCTTGCCCGTCTATTTGCTGTAATAATCGGCCAATATCTAGGGCGGTGGAAATGCCCGAATTATCGAAATAACCCCCGTCTGCCAGGTGTAGTCTACTGCGATCGTCGCCCGCTCGATACCAACCGACAGGAGTGATATAAGGAAATCTGGCGCTCAGGCCCACTGCCGTACTCAATCTCAAGTCCGTGTCATGAAGAACCAAGGGAAATTCGGAATTATTTTCGATTCGATTGATCGGTTGATCGGATGACATTGTAAAGGGACTGATTAACAGGCGCTCACCCGTTTCGACGACGGTCGTGTTGAGGACTAAAGCCGGCGAAGTATCTTCGGGCTTCCAATACTGATAAAACGATTGTCTGAAAGGATTTTTATGATGTTCGATCGCCAGTCGCTCCCAGGAATTTTCAAAGGCAAATTCTAGTCCCCTAGCCCGATCCCATTCATTGATAGGAAAGGGGATAAACCTTTGGAACAGATCGGGGAATAAACCGAGGGAAAGTAAAGGAGAAAGGAAATCTTGATTCAAGATTGTTTTGGTTTTTTCGGCATAACTTATAGATCCCGAATTTTTGTCGCCACTGTTTTTTAAAAGACTCGCAAAAACTGACGCTCCCAAGCTGCCACCAGAAACGCCACTGATGGCAAAAATATGCTGGGGAAATTCGGGAATTTCATCGGTCAAACTCGCGAAAGTTATCGCCGCATGATAGGCGGCATAAATCCCACCGCCTTGCGCTGATATAATATAGACAGGATAGGGTTTTTCCGGCAGGTATTGATCGCGATCTGGACGGCTATCCAACCATTCTTTAAAGCATTGATTCAAGCTCGGTAGTTCCGATTTAAAGTTATCTGATGAAGGTCTTATTTGTCTAAATTCATGGTTATCATTGACGTTTGTAACGCCGTTAAAAATGAGTACACAAGTCAAAAAAATGACGGCAGAAAAATCATTTTTGTCGCCGACTTTTTGCAGAATAGAAATGCCGACAACAAGAATTGTAAATGAGATAGCCACCAGGCTAATTGGCCCGATCACAACGGGGATAAGTATGGAGAAACTCGGGGGAAATACATGGGAAGCTAACCCGACATAAATTCCGGGAAATAGCAACGCATATTTGAGGGCATTTTTTTGAATATTTTCTTTGTCTTTATCCGAATCATAAAAAGAGAAATAGAGCAGCAAATAAAGTGAGAGTTGTAAAATGATAATGCCGATCACTCCCCAGGCTGAACTGGATGTTTGAGCAATCAAAGGCAAGGAAATTAAACTGAAAGCACCGGAGACAACATTGACAAATAGAATTTTAATTCTTTCTACCGGAAGCGGCGTTAAACGATAGGCTTTATAAAAGCCGGTTATTTCGAGGGCATTGAATAAAAATAAAAACGTAATATTGCCGGCATAACTAAAAATAAAATTCGCATTTTCGATATTTTTTCCAGCCGAAAGTACGCCCAATGAAAACCCCAATATTGGCAGATATCCAATCACCAATGACAGAATTTTATTGACTTCTTTCTGTTGCGACGATTGCCAGTTTGATTCAGGTGGGGTTGAATACAGCAGGTAGGCAGAGTACCAGATAGATGAAGCCAAAATATGGACGAGAAATGCGGATAAAATTGCCTGGTGTAGGAGTGAATCCGCAATGATAACCCGATACACTTCTTTCGTTTGCTCGACGCAGGAAAAAATCAGGAATGCCCCCAAAGAAACCAGACAAGGGCCGAGCAATTCCCCGATGGATTTTAACAGCATTTTGAGGGATTTCATCAGTGTATCGATCCAGCGAATTACGATCATCGTTATTTTTAATTAACTGACTCCACATCGTTTTTGACTAGAATCTAACACGATCATTTTTACCCTGACCGATATTTTCAGAAAACTTAACCCCTAACCTCTGATGCCCCCTCACAGGCCGAACCTAGCTTTATATTGAAATCAAAATTCCGAAATAGACCCCAGGCAGAGATTGAACGAGAAATCACAAGGGTGCGATCGCGATTCAACAAACGAAACGCCCCCCGAACCATCTGACGGGGGACAGTCGAGCGATCGACGCCCGAATCCGATCGCTGTTCTGGGAATCCCCCGTTATGGCGTCAGCTTGACCGGGGGAAGATGTCAACCCGTCTTATATAATAATTAAATTGCAATAACCATTGAGTGCGATGTCTACAGCCAGTCCCGAATTATCCCAGACATCCGAACCCCTGAATTGGGAGGAAATCGGCAAAATCGCCGGAAGCAATCGCCTGCGGAGGTGGGACGAGCTCGAACCAGAACTGCAAACCGGCATCACCCGTTCCGTCACCCCCGACTCCCAAATCGAAGGCGTCATCTACCCCGAAACCCCGGCGGAATTGGCGGCTTTCGTCGCCTACGCCGCGGCAACCGGGTCGGGAATTTTGCCCTTCGGGAACGGCAGCAAGCTGTCCTGGGGAAATCCGGTCGCCGGTCCCCGCATCGCCATCAGCACCCGCCGGATGAACCGCCTAATCGAACACGCCGTCGGAGATTTGACGGCGACGGTGGAAGCGGGGATGACGCTGCGGGAATTGCGGGAAATTCTCGGAACACAGGGACAATTCCTCGGATTTGACCCCGCCTACCCCGACACCGCCACCATCGGCGGCATCGTCGCCACGGGGGACAGCGGTTCCCTGCGACACCGATATCGGGGAGTCCGCGATCTGCTGCTGGGGATTTCCTTCGTCCGGTCCGACGGCAAAATCACCAAAGCCGGGGGACGGGTGGTTAAAAATGTCGCCGGTTACGACTTGATGAAGTTGCTGACGGGCTCTTACGGGACGTTGGGGATTATTACCCAAGTTACGCTGCGGCTGTACCCCCGCCAGGATGCTTCGGATACGGTTTTGTTGTCGGGAAATGCGGATGCGATCGCCGCCGCGGCCCAAACTCTGCTATCATCGGCCCTGACACCGATCGCCGTGGATTTGCTCTCCCCTGAGTTGATGGAAATCGCCGCTCTCGGCAATCAGATGGGGTTGGCGGTGCGGTTCCAGAGCATTCCCGAAAGCGTCCGGCAGCAGTGCGATCGGCTCTTGGAAGTGGGGGAAAAATTGACATTGCAAGGACACCGCCTTGGGGAAAATGAGGCGGACCTATGGGGGCAATTAAAGCAACAAATGTGGAACGGTTCCCCCGAGGACAGAATGATCTGCAAAATAGGAGTAACCCCGACGACGGCGGTGGCAACCCTGAGTCAGTGCCGAACCCCCGCCATGATTCACGGGGGCAGCGGTTTGGGTGTGGTGCGGTTCGAGGCGGCTACCCCGGAACGGTTGCGAACCCTGCGTCAGTGGTGCGGCAAAAATGGCGGTTTCCTGTCGATTTTGGAGGCCTCCGCCGACCTCAAGCAGCAGATCGACGTTTGGGGATATACCGGGAATGCCTCGGATCTGATGCGCCGCATCAAACAACAATTCGACCCCGAAGGGCGTTTGAACAATCGTCGATTTGTGGATGGAATTTAATTCCAAATTTTAACAACGATAATTTTGCAGGACTTTCATTCTTTAATATGCAAACCTTCGACAAAACCTCCGAGCCAATTCCGGCAAAAGACAGCAATTTTTTGGGACAGAATCCCCACCTGCAACCCTCGGAAGAATTTCCGGGCTTCGATGACAATAATCCGCCCCCTCCCGATTTGATTAATACCTGCGTACACTGCGGGTTTTGTCTGGCAACCTGCCCGAGTTATCGGGTGATTGGCAAGGAAATGGATTCTCCCCGGGGCCGCATTTATCTGATGGATGCGATTAATAAAGGAGAGGCGCCGTTAACCCCCGCCACCGCCCAACATTTTGACAGTTGTTTGGGGTGTCTGGCTTGCGTCACCACCTGCCCTTCCGGGGTGCAGTATGATCAATTGATCGCGGCAACCCGCCCCCAGGTAGAACGGAATGTTCCCAGGAATTTGAGCGATCGCATTATCCGCACCCTAATTTTCAGTTTATTTCCCTATCCGAACCGCCTGCGTCCGCTGTTATTTCCCCTGTATATTTATCAGAAATTAGGGTTACAAAACGTGGTGCGATCAACGGGATTACTGCCGAAAATCTTCCCACGGCTGGCGGCGATGGAATCGATCCTGCCGGAAATTTCCGATGCCGCATTTCGGGATAATATGCCGACTGTCATTCCCGCACAAGGCGAGAAACGCTACCGGGTGGGGATGATTTTGGGTTGCGTCCAGCGGCTCTTTTTCTCCCCGGTGAATGAGGCGACGGTGCGGGTGCTGACGGCGAACGGCTGCGAGGTGGTGATTCCCAAATCCCAGGGTTGCTGTGCCGCCCTGCCGGAACACCAGGGACAGACGGAACAATCCCACGCTTTAATTAAGCAAATGATCGACAGTTTTGAAGGAACTGGCGTGGATGCGATTATTATCAATGCGGCGGGTTGTGGGCACACGTTGAAAGAATACGGCCACATCATGAAAGACGTTCCGGAATACCGAGAAAAGGCGGCGGAATTCGCGGCAAAAGTGCGGGACGCCCAGGAATTTTTGGCGGAAGTCGGACTGACGGCGGAATTGTCGCCGTTGGCGGACGGGGAGGATTTGACGTTGGTTTATCAGGATGCCTGCCACCTGTTGCACGGACAAAAAATCAGCAGCCAACCTCGGGAAGTGTTGAAACAAATTCCGGGGGTCAAATTGCGGGAACCGGTGGACGCGGCGCTGTGTTGCGGCAGTGCTGGGGTTTACAATATGCTGCAACCGGAAGTGGCGGACGAGTTGGGAGAACAGAAGGTCGAAAATTTGCTGAATACGGGGGCGGCTTTGATCGCATCTGCGAATCCGGGATGTTCTTTGCAGATTAAGAAACACCTGAAATTGCAAGGGAAAGAAATGCCCCTGATGCACCCGATGGAATTGTTGGATCGTTCGATTCGGGGGGTGAAGATTTAGGGAAACTGTCGTGGCGCACCCATGTCACCGAGAATCAATCGCCTTCAGACAACCCGAACTGAATAATAATACTTCAAATTCGGTGCCACCTCCTTGTCGGGGATAACATTGCAAGCGGCCGCCGTGTCTGTCCACGATAATTTGATGGGCGATGGACAACCCCAAACCCGTCCCCTTGCCGATGGGTTTGGTTGTAAAAAATGGGTCGAAAATTTTCGATTTTACCGCTTCCGAAATCCCGAAACCATTGTCTGAAATTATAATTTTCACTGCCTTAGAATTGGGAGGCAAACCGGCGATCGCCCCGGTGGTGATGGAGAGTTGTGGCAGAAATTCCTTCTCGACTTTAAAGCGTTCTTCCAAAGCGTCAATCGCGTTATTCAACAAATTCAGAAATACCTGATTAATCTGACTCGGATAACATTCGATCTTCGGCAACTCTCCCAACTGCCGAACCACTTCGATGCCGGCATTTTGAGCGGCCACACTCAGGCGTCCCTGGAGCATCATCAGGGTGCTTTCGATACCCTCGTTCAGATCGACCGCCTTGATTTCCGACTCATCGAGGCGGGAGAAATTCCGCAGCGACAGGACGATCTGTCTGATCCGGTCGGCCCCCGTTTTCATCGACTGTAACAGTTGCAAAAAATCATCTCGGATAAATGCGAGGTCGATGCGATCCATGCAATCTCGGATGGCCGGGTCTGGGTCGGGATAAATGGCCTGGTAGAGGTCGCACAATTGCAGCAAATCCGACACATATTCCATCGCCGGAGTCACATTTCCGTAAATAAAACTGATGGGATTGTTGATCTCGTGGGCGACCCCCGCCACCAATTGTCCCAGGGAGGCCATTTTTTCACTCTGCACGATCTGCGCCTGGGTGCTTTTGAGTTCCTGAAGCGCGATCGACAACTGTTTCGCCTTGCGCCGTTCCCGGGCTTCCGACCGTCGTAGCGCCTCCTCCGCCTGTTTCCGCTCGGCGAGTTCCATCTGCACCTGTTCAAACAAACTGCACTGCTGCAGGGCGATCGCCAACTGCACCGACACCTGTCGCAGGCAGGCCACCTCAAACTCCCGCCACTCCCGCGTATCGTGGCACTGGTGGGCGATGAACAGCCCCCAAAGCTGATTCTCTTCCCCCTCCAAGGTTTTAGGCTGCAACACCGGGATCACCAAATTGGCTTTCACCTGCAATTGTTCCAGGAGTTCGACGTGGCAGGAGTTCAAATCGGCGTTGCGAATGTCCGCGATCGCCCGGGTGCGCCCGTCCCGATACAGGGGGGCGTGGGTGGTTTCAAAACAGTGATCGCGGATATCCATGCCCTTCAGGGCCATCCAGCCGTCGGCCACAGACTCCACCGCGATCCACCCGCGACCGTCGGCGTGAAATCGGTAAATCACGGTGCGATCGCACCCCAAAAACTCCCGCACCTTGTCCACAGCTTTTTGCAGGACTTCATTCAAATTCAGCGACGACCGAATCCGCTCCAACATCGTCGTCACGAACCGCTCTTGCAGCAATTTCTGCCGCAGAGTTTCTTCAGCCCGCCGGCGATCGGTGATGTCGGTGTGGGCCGCGATCAGGCCAATGGGGTTGCCCGCCGCGTCGAAAATGCAGTCAGCCCGCAGCAAATTGGGGACGACCGCCCCCGAGCAGGTTTTCATCCCCACTTCCCCGCTCCACGATCGCCCGTTTTGAACCGAGGCGAAAATAGCGTTGGCAACCCCCGCCGAAATATAGAGTTTCCGAGGTCCGCCGGCCGCGTTCAACTCTTCGACACCGTAGCCGTACTTTTCAATTAACGTCCGATTCAAATACAGCACCCGCCCCTGCAGATCCGCCATCACGATCGCGTCGCTGCTGCCGTCCACAGCCGCCTTCACCCGCAACAGGTCGATTTCCGCCTGTTTTTGTCGCATCAGCGATCCCAACTGCGTCCCCACCGCCTCCACCAGAGCCATCAGCCGGGAATCGCGGGTACAACGACCCCGCCGGCGGAACACCAACACCGCCACCACCCGTTCCGTCGCCAAAATCGGCATCGCCAGACTCGATTCCAACCCCGCCCGGGCGATGAGATGCCGTCGCGGGGACGACCGTCGGGGAGCCTCAGTCACCGTCTCGATCCATTCCGGTTGTCGGGAAGCCCAGGTTCGCCCCGGCGTCCCTTGCTCGGGGGGATATCTTACCGCAGCGCTGCGATGTAGGAACTCCTCCAAACTCGGGTCTTCCGCGTAGCCGCCGCAATACTCCAACACCGACCCGTCCGGCCCTGGGACCCAGGCTTCGGCGACATCCCAGCCGATGTGGGTGCAGATCAGGCGCAGGATCTCGCCGAGGGCGGTCGGGAAATCTGGGGCATCGGCGATCGCCCGGGTTGCCGATCGCAGTAGGCTCACTTCCAATTCCGCCTGTTTGCGATCGCTAATATCTTTGTAAGTCCCCGTCATCCGCACCGGGTGTCCGTCATCGTCCCACTCGAACACCTTGCCCCGGGACAGCATCCACTGCCAGACCCCCGACCGGTTCCGCATCCGCACTTCCACCTCGTAGATCGCCGTGCGACCCTTGACGCAATCGTTGAGGGCCTCGAGAGCCCGTCGGCGATCGTGGCTCGGGATCAACTCCCGCCAGGCCCGCAGCGTGTTATCGATCTCGTCGTCCGAGTAGCCCAACACCCGCTTCCACTTGGGGTCAAAGTAGGCCTGACCCGTGGCGATATTCCAATCCCACAGCCCCAGGGCGCTCCCCTCCAGGGCCAGTTGCAACTGTTCTTCACTGCTTTGCAGGGCCTCGGAAGCTTTTTTCAGTTCGATCCCCACGGCCATCTCGTTGGCCACGATCGCCAGAGTCTCCAACACCTCGGCGTTCAGGGAGCGGCGGGCGAACAGGCCGACGGCTCCCACAAAACGCCCTTCCACGACCAAGGGATATCCCCCAAAGGTCATTTCCTCAAAAGCCGGACCCCAGCCGCGATCCCTCCCGTCCCGGCTCAAAACCGGCTGTTTTTCAACCGCCATCGCGCCGACGGGTGTCTCCCCGACGGGGATCAATGCCAGCCCTGCAGGGGGGCGTTCGGGTCCGAAACATCCCCCCAGCGCCAACGCCGTTCCGGCGGGGTCGAGGGTCCAAATCAAAGCCCAGGTGGTACCCAAATGGGAGGCTAAAGTCTCCGCGCACCGATCGAGGATCTCGGACAGCTTCCCCCCCCGATTCATGGCTAGGCTGATCTCCCATTTCAGGGCAGACAGTTGCACCCGGTGGGCTAACTCGGCGGTGGCCCGCTGTCGTTCGGTGATGTCCCGGACGATGGAAATGACGGTTTCCGCGCTCCGGGCTACGATCCGGGCTTCGTAATGTCGCGGTTCCCCCCCGCCGTCGGTTTGCAGTTGGTATTCGATCGCCTGCATTTGGCCGGAAAACCGGGCGTGATCGTGGGCCTGCACCGTCGCCTGGGCGATGTCGGGGGGCAGGATGTCCCGGATCTTTTTGCCGATGGGGGATTCGTCCCAGGCCCAGCCGTCCGCGTCGCTCGGCGGTTTGAAATCGACCACCGTGCCGTCTCCCCGGCAGTGCAGGATCAGGTCGGGAATGGTGTCCAACAGCGCCTGTTTGGTGGCTTCGCTCTCCCGCAGGGCGGCTTCGGAGAGTTTGCGATCGGTGATTTCTGTGGCCAGACAGCAGATGGCGTAGGGTTCCCCGGCGGCATTCTCCAGGGGGAAGCGGTGGGATAGATAGCTGCGGAAGCCGGTTTCGCTGGGGATCTCTTCCTCCCAGTGGAGGGGTTCTCCCCTGTCCAACACGGCGCGATCGGAGGCTTCAAAAACGACCGCCATTTCCGGGGGAAATAAATCGTAGTCGGTCTGGCCCCGGACGCGATCGCGGTGCCGGTCGAACCGCCGTTCGTATTCCCGGTTAACGAGCAGGTAGCGCCCGTTTAAATCTTTGAGATAGATGATCGCCGGGGCGTGATCGAGGATGGCTTGGAGCTGCTGCTGGCTCTGTTGCAGGGCCTTTTCGGCGATCGCCCGCTCCTTCGCTTCCAAGGCCAGCGTCACCCAGTCGGCCAGGTAAGCCGTGAAGTTCTGGTCTTCCAGGGTCCAATTCCTCGGCCCCCCGATGTGTTCCAGGCACACCACCCCCACCGTCTGGCCCCCCGACCGGATCGGGGTGTCCAACATGGCACCGATTCCCAGGGGTGTGAGGTAGGGTTCTGTAAATTCCCGGGTGCAGGGGTCGGTCCGGGCGTCCGCCGCCACGATCGGCCGGTGGGTTTCCAGGGCGGCAAAATAGCTGGGATAGTCGCCCTCGGTGAGTTCGAGTCCCCGGCTGTGGCGATCGCGATCGTGTTCGTACAGGTCGGCGCACCGGATGGCTGTCCGGGAGGGGGTATAAAACCAAATGCTGACCCGGGCGACTTCCAGGGTTCGGGCGACGATGCGAGTCACTGTCTGTAGCGCTTTGTCGAGATCTCCCCGATAAAATTCCGGGCATCGGGCCAGTTCGACCTGGGCTTGTTGTTGGTTGTACAAATACCGTTCCCGCCGTTGCAGATCCGCCGCGGTGCGATCTTCTCGCGCCACCCCCAAGAATCCGATCGCCCGCCCCGTTTCGTCGCGGATGGCCGTCACCGTCAGCCACACAGCGACGGCCGTCCCGTCCTGGCGGATGTAGATCCGCTGCCGTTCCTCCATTTCACCTTGCTGGACTCCGGCGACCAAGATTTCGTGGAGGGAATCGGACTCGGTGCGGCCGTTTTTCGGGTCGGAGCGGGGGTCGGGGGACCGCCGCGCCAGTTCTTTCGGGTCGTGAAATTGCGTCCAGTTCATCCGGCCGATGACCTCCTCTGCACGATATCCGAGGAGTCGTTCGGCAGCCTGATTGAAGGTGCGAACCATACCCCCGAGATCGGTGGCGATCATCGCGATATTGGCGCTGTTGAGGATCGCTTGTTGAAAGTCCGGACTCGACGGGAGAGTTGTCTGAGTAGCCATTACGCTATTGAGCAATTGTCGGGACATCGAGTCCCTTAACGTCTCGACGGAGCTTGACGTTGACCCGGAGCCGAGTCGAAGGGAGCCGAGTCGAACACATCTGATCGATAAAGTCGCCCTTTTAGGGCGAGGTCTTAGACCCAATTTGATGATAACGAAAGAAACGGCCGGAGGTTCTCAATTTTTGATAAAACTTTATTTTTGCATCCGGCCAGTCGGTCGGCCGATTCTGACTCGTTTGAACCGAGACAAATTATGGATGAATTATTGCCAAAATCCGCTCGGGTGTCAGGTTCTCCACGCGATCGAGGACGACCGTCGCCCCGGCATTTTTGAGCGTCTTCTCGTAGGCTTCCCGACGGTCTGGGTTTTCCCGGACGTGGGGGGGTAAGATGCCGACTCCCACCCAAGTCCGGCCGGGGTGGTGTTCCCGGGCTTTTTGCACCGTGTAGAGGTCGGCGACGGTATCGCCGGCGTAGACCACCGGAAGGGTCGAGTCTTCGGCTTCTACCTGGGAAATCGTGGCGAATAATCCGCTGGGGTCGGGTTTTCCGGGGGCATCCTCCATCGCGATCAAGGCCGGGTTTCTCAGGTCGAGTTTTCCCCGCAAAACGTACAGGGCTTCGTCCCGCATCGCCCCGCTGAAGAATCCCCAACCGATCGCCGCGTCGGTCAGTCGGCGGAAATAGTCGGGGGTGCACAGCAGGGGTTCGGAACAAATGTAACCCGTCCAGTCGTCTGGATCGGGACCCCGGTAGCGGGATTGGAAAAAGGCCACCATCTCGTCATAGTCTGGGGCGATCGCATCCCGAGATCGCCCCAGACCCTCGAAATATCGGCCGATCAACTCTCGGGAGGCCTCCCAGTCGTTGTTCCAGATTCCTTCGGACTTGAGGCGATCGATATCCGCTAGGGTGGGGCGGTAGCTGCCGGTGAACCGTTCGACGGTATCCGCGATCGCCCGCCGGTAAGACCCCCCCACGTCCCGGATCACCCCGTCAATATCGAAAATTACAATCGCTTTCATATTCAATCAATTTCAGTGGGTACAGAAAATAGATGCTGTGTTATGATAGTGTGCTGTGTATTTTTTTCAATGAACTCGGATTGACCCGGAGGTGTAATTGTCAAGGTTCGTTCTCAAAGTTCTCTGGCTTGATGATAATGTAGCGCTGGCCGTTGACCAAGTGGTGGGTAAGGGTAGCAGCCCCCTGACCTCCTACTTTTTCTGGCCCCGCAACGACGCCTGGGAACAACTCAAAACGGAAATGGAATCCAAGCGCTGGATTAACGATGTCGAGCGCATCGAGTTGCTTAACAAAGCGACCGAAGTGATCAACTACTGGCAGGAAGAAGGCAGACGGCGTCCCCTCGGGGAAGCCCAAGCCAAGTTTCCCGAAGTCATCTTTACCGGAAGCAGTTGATCCGGATCGGTGCAATAATTTGACGAGTTTGAGCCTACAGCCCGGTGGTGTAGGCTTTTGCTCTGTTTGGGGGGTTTGTCCGCGATCGGCGCGATAGAATGAAACTGTGCGACACGTCACGGATACGATCCGGAATTGCGGGCATACTGTTGGACAGACGATCCTAATCAAGTTTCTAAATCGGGTCGCCCGAACCCGAATCGGTCGGACGGACTTTCGATATCAGAACGGCTCATTCTGGACAGGAGATCTCACCGCGAGGAGAACTGATGAACAGCACCGCTCAATCTTCCCAGTACCAGTACACTAGCGAACAGACCGTCGCCTGGATTCGAGGCCTGCTAACATTAGCCTGGGCTGACGGTCAGTTTGACGAAGAAGAAAAAGAATTGATTGCCTCCATCACCCACGACACCCTCGCCAGCGATATGGATGTCGATACCCTCGAACCCATTTCGCCTGGGGAACTGGCGGCGGTTTTGGGACACCACACGATTATCGGCGAAAACTTTCTGCGGACGGCGGTGATGGTCGCCCTCGCGGATGGGATTTATTCGGTTTGCGAAGATGATATCCTGCACCAATTCTGTGAGGCTTTGGATTTAAAAGTCAAGGCCCTGGAGTCCCTGCGACACACCCTCGAAGATGTTTCGGAGGGACGGTGCAAGCCCTCCAAAACGTCCGACCGCAAAAAACATCCTCAAGTTGATGTCCTCAGTCCCGTCAAGCACTGGTTGGACGATTGGGACCTTCATGATCCGAAAGTCGCCCATTTTATCTGTAAAATGGTTCCCCCCCAATGTCCGTTTGAACGGGATATCAAACTCTTCGGACACAAAATTGTCCACATCCCCCCCATGTGCAAGCTCAATCCCCTCTATGAACAACTGGTCGGCTTGCGCTTTCGGGCGCTATCTTACCTCGCCGACGAGTGCGATGAGGATATCTCTAAATATTGTTAAATTCACTTTCAAAGGAAGGAAATAAAAAAGCCTGCTCCACTCGGGGCAGGCTGTTCTCGTAGCATCTCTTGTGTTTATACTGGTATTATCCCGAATCCACCTCGATTGACACTTCCTCCGATGGGATCATCCGGACGGGTGATATTTCTGAAATGCTCTGGGATTGATAGCGATCAAAGCCCCTCTGAATCGAGGTTTTGAAGTTTTTTTGGTCTCCTCGATTTGTCAACACACGAGCGCGATACTTGCGATCATATCAGATCCGGTTAATTGCTCAGACATTGACATGATATCATTTATCCAGCCAATAGCCGTAATGGCGACTATAGTATGGCGAATCAAGTTCCTCGTACAAATCCTCTATAGAACACTCCACATTATCACACCATTTACTTTCCCATTCCTCCCACTCTAATTCCGTGACAACTCGGGTCGCTTTGGAGATTTTCAAAGCGTGTGCAGGTTTGACAAATCTCCGGCGTTGCCAGCCAACGAAGGAATATCCAGAGAACCATATGACCGCTTTTTGACAGTCATTAATCACCGGAATATCCAAGTTTAACTGTTCTCTCATATAGATTCCTAGTGACAGGGCTTGGCTTTCATAACTCTCGAAAATCTCGCTGTCCCATTCGCGCCATGCCATCACCAATGGTCTAGCCCAAGCATGGTCTTGATAAACGGCTTTGGCAACGATAATTTCAAGGGTTGTGGGAGTCCAGTCATAGGTTTCTAAAAACCGTTCAACCGCCTCGTCATCTTCCAAATCTAGATCGATTTCGAGGTCGTCAATCAAGTATTCGAGATCGGCATCTTGCCAGTTTTGTTGATACCACTCCCGAATCTCTTCCGCTGGAAAGTATTGACAAGCCTCTGCAAAGGTCAACCTTTCCCATCCCGCATCGGTGACAATTTTTCCGTCCGAATTGGCGACTAATTTTCGCGATGTTTTCACCAAATCATCTATATCGAAAGACGCATAAAAATTGTCTATTCTTCGACCTTTTTTTTTGTGTCGCGATCGCTTCTTACCCATCGTCCACTCACCTGAGATTGTTTCCAATTGTCTGACCGAAAATTTCCAATAGAAAAGAAAAGGGGGGAAAGTTTTTGGGCTTTACCCCCTGGGTAACTATCGCATTTCATACCCGAACTTATTCGGGTCAACTTCGGTCAAATTCACATCCCCCAAACCGTACTCCGCCCAGCGGCGTTCCACCATCGCCGCCACATCCGGATCGGACTCCAGTGGTTCCCCCCATTCGTGTTCCGTTTCCGGGGGGATTTTGGTGGTCGCGTCGATGCCCATCCGTCCCCCTAAGCCGATTTTTTGACTGGCAAAATCCAAACTATCAAAGGGCGTATCGGGGAGAATAAACACATCCCGAGACGGGTCAACTTTTGAGGTAATCGCCCACACCACCTGACGCGGATCGCGGATATTAATTTCCTTGTCCACCACGATCACAAATTTGGTATAAGTAAATTGGGGCAGGGCACTCCAAAACGCCAGCGCCGCCCGCCGTGCCTGTCCGGGATACGCTTTATCGATGGAGATGACCGCCGCCTTGTAACTGAGGGCTTCCATCGGTAAAAAGAAATCGCAAATTTCCGAAACCTGCTGGCGGAGAATGGGCGTATAAATGCGGTTGAGTGCGATCGCCATCATCGCCTCTTCTTTGGGCGGGCGTCCGCTAAATGTGGTCAGATAAATCGGATCGTTGCGGTGGGTGACGCAGTGGAACCGGATCAGCGGCGAATCCTCCACGCCGCCATAATAACCCATGTGATCCCCGAACGGTCCGTCCGGCAACATTTCCCCCGGCGTGATGGTTCCTTCCAGGACAAATTCCGAGTCCGCCGGGACTTCCAAATCCACCGTTTTACACTTCGCCAACTGCACCCCAGAACCGCCGTACAATCCCGCAAATAACCACTCCGACAAGTCCACCGGAATCGGAGTCGCCGCCGCCATGATAATCAACGGATCGACACCCAGGGCGATCGCAATTTCCAACTTTTTACCATTTTCCGCCGCCTTCCGCAGGTGTCTCGCCCCGCCCCGCACGGACAGCCAGTGCACGGTCATGGTATTCTCGGACTGGAGTTGCAGGCGATAAACCCCGACGTTGGGAGTTCCCGTCTCGCAATCTTTAGTAATCACCAATCCCAACGTGATAATCTTCCCCGCATCTCCCGGATAGGGCCGAATCATCGGAATTTTGGTCAGATCCACATCCGATCCTTCCGTCACCACCTGCTGACAGGGGGGAAAAAAGTTCCGTCCCGGCTTCGCTTTCACCACGTCGAACAGGATTTTACCAAAATCGATCGCCTGGGAGATTTTTTTGGGCGGCTTGGGTTGTTGCAGCATCCCCAGCTTTTTCCCCAACTCTTCCAACTCCTGGGGTTTATCCATATTCATCGCCCAGCAAACCCGCTGTTCCGTCCCCAGCAGGTTCACCGCTACCGGGTGGGCGGCGCCTTTGACATTCTCGAACAGGAGGGCGGGCCCCCCGCACTGTAACATCCGGTTGGAAATTTCCGCAATTTCTAAATCCGGGTCTACGAGGGCATCGATGCGCCGCAACTGTCCCCGTTCTTCCAATATTTTTAAAAATCCCCGCAGATCTCGTGCCATTGTTTTGAGTGTTTTTAACGATTCCGAGCCAATGTTATTATAGAGAGAAAATGGGAAATAGGGAAGGTAACTTCTGTTGTTGCGCTTCAGCGCTTCTGAGGTGACTCAAGCCCAAAAGCGATCGCCCGACAACGATTTCAGAACAATTTGATTTGATAAAATTATCGCATCAATGATAATGGGGGAGCGGTTCGATGATTGCGTTTTCTGATTCGTCCCGGATGACGGCGGAAGAATACCTGAAATGGGAAGCGTTGCAGGATGTGCGATACGAATTGATCGATGGAATTGCGGTGGCGATGACAGGGGGAACGATCGCCCACAACGATATCGCCCTCAATTTTAATGACAAATTACGGCCCGTTTTGCGTCCGAAAGGCTGTCGGGTGAATGTGGCAGATGTGAAAGTTACGGTAGAAGCGACGGGAAATTATTTTTATCCCGATTTGGTGGCTAGTTGCGACGATCGCGATTTGGAAGCGGCCAAAGAAATTCGGTTTCCGAGGCTATTAATTGAGGTTTTATCTCCCAAAACGGAGGCGAAAGACCGGGGAATTAAATGGCAACATTATCGGCAAATTCAGACGTTGCAAGAATATGTTTTGGTGAGTTGCGATCGCATTTTAGTCGAGTGTTTCCGGCGGCGGGAGGCATTTTGGATGTATCAGGCATTGGGAACGGGGGAAATTTTGCAGTTGGAAAGTGTGGGAGTTTCCGTCGCGGTAGATGACTTGTATGACGGGGTGGCGATCGCAGATGATTGAACAACTTATCGCAATCTTTGATAAAGTTCGGCGTTTTTCTGCAAAACGTATTCCATCGCCATTT
>JBNGCR010000113.1:0-17192 GCA_050045915.1 Limnospira sp.
TCCCCATTCCCCATTCCCCATTCCCCATTCCCCATTCCCCATTCCCCATTCCCTATTACCCATTTCAAAACCATGCCTTACAAACCCTTAAAACTCTCCGTCCCCAATCCCGTCCTCTCCTGGGCGGATCACGATTTAGAAGCGGCGGAAACTCAAATGGCGAAAAACGTCGCCTCCCTGCCCTTCGTGTTCAAACACGTCGCCCTAATGCCCGATGTTCACCTCGGAAAAGGGGCGCTGGTCGGATCTGTTATCGCCACCAAAGAAGCCATCATTCCCGCCGCCGTCGGCGTGGATATCGGCTGCGGAATGTGCGCGATTAAAACGCCCTTTGTTGCCGACCAATTGGAAGGAAAACTCAAGAAAATTCGCCAGGAAATAGAAGCAGCCATACCCGTCGGTTTCAACCAAAATAAAGAAGTCGAAACGCCAGTGTCGAATTGGCAGGGCTGGAAACAGTTTAAAGAACTCCATCCCAAGGTTCAAAATTTGGAAGGGAAAGCCCTCAAACAGATGGGATCTTTGGGAGGTGGAAATCACTTTATCGAACTGTGTCTGGATGCGGATGACCAGGTGTGGCTGATGCTGCACTCCGGTTCCCGCCACATCGGGAATATGTTGGCCCAGCGGCACATCGATACGGCCAAAGAATTGGCGAGATTGGCCGAGGAAAAGCTGCCCGATCGCGATCTGGCGTATTTCGTCGCCGGAACCCCCGAATTTGCGGCCTATTGGCGGGATTTGCAGTGGGCGCAGAATTACGCGCGGTTCAACCGGGACGTGATGATGGCGCGGTTCAAGGGCATCGTCGAACGGGCGATCGCGGGCGGAAAGCCCACCAAACCGCTGTTGGAGGTGAACTGCCACCACAATTATGCCGAAAAAGAGGTGCATTTCGGGGAGGAAGTGTACGTCACCCGTAAGGGGGCGGTGCGAGCCCAAGAGACGGACTACGGCATCATCCCCGGTTCGATGGGGGCTAAATCCTTCATCGTCAAAGGCAAGGGCCACGCCGAGAGCTATTGCAGTTGTTCCCACGGGGCGGGGCGCCTGATGTCCCGCACCCGGGCGAAAAAACAGTTCACCATCGACGACCTGATCCGGCAGACGGAGGGGGTCGAATGTCGCAAGGATCAGGGGGTGATCGACGAAATTCCCGGCGCCTACAAACCCATCGAAACGGTGATGAAGCAACAGTCCGATCTGGTGGAAGTGGTTGCCACCCTGCGGCAGGTGGTTTGCGTGAAGGGATAATTCGAGGTTCGCTGTCCCATCAATCAACCTGGTTTCCGAGGAAGCCAGGTTTTTTTTAGCTTTCAGTTTTCAGCTTTCAGGTATCAGCAGGTTGCGCCTCTTGTTTTATCATGAAGATCTGTACTTTGACTGATAGGAGATAGTGTGAAATGGGATACGCGATCGATGTGAATGGAGAAAATTTCGAGTCGGAAGTGATGGCGAAGTCCGCCGAAAAAGTGGTGTTGGTGGACTTTTTTGCGACCTGGTGCGGGCCTTGCCAGGTGATGAAACCGATGTTGGAGCGGTTGGCCGGAGAGTATGATTTTATATTGGCGAAGGTGGATGTCGATCGCTCTCCGGAGTTGGCGAGTCGGTACGGTATCGAAGGGGTTCCCGACATCCGTATCGTCAGCGGTGGGGAGGTGATGCCGGGATTTGTGGGGGCAATTTCCGAGGCGCAACTGCGGGAGCTGCTCCAAAAATTTGACCTGAAATCGGAGTTGGAAACGGGGTTAGAGGCGATCGACAGTGCCGCCGGATCGGGGGATTTGAAACGGGCGAAGCACCTGTTCGATTTATTATTTGAAAAATATCCAGACAATCCGGAGTTGACGCTGAAAGCCGCGAATTTTTTGATTTCGGTGGGCGAAATAGAGGGGGCGAAAAAGCTGTTATCGACGATCCGGGAAGATAATCGCCAATATTATTCTAAAGCCCGGGCGTTGGAAAACCTCTGTGAATTTCGGGCGATCGCCGAGAATCCCGGGGAAGACGAACTCGATCGCCTGTTTTCCCAAGCCTGCCGTCACACCCTGAAAGAAGAGTACGAACAGGCACTTTCTTTATTTTTAAAAGTTGTCGGGATCAGCCGCAAATATCGGGAAGATGGGGCGAGGAAGGCGATGCTCACCGTGTTTGAATTGCTCGGCGACGAACATCCCCTCACCCCGAAATACCGCAAACAGCTCATGTTACAGTTATACTGAGGTTGCAGACCTCTGAGCGAGGTGGCTGGGGGTGAAAGTTAAAAAAAGTTTAAGATTTGGTGGGGGATGAAGGAGCCGGGGGTGGAGAAATTTTCGGAGAACGGGGTTTTCATGTCCAACGCAGGGCGTTCTTCAGCTCCGTTCCCCCATCGATCGCATCAAAAAAATTTCATTAGAACTTTCGAGGCTTTATGAATAAAGCACTGGTTATTCTGGGCGAATTGACCAATCGAGATCTCGATTGGATGTTGAGGAATGGTGAGCGAAAAAAACTGGAATCCGGCATGATTTTAATTGAGGAAGGCCAGCCAATCGATGCGCTTTATATCGTTCTGAAAGGGACATTTTTTGCATCGGTGGCGGCCTTGGGAAATCGGCAAGTCGCCAAACTGAACCGGGGAGAAGTGCTCGGCGAAATGTCCTTCGTGGACGGCCGCCTCCCTTCGGCAACCGTGACGGCGGCGGAACCCTCCTTGGTGTTGTCGGTGCCGCGACAAAAGTTGTCGGACAAGTTGGAGGTGGACGCTTTATTTTCGCTCCGATTTTATCGGGCGGTGAGCAAGTTTTTATCCTCCCGCCTCCGTAATACGGTGACGCAATTTGGCGATCGCCCCCCATCCCAAGAAATTCCTTCTCCGGAGGAATTGGATCAACAGGGCCGAGAGAAAGTGGAGCGATTCGAGGAAATTATGAAACGTTTGCAGGGCGAATATCACGTCAAAACCTAGTCGGACTCGACTGGGCTGGGGCGGCGGAGTCGATGGGATGGGGTGTAACACTTCGTACCTCGCCCCGGGCGATCGCGTTGTGCGTTACAATTTAAACGCATTGAATCAAGAGTGCTTCCGAAATTATGACAGAGCCAACGACCAACGAAAATCTCTCCACTCAAAAAAGCTTAGAGGCGATGAAGCGATTCGCCGAACAGTATGCGAGACGGACCGGAACCTATTTCTGCGCCGATCCTTCAGTGACGGCGGTGGTGATTGAAGGACTCGCCAAACACAAGGATGATTTGGGTGCCCCCCTTTGCCCCTGTCGCCACTACGAAGACAAGGAAGCGGAAGTTAAAGACACCTTCTGGAACTGTCCTTGCATCCCCATGCGGGAACGCAAAGAATGTCACTGTATGCTGTTCTTGACGCCAGACAATGATTTTGCTGGAGAACAGCAAAGCATTACGATGGAAGACTTGGAAGCGACCCGCAACAGCATGGCTTAGGCGATCGCCCGGGTTTAAAATCGAACGATTGAAACCGTGTTTATTGAGGGTTTAATGATACGATGCCTCAGAACTCAATCTGGGGCGTTTTTCTCTCAAGTTGCCCGCAAAAAAATGAACATCAAATCCGATGGTTGAAGAAATTCCCGCAGAATTTTGGCAAGGTATCGAAGAGTTTAACCGCCAAGAATATTACGCCTGTCACGACACTTTAGAAGCATTGTGGATGGAAGCCGGAGAACCGGAAAAACGATTTTATCAGGGAATTTTACAAATAGCCGTTTCCCTGTACCACCTCGGCAATGAAAATTGGCCGGGTGCCGTCATGTTGATGGGGGAAGGAATTCGTCGCCTCCGGGATTACGAACCGAGTTATTTTGGCATCGACGTCGAAACATTGGTGACACAAAGCATCACCTTATTGCAGGCTTTACAAGTCGCCGGATCTGAAAATGTCAAAAACTTTATTCCGTCAAAAGCAGAGGGGGAACCGGCGAGCTTTCCCACCATTCAACAACGGGGCGAAGTTTAGAATTGACACCACTTCGGTCGGGGGACGGAGAATGGGAGGATCTCAAATTCGCGGCTCGGGCGGCTTGGATTTGTCGTGAGAATATGGCAAAGTTAATCGGGACGTTAAATGGTAGGGTGATATGACAAAACTCCGGGTCGGACTGTTGTTTGGCGGCTGTTCTGGGGAACACGAGGTGTCCGTCACCTCCGCAAAGGCGATCGCGGCGGCGCTCTCGGCCGGCTCCAATCCCGACAAATACGAGGTATTCCCCGTTTACATCCAGAAAAACGGCCTTTGGAAGGGGGGGGAGACGGCGCGACAGGTTTTAGCTTCGGGCCAGCCGTTACCGGCGGATGATGGGGATGTGAAACCCAGCGATCGCATCCCCGAACCCGCCATTCTGGAAGGGATCGACATCTGGTTCCCCATCCTGCACGGCCCCAACGGCGAAGACGGCACGGTGCAGGGACTCTTAACTCTCATGCAGATCCCCTTCGTGGGGTCGGGGGTTCTCGGCTCGGCGGTGGGGATGGACAAAATCGCCATGAAAACCGCATTCGCCCGGGCGGGACTCCCCCAAGTCCGCTACAAAGCCGTCCGCCGATCGCAAGTTTGGTCCAACCCCTGCGTCTTCCCCAAACTCTGCGACGAACTCGACGAGTTGGGCTACCCCTGCTTCGTCAAACCTGCCAATTTGGGGTCGTCCGTCGGCATTTCTAAAGTGCGATCGCGCCAGGAACTCGAAGCCGCCCTCGACGCCGCCGCCACCTACGACCGCCGCATTATCGTCGAAGCCGGAGTCGAAGCCCGGGAACTCGAATGCGCGGTTTTGGGCAACGATTATCCGAAAGCTTCCGTGGTGGGAGAAATCCAATATAATACCGATTTCTACGACTACGAAACCAAGTATACCCAGGGACAGACCGAACTCCTGATTCCCGCCCCCGTCGATACCGCGATCGCCTCCAAAATTCGCGACATGGCGATCGAAGCCTTCCTCGCCGTCGATGCTGCCGGACTAGCCCGGGTTGATTTCTTCTACCTCGAAAAAACCGGAGAAATTTTGATCAACGAAATCAACACCTTGCCGGGATTTACCGCCCTGAGTATGTATCCCCAACTGTGGGCAGCAACGGGAATTTCTTTTCCGGAACTGGTAAATCGACTGCTCGAACTCGCTCTGGAGCGGAAAAACGAAGCGGCAGAATGATCCACCATTATTCCCCTTATTAAGCAGGGCTGTTTCATTCTCGGTTATCGCAACCGACAAGGTGGTGATATCAGATCCGGTTTTTTGACCGCAAAACCTTCCCAATCATCTGAATATGATTGGAGCTATTATAGCAGTGCGCGATCGTGTAGTTACAAAACCTATAAAAGGGAGTCGGGAGTCGGTATTAGAGAGTCGGGGGATTGACAATTCTCACCCATCCAGTGTGTAACTACGCGACTCGCACAGCGCTATATCTCTAAAAAAAAGACAGGAGCAATCCCCTGCCTTCTTTCAATTCAAAATTAAACGAGCAATTAAGCCTTCGCGACTTCCTTCTTCTTCTCGTCTTCCGCCGCCAAGAACTTCTCCAACTCCGTCAGCGCGTCCGCATCCACCTTCGTCTGCATCGGGCAGAATTTCGGGCCGCACATCGAGCAGAATTCCGCCGTTTTGTAGATGTCCGCCGGCAGGGTTTCGTCGTGGTACTCCCGGGCGCGATCGGGATCGAGGGACAATTCAAACTGCTTGTTCCAGTCGAAATTGTACCGCGCCGCCGACAGTTCGTCATCGCGATCGCGCGCACCCGGACGATGACGCGCAATATCCGCCGCGTGGGCCGCAATCTTGTACGCAATCAAACCATTCCGAACATCCTCCGCATCCGGAAGCCCCAAATGTTCCTTCGGCGTCACATAGCACAGCATCGCCGTCCCGTACCATCCCGCCATCGCCGCACCGATCGCCGACGTGATATGGTCATAACCCGGAGCAATATCCGTCACCAGCGGTCCCAACACATAGAAGGGCGCCTCGGAGCACTCCTCCATCTGCTTCTTGACGTTGAACTCGATCTGATCCATCGGAACGTGACCGGGGCCTTCCACCATCACCTGGACGTCATGTTCCCAAGCGCGGCGCGTCAACTCTCCCAGCGTCTTCAACTCCGCCAGTTGCGCCTCATCCGATGCGTCGTGGGTGCAACCCGGACGCAGGGAATCCCCCAAACTGAACGAGACATCGTACTTCTTGAAAATTTCGATAATGTCGTCGAAGTGGGTGTAAAGGGGATTTTGCTTGTGGTGGTGCAGCATCCACCGGGCGATAATCCCGCCGCCCCGAGACACAATCCCGGTAATCCGATTCCGCACCAAAGGCAAATACTCGATCAAAATCCCGGCGTGAATCGTCATGTAATCCACACCCTGCTGGGCGTGTTTTTCGATGATATGCAGGAAATCGTCCGGCGTCAGCTTTTCGATGTTGCCGTGGACGCTTTCCAAAGCCTGATAGATCGGGACCGTCCCGATGGGAACCGGGGAAGCGTCGATGATGGCGGTGCGGATGGTATCCAAATTGCCTCCGCCGGTGGACAGGTCCATCACCGTATCGGCCCCGTATTTCACCGCCAAATTCAGCTTGTCCACTTCCTCCTGTAAGTTGGAAGAGTTGGGGGAGGCGCCGATGTTGGCGTTGACTTTGCACTTGGAGGCGATCCCGATGCACATCGGTTCCAAATTAGGGTGGTTGATATTGGCGGGAATAATCATCCGACCCCGTGCCACTTCGTCCCGAATCAAGTCGGCGGGGAGGTTTTCCCGAGTCGCCACATGGTGCATTTCCTCGGTAATGATTCCCTGGCGGGCATAGTGCATC
The DNA here is from genome assembly GCA_050045915.1 of Limnospira sp. Taxonomy (GTDB): domain Bacteria; phylum Cyanobacteriota; class Cyanobacteriia; order Cyanobacteriales; family Microcoleaceae; genus Limnospira. The sequence goes on from JBNGCR010000113.1 coordinate 6,825, forward strand.
TGAGACACGTTAGCCTGCCCGCGTCGCTTGGCAACCCATTCAGCTCGCATAATTTATTCCCTCTGTTAACAGCTTCCCTACGCCGGTACTAGCCGGACTCAGGTTCCAAGGGTGTCTCTCAGCCTGGACTTCGCAGGCACCCCTAGCTCTGTGAATTAGTTAAAAATGTTAACACTTCTGTCGGGACTTGAGCCAGGATCGGTTAATAAATGTTCATGTCGATTTGTTACGAGATGGGGTGTGGGGAAGAATTGATAATTATCAATTATCAATTATCAATTATCAATTAAGTTCCCGACTCTGGACGATGAGGACGGAACAGGGGGCGCGGTGGACGACGAAGTTGCTGACGCTGCCGAGTAGGGCTTCGATGACGCCCTGGTGTCCCCGGCGGCCCACCACGATCAGATCTGTCCCGAAATCCTTCGCCATCTGACAGATGCAGCGTCCGGTGTCTCCCATTTTCCAGTTCCAGTCTGCGGTGATATTTTGGTCCGCGGCGCGGCGGACGCAGGAATCCAACCAACTGCGGATGTGGTCGAGTTCGCCTTCGAGTCGTTCCTGCATGATCTGGGAGTAACGGGCGATGTTGCTGGCGTGGAGGTCGCTGTAGCCGTAGGGGTCGGGGTCGTTCACTTCCAGGCGGTGGAAGATCATCAGTTGGGCGCCGTTTTGTTTGGCCAGGGCGATCGCTTCTTCGAGAACGATTTCGCTGTGGGAGGAGCGATCGAGCGCCACTAAAATTTTTTGATATCCCATTTTTGCTGTCCTCCATTCGGTTGATGACCCGGCCCCGAAATCCTCGTGACCCGCCCTTTCCCGGATTCTGCCCGGAGGAAGGAGAGCCAACTCTTGAGGCTGGGAAAAATTTTGGATTTAAAACCGCTTTTAGTATTCAATATAACATTTTTATGATGATAAATATGCTAAGAAACGCAACGAAAAGAACGGAGAGCCAGGGGGACTCCCACTCCCGAAGGGAAGAACGGGAGTCGGAGAGGCGAGAGCAATTGATAATTATCAATTATCAATTAATCTTTCACCAGTTCGTTGTTAATCTCGTTGACGGGTTTGCGCCGCAGTTCGACGGATTCCGATCGCGGCAGGAGATCGAAGACTTCCCGGAAGACATCATCGACTCGCTCGTAGGACACCAGCCCGATTTCGTCCAGGACGACTTCGCCGGACTCGTTGATCAGTACGGTTTGGGGGACGTAGCCGCGATAATAATAGCCCGGTTCCGTGGGAGATTGGGTCGCGTTCTCGGCTACGATCGCATCGACGTTGACGGGGATGAAGTCCGCGGCCCGCCCGTAAAATTCTTGGAGCCGGGAAACCGTGGTGGAAAACAGTTTGCAGTCTTTGCTGTCGTCGAGGAAAAAGACGAGGAGGGCGGGTTTGTGGATTTTTAAAGATTGGGACAGTTCGACCCGGGGCGGGACGAGGGAGCCGTTTCCGCCGTAAAGGGCGAAAATATTGCCGTCGAAGCGGTCGTCGTCGATATTCGCCCAGGCTGGAGCACTTCCCAGGGACATCGCCAGGATGAGACTCAGGGCGAGGGCGAGTAAGCCCGTGGGGATGAGTCGCCACCGGGGACGGACGGACGTTCGGTCAGATGAGATGGGGTTGGATGTGAGCACTGTCATCAATGAGTTGAGGCACCTAGCTTCATGAATTGTTACACTTTTTCAAGTTTATTTTACATGGGCGATCGCAAAATTGGAATTTCCCCGCCCCGATCCGGTTTGCCTTCGCGCCGTCCGGCTCCAAATCCGGTTTTCTCTCGATCTGGAACGGCTGTTTTTGGGGAGCACTGATTTTTTTTGTTTTGAGCTTTTTGTGCAACTTTAGCATTATTAATTAATTTTTTGCTAATCTACAAAATGGTTAAACCTGTCTCAAAAACAGGATTAAAGCGTCTTTATTCACTTTTAGCCTTCAACTGATTTTAATTTTTGCGGGAAAATAGATCGAAATATCATTTTCTCGTTTTGTCCGAATAGACAATGATTTGATGGGTTGCTTTTTGGGAGTCGAGTCGCGATCGCGATCAGTCAAAAATTCTGGGGGGCGATCGGTCTGCTCCCGGGGCCGGAGGTGGTCGGCGGAGTGGCGGGGATGCGATCGTAAAAACCGCCCGATCTCCTGCTGCGAGGGGCGAAGCAGCCCCCGAGTCCCTTCGATGGGGGGTTCCCGAAAGCCCGAGTCCCCAGACCCGTCCTTGGGGGAGGAGCCGGACGAAATGTTAAAAACTATTACAAATCGACTAAGGATGTGAACGTGATGCCTCAAAATTACATTGCGAGAAGTTCCCGCCACCCCCGCCATGAGTAGCGGCGTGATTTCGGGTCTTCCCCAAGCTGAGAAGCAACGACCTCTGGCTCGTGACGAGACGAGTCATTGGCGTAATCATGAACACATTAGCTAAACCCTGTGGTAGAAAATGAGTATCGTTACCAAATCCATCGTGAATGCAGACGCTGAAGCGCGTTATCTCAGCCCTGGCGAATTAGGCCGGATCAAATCTTTTGTCACCACCGGCGATCGTCGGGTTCGGATCGCCGAAACCCTGACGGGTTCCCGCGAGCGCATCGTCAAAGAAGCCGGACAGCAACTGTTCCAGAAGCGCCCCGACGTCACCTCTCCCGGCGGAAATGCCTACGGTGAAGAAATGACCGCCACCTGCCTGCGCGATCTCGACTACTACCTGCGTCTGATCACCTACGGAATTGTGGCTGGCGACGTGACCCCCATCGAAGAAATCGGAGTCGTTGGCGTCCGCGAAATGTACAAGTCCCTTGGTACTCCCATCGAAGCCGTAGCCGAAGGAGTCCGGGCGATGAAAGGTGCCGCCACTTCCCTGCTGTCCGGAGAAGATGCAGCCGAAGCAGCAGCTTATTTTGACTACCTCATCGGTGCGATGTCATAGGCGCGAGAACCGCTCTCATCAACCTAATCTGACCATCCTAGATTAAGCGACCATTAGCAAACGAAACCATCATGCAAGACGCAATCACTTCCGTAATCAACTCCTCCGACGTTCAAGGTAAATACCTGGATGCTGGCGCCCTCGACAAGCTGAAAGCTTACTTCTCCACGGGAGAACTGCGCGTCCGCGCCGCCACCACCATCAGCGCCAACGCGGCCAACATCGTCAAAGAAGCCGTAGCCAAGTCCCTGCTGTACTCCGACATCACCCGTCCCGGTGGCAATATGTACACCACCCGTCGCTATGCCGCTTGCATCCGTGACTTGGACTACTACCTCCGCTACTCCACCTACGCGATGCTGGCCGGCGACCCGTCCATCCTGGATGAGCGCGTCCTCAACGGTCTGAAGGAAACCTACAATTCCCTGGGTGTACCCATCGGTGCGACCGTCCAAGCCATCCAAGCCATGAAAGAAGTGACCGCCTCCTTGGTGGGCGCCGACGCTGGCAAGGAAATGGGAATTTACTTCGACTACATCTGCTCTGGCTTGAGCTAAGACTCCCCGAATCGGAACTGAGAATGTAGTGGAAGAGACACTGCGACTCGATTCCGCCATTCGTCTCAACTTTGAGGCCAGGGAAGTCCGGAGTGAGTGCTAGACCGCCAAAGGCTTGTCGGTATCGGCGGATAAGTTTTAGCGAGCTAGTATTGACTCCCGACTCCCGGCCTTCAATCGTTTAAATACCAATGTCAAAATCATCGACTTAACCCAGGAGAACGATACCCATGAGAATGTTCAAAGTGACGGCTTGCGTTCCCAGCCAAACTCGGATTCGGACTCAGCGCGAATTACAAAATACCTATTTCACCAAATTGGTTCCCTACGACAACTGGTTCCGGGAACAGCAACGCATCATGAAGATGGGTGGCAAAATCGTCAAAGTTGAACTGGCAACGGGTAAGCCCGGAACGAACACAGGGTTGATGTAATGCTGTAAACGCCAGCCGCCTTGGCGGTGTGGCGTCTCATTCGCCCGCGCCCATTTCGCTTCGGTGGCGGGGGTGAGATCAGAATCCGGTTGGTCAAGGAAATCTCTGAACGATCGCTAGACTGGCGATCAGATACGTTCGCTCAGATCCGGTGAGGGGAAAGGGGGAAAACTCAAGCGATCGAGAACCGAGGACCGAAGACTATAGCGCTGCGCGTAGGGGACCGGCAATCGGCAACAGGCAATCGGGAACTGAAATCACCTTGACATCAGGGTTGACCGGTCGATCGCTCGATTTAAACTGTTTTTCGGTCAACTGCACTCCCGGCCTCCGCTATTATAGATCGGCAAACACCACTCAAATCTTTGGAAAGCGGGGATGTAGTGTAGGTACTTGATGTGTCATGTTAGTACCGAGGATGTTGGGAGACAGTTCGGGATGGACAATCTAGAATTTCTGCTACAGCGGGAGGGTGATAATACTTGGTTGCCCCTGGAATCTCCCGACGTCGAGATTTTGGAAGGGCGGTATCGCATCGTCAGCCGTTCCTCCCGGGGGGAGCAGGAGGTCGAAATTCGGATCGTCTACGACGCCCTGGATGAAGTCCCCCCGGTGCGGCGAGTCCAGACCCGGCGCGACCGGGTCAACGCCGAGGGTCTAATGGTCGTGATTCCCTACACGCACCTGAAGCCGGGAATTTGGGAATTGTCTTGTTCGCCGGATTTGCAGGAGGGGTTGCTGGGGAAAACCTGGCGGGCGACGCTGCAATTGCGGGTTCTCGCGGGGGATGTCGATGGGGGGGACGGGTTAGAGCCGGGGACGGAAGACGATCGCCCGGACGCGGTGGCGGAGGAGCCGGGAGAAACGAGCCCCGAACCGCCGCCCGCCTCGGAGGAACCGCCCCCGCCGGAACCGGAACTCGACGCAACCGATGTCCCCGTGACCCTAGTTCTCGACCGGGATTCCTATTTGGCAGAATTGGGAAAGGCGTTTTTGCTCTCCGGGCAGGTTGGTGTCGGCGATCGCCCCGCCGAGGTGGGGGGACCCCCATCCCCTCCCCCCCAGCTCCTCGTCTGCGAACCCCAATTGCGGATTTGCCTGCGAGATCCCCAAACCTCGGAGGTACTCTGCGAGTGCCGCCAACCCATCCCCCAGTCGATTTTGCCGGTTTCCTTTTCCACAGCCATTTACGTCCCCTTTGAATGCCAAACCCGCCTCGTTTTGGGGGAAATTATTTTTTCCGGCGATACGATACCCGAGGTGAGCCAAACCTTCACCGTCGTCATGCCCGTCGAACAGTTATTGGAGGCGATCGCGGACGATTTCGGGGAGGACGACTACCAAGCCGGCCCTCTGGCGGTGGAGTCCCTGATGGAATCGGCCGGCGGGCTGCAACTGCCCCTAGAAGGGGCGGACGCGGAACGGCTACTCTCCGACCCGTCTCCGACCCTGAATCCCCCCTCTCGGGAGCGGGATGCGGACAAGACATCCCCCCCAGAACTGCCCACCTTCGGCCGTCCCCCGGCGGGGGAGGCGGCGGAACCCCAGGCCGAGACGGAGCCACCCCCGGGAGACGAACCGAGCGATCGGGAGGCCGACACCCCGGGGGCGGAAGCCGAAACTTCTCCGGAAGCGGACTCCGAGGAAATCGACACCTTTTCCCCCCTGCCCGAACCGTCCCCGGAATCGGCGATCGCACCCATTTCCCCGGTCGATCGCTCGTTCAGCGGCTTGAATTTGGAGGAGCGCTTTTGGTCCCGCCTCAGTTCCCTGGCTAAGGATCGGGATCTGTCCCAGTGGATGAAACGAGCCTCCTCCGGCCCCTCGCCCGAAACCCCCTTCGCCGAGGCAGGGGAATCTCCCGAGTCCGACACCGGAGGGGAGCGGCCCCCCGTACCCGACGAGCTGCGCCCCCTGATCGCCGAATTGGAGGCCGAAGAGATCGTGGTCGATGACGACTTCGACGAACCGGCGGGTTTTGCGGCCAGACGGCTGATGGGCGGCCCGCCGGGGGGGGGCGATCGCATCCAAACCCCCCACGTCCTCCCCGAAGATCGGGAAGTCCCGGCCCCCCTGTTGGAGGTCCGGGGCGAGCCGGTGGCCGGACGGCCCCTGCCGGTGCGGGTTCAACTTCCCGACGACCTGCCGCGAATTTATGTCAAAATATGGGTGTATGATCGCCAGTCTCGAAACATCGTAGACGGGCCGCGCTGGATCACCGAGTTTTCTCCCAACGGCTTCGATCGCATTGAAACGACCCTCCAGCTCGAAATTCCCTATGGTAGTCTAGAGGTGCAGGTGGAAGCGATCGCCGTTGAAATGCAAACTCAACGGGAAAGCCATAAAGCGATCGTCGAAAGGACTGTCAGTCCGACCGCCTCACCGACGCTTCCCCTCAACGAACCCCCGTCATAATCGAACCGAATTTGACGGGTGCAGGCGATTCGTAAAATCGACAACTGTTCCGAGCGACCCCCGAATTTCGTCCAGTTGACAGCTTTGGGAAAAATGCTCGGATGATTTGAGGAGGGGGGAATTTTCCCCTCACCCCTCGATATCCAATTGATTGTGACCCCGATTGTTCGGGTCACAAGATCTAGAGTCGGATACCCGCCCAATTGACAGGCCGTCGTCGCGACCGGATTTTTTCACCTTAAAAACTCACCTCGATCGCATCTCAAAAAAAATCAGTCATTGCGATTTCCAATTTTGGAAATCGACGTTTCCAACCTCATTTTTTTTAGTCCCATTTTTCATTTTCATTTAGGAGAAAAAGCATGGTTTTAGATTTTGGAAAAACCTTTAAAAACGCCGACAAAACAAGCCGTCACATCGAGCAGGTTTATCAGGAAAGCAAAGAAGGCAGTGGTGGCGGCATCCATTTCAAACCCGCGATCGCCCTGAACGAAACGCCGACGACCTGGGTACTCAAGGCGACTCTCCCCGGTTTCCATCGGGAAGATTTGGATATCCAAATCACAGAAAATGCGACGATCGTTTCCGGAACTCTCAAAGATTCCACCGTCCCCTTCCGCCAGGTGATCGCCCTCCCCCAACCCGTCGATCGCGATCGCGCCGAAGTGGACTACAGCAACGGAATTTTGACAGTCGTTTTGGGAAAATTGATCATTGATAATGATTAATTCATTTTCCCCGAATCCTGTTACCCCAGATAGTTGGTGAGGGTCGGGATTTGACCGGGCCGCGCCCGGGCCTCCGAAATCCATTAAAATGATCGGGGGTCGGCTTTTGCCGATCCCCTTGCTGTGGAAATCTACGAAATTTGACGATGACTTCCGAACCGACATCCCCAACCCCCGAAACCCAACCCGCCGTTCCCGCCGGGGAACCCCAACCCAGCTACGTCAAACTGGCAATGCGGAACATGGTCCGCAAGGGCTCCAAATCCCTGTTTCACTTCACCCTCACCACCGTCGGCCTGGTGGGTTTCCTCGTCGGCGCCGCCTATTTGACTCGATGAGAGGACCGACGTGGAACTCGAACTCAACATCCAAGACTATTTTTGGCGGGGGGAAGACGGGGAGTCCCCCCCGTCCCCGCGCCTGGGGTTCGAGGCGATCGCGCCGGAAACCTGGGAATTCTGGTTCACCGAGTGGCTGGGACAACTGCATCCGCATTTACCCCCCGCCGACGGCTACGAACTCAGCCTCCGCCTGACGGAAGATGCCGAAATGCGGGGGTTCAACGCCCGATATCGCTCCCTAGATCGGCCGACAGATGTTTTAGCCTTTGCTACATTGGAGGTGAGTTATCCTCAATCCCCGGAGATGCTCTCATCCCCATCGTGCTATCTCGGAGACATCCTGATCTCGGTCGAGACAGCCGCCCGACAGGCGCGGCAACAGGGGCACCCTCTCAAAACCGAGTTGGCTTGGTTGGCAGCTCACGGTTTACTCCACTTGTTAGGGTGGGATCATCCAGACGATCGCAGTTTAACTCGAATGTTGGATCGACAAACCGCCCTCCTGCAGGCTGTCAACCTGGAATGCGGGCAAAATTTCGATTCAAATCGCTGAAAATTTAGGTACAATTGCTTCGTTCTCCACCCGGGAACTTCCGGTCATCAAAAGATGACTCCGTGAAAAAACGCGGCCCCGATCGTGCTAAATTGCACCCAGCATCGATCGGAAGCACCGACCATTGCGAGAATGCCGATTGTAAGGATGTCGCCGATGAACGCAAAAAAACCCTCCGTTTCACCGCTCCCCGTGCGGGCCCTGCCCCGATCTCAGAATTACACTTACATTCAGAGTTTCCGAGCAGAACCGAAGGTTAACCCCAACCGAACATCATCTTGGAGTGTGGCGAATAACCTCCTCGTCAGTTTCAAGTACGCTTGGAACGGCGTGACTTACGCATTTAAAACCCAGCGCAATTTCCGCATCCACACGGCGATCGGAACCCTAGCCGTGACCTTGGGGTTTGCGCTACAGTTGAGTTTCGTGGAACTGGCCGTCATCGGCCTCACCGTCAGCGCGGTGATGGCGATGGAACTCCTGAACACGGCGATCGAATCCGTCGTCGATCTGACCGTCGGGAAGTCCTACCACGAACTGGCCCGCATCGCCAAAGACTGCGCGGCGGCGGCGGTGTTGGTTTCGGCCCTGGCCGCGCTGTTGGTCGCCGGGGTGCTGATCCTGCCCCCCCTGGCTGCCCAGATCCAACAGTGGATTTAAGGAGTCTAAATTTTGATCGTCGTCATCGACAATTACGATAGCTTTACCTACAACCTAGTCCAGTATTTGGGAGAGTTGGGTACCGAAATTGCGATCGCCGACCGCATCGAGGTGTACCGCAACGATCGCATCTCCGTCGAAGAAGTCCGGCAACTGCGGCCCGACGGGTTAGTGATCTCTCCCGGCCCCGGCCGTCCCGAAGACGCCGGAATTTCCTTAGACCTGATCCGCGAATTGGCACCGACACTGCCGATTTTGGGGGTATGTCTGGGACACCAGAGCATCGGCCAGGCCTTCGGCGGCGACATCATCTCCGCGCCGGAGTTGATGCACGGCAAAACTTCGGAAATCCACCACACCGGCAAGGGCGTGTTTCGGAATTTGGACAACCCCTTCACCGCCACCCGCTACCACAGTTTAGTCATCGATCGCCAAACCTGCCCCCAGGTCTTGGAAGTGACCGCCTGGGTGGACGACGGGACGATCATGGGCGTGCAGCACCGCCAATACCCCCACATCCAGGGTGTACAATTTCATCCGGAGAGCATCCTGACCGGGGCGGGCAAATCCCTGTTGAAGAATTTCCTCGACAGTTGCCGGTTGGCAGTGGCGGGCGATCACTAGTTCGCCTTCTTCGGGGGTGCATCTCTTCTCCTTTTATTTTTGGTCTGACGATTTGCTATGAAACGGCGACAGTTCATCCATTTGGCCCAAACCAGCGCCCTCGTCGCCCTCGCTTCGGGTTTCAGTGCGCGGTGGCAAGTCTCCCGAGCCCAGACGGCGGACACCCTGACGGTGCGCTGGCTGGGACACACCAGTTTTCTGTTCACCGGGGGCGGCCTGCGGGTGCTGCTGAATCCGTTTCGACAGATCGGGTGCACGGCCGGATACCGGAGTCCGAAGGTGGACACGGATTTGGTGCTGATCAGCAGTCGGCTACTCGACGAGGGTTCGATCGAGGGGTTTCCGGACAATCCGGCGCTATTATATGAACCGGGGGTTTATCAGTTCAATGGCACCCAGATCCAGGGCATTCGGACCGTCAAAGACCGGGAAGGGGGGCGCCGCTTCGGGACGAACGTGGCTTGGCTGTGGACCCAGGCGGGGATCAAGATCCTGCACATGGGGAGTTTGGCCGGGGCGATCGATATTGAGGAACGGATTTTGATTGGGCGCCCGGATTTGATGCTGGTGCCCGTCGGCGGCGGCCCGAAATCCTACACGCCGGAGGAGGCGAAAGCTGCGATCGCGGCCCTCAACCCCCGCATGGTCATCCCCACCCACTACCAGACCCCGGCGGCGGATTTGACAGCCTGCGACCTGGTTCCGGTGGAGAATTTTCTGAATGTGATGACGAATGCCACGATTGAGACTGTCAATAGTGATACTTTGACGTTGAGTCGCGATCGCCTCCCGGACGACGGGTTGAGAGTCGGGGTGATGAGTTACAATTTCAATACTCCGGCCAATGCGGGGAATTCCGCGCCGCCGGAGAATTCTTGATCGGGTGGCGATCGGATTCTGGCAAGCTGCGCGACGGGGTAGCTGTAGAAATGAGGGAAATATGAAAAGTGCTTTCATCTCCCACTGGAACGGGATTTCAGCGATTTTGAGTTCGGAGATGCCCGCGCACCTTACGCAGCGGGGGTTTCAGCGTTTTTGGGTCGGTCGGAGCATGAGAATGGTTCTCATTTGGGCGATCGTCGCGCAACTGGCGCCTAACATCCGCTCTGGGCTTGACCTCCTGGCGA
>JBNGCR010000114.1:0-11717 GCA_050045915.1 Limnospira sp.
CCCTGCTCCCCCTGCTCCCTCCGCTCCCCCTGCTCCCTCCGCTCCCTCCGCTCCCCCACACCCCACACCCCACACCCCACACCCCACACCCCACACCCTAACTCTATGGCTCATTCAAGACTCAAAACCCTGGGAAGATACCTGCGCCCCCACTGGAAAGTGTCGGGGTTGGGGACGATCGCCCTTTTGGTCGTGAATGGCTTGGGCGTGTACATTCCGCTGCTGATCCGCAACGGGGTGGACGATTTGCAAGAGACAGTCGATTTTCAGAGGGTTGTCTGGCAGGTTCTATTAATTGTCGCCCTGGCATCGATCATGTGGGCGATTCGGATGACCTCCCGAATTTTGATCTTCGGGGTGGGGCGGAAGGTGGAGTTCGACTTGAAACAGAAGATTTTCAACCACCTGATCGCCCTGGAAGCGTCCTATTTTTCCAACAGCCGGATAGGGGACCTGATCAACCGGGCGACGAGCGACGTGGACAATATCCGCCGTCTGGTGGGGTTCGCGGTGCTGAGTTTGGTGAATACGGTTTTCGCCTATGCCCTGACGCTGCCGGTGATGTTGGCGATCGATGTCAAGTTGACATTATTATCGGTGTCGGTTTATCCGTTGATGTTGCTGTTGGTGCAGGTGTTCAGCGGGAAGTTGCGGGACCAGCAGATGGAGGTGCAGGAAAAACTCTCCAACCTCAGCGATCTAATTCAGGAGGATATGAGCGGTATTTCCCTGATCAAAATTTACGCCCAGGAGGAGAACGAACGGCGGGCGTTTGTGGGGAATAATGGGGAATTGCTGGAGGCGAATTTGAAACTCGCCCGGACGCGGAATTTTTTGTTTCCGTTGTTGGGGGGGTTGGCGAGTTTGAGTTTGTTGATTTTGCTGGCGGTGGGGGATCAGGCGATCGCGTCTGGAGATCTCAGCGTCGGGGATTTCGTGGCGTTGGTGCTCTATATCGAGCGGTTGGTGTTCCCGACGGCGTTATTGGGTTTTACGATCACGGCTTATCAGCGGGGGGAAGTGAGTGTCGATCGCGTCGAGTCGATTTTGTCGATCAAACCGAAAATTCAAGATTCCCCCGATCCGATTCCGCTGCGGACTCCGGTGCAGGGTTGGCTGAGTGCGCGGGATTTGACTTTTACCTACCCGGAGGCGAAAACGCCAGCCTTGTCCCGGGTGAATTTTACCATCGCGCCGGGGGAAACGATCGCGGTGGTGGGGCCGATCGGTTCGGGGAAGACGACGCTGGCGAATGCGATCCCCCGCTTGTTGGATATTGACATCGATCGCCTATTTCTCGACGGCCAGGATATCACCCAGATGCCGCTGGGGCAACTGCGGGGGGCGATCGGCTACGTCCCCCAGGAGAGCTTTTTGTTCAGTACGACGATCGCGAATAATATCTGTTACGGCGATCCCCAGGCGGAGCGATCGCGGGTGGAGGCGGCGGCGAAATTGGCTCGCATTCACGATGAAATTCTCAATTTTCCCAACGGTTACGAGACGATCGTGGGGGAACGCGGCATCACGCTTTCGGGGGGACAGCGACAGCGGACGGCTTTGGCGAGGGCTCTGCTTTCTGATGCTAAGGTTTTGATTTTGGATGATTCTTTGTCGAGTGTGGACAATCAGACGGCGACGGAGATTCTCGACAATCTGACGAGTGGAGCGAAGCAAAAAACGGTGGTATTTATTTCTCACCAGATGTCTGCGGCGATGACGGCGGATCGGATTTTTGTGATGGATAAGGGGGCGATCGTTCAGGTGGGGACTCATGAGGAGTTGGTGACGCGGAAGGGGTTGTATCAGTTGCTTTGGAATCAGCACCAGTTGGAGGAGATGTTGGGGTAAGTCCGCAGATTTCGCTTGGGAAAAGGGCGGTTGAGGGGAGAGTTGCAGGTACTTGAAGAAGACGTTTTTGCCGCACACTCTAAGAGTGTCAGGGCTGGGTGGGATGAATCGATTTTGAGCGCATTCCAGATCTGTTGTTCTTCGGCGCGAACGGTTACTCCCAAATGGATGTATCGACTTCGACGGTTTTTCCTTCCACGTCAACTTTTACGTCCGCGTCTTTGTCCGCCGTTTTCACCACTTCTTGTAGGTGGCGCATCCTTTGCAGACCAAACTGGGTACTTTATAGACCGTACTCATACGATAATGACTCTCCGTTTTCACTTCAATCTAGCTGTAGACTACTGTTCAAAACGCGATCGCGTCGTCTGCCTGCCGAAAGATTGATTCCATTTTGACCGCCATTTTCCCCTTTCTCCCTTCCGGGAGAAGCGGGAGTTCCCCCCTCCTGTAATCTCTAGCCAATCCGCCACCGTGGGGCTATAATACTCGAAACCGAACTTTTTAAATTAAAAAAATCGGGCGATTCTCACGCGATCGCCTCAAACTTCAAACCGGAGGGACGGGAAATTGACAGGTAATAAAACAAAAAATATCAACAATCCTTTGGTTTCCAACGAGTTACAAGAAAAAGGTAAAATTCTCCGCATCAGCGGCATGGCGGGTGTATCTTTGCAATTTATCGCCGCCTTTGTCGCCATTTTATCGCTGATTTTTACCAGCACCGGACGGGGTGTCGCCGACGACACGAATCCGGCTTTGGGAATCGGGGTGACATTCGCGGTCATCGGGCTGATCGCGGCGGGATTCGGCATTTTTTTCTCGTTTCGATATACCCAAATCGGGAAGCAATTGTTGACCCCCACCAGTGTCGCCCAACCTAAAAAATCGGATACGGTTAAACTCTTAAGACTGGGTTTATTAGTGGGTTTGATCGGCATTCTCATCACCTTAATCGGTTCCGGGATCACGGCTTCCGTTTTGATCGCCAAAACGATTTCTCAGCCGCCGGGAACGACCCTCACTGTAGCCAGCGAAGCCGTCCGCGCCCTGGATGTTTTTGTCATCATCGCTAACTTGAACGGGTTGGCATCCCACTACATCGGCAGCGTGACTTCGATTTGGTTATTATATCGACTTTAAACAGCCCGCTGTTGAGTTTGACCCCCCCAGGGTGTGCCGCCACGCCGCGACTTTCCCGGAATCGGAAGGTGGGTATAATCGCCGAGATCCAAATTCGAGCGATCGGGGCGAATCAAACTTTAATTATCGTCGCGGATACCGGGGAAGAATTGGCGATATTGGAGGGAATCCCGGCGGATGCGATGGACGGAAATGATTTTGTTGGTAATGTTGTTATTATCGATAATGAAGTCAATCCTCCCGGCACTCCTCCCGTAACCGATCGCGTCATCGAATTGACCAATAATTTCCGTGCCCAAAACGGTTTATCTCCCCTGGAATTCGACGCACAACTGGCGGTGGCGGCGCAAACTCACACGGAAAATATGGCGTTTCAAGACTTTTTCTCCCATACGGGGGCGGACGGTTCCGACGTGGGCGATCGCGTCACGAATACGGGTTATAATTTCTCCACCGCCGGCGAAAATATCGGTGCCGGCTATCAAACCCCCGAAGCCGTCGTTCAAGGTTGGATCGACAGTCCCGGACACCGCGAGAATATGCTGAACCCGAATTTCCAAGAAATCGGCGTGGGTTATTTCTTTACTCCCTGCGCGTAGCCCTCAATCGTCGATAAATTCTGCTTCGCAGATGGTCGATTCTCGCTGGCTGAGATCGATTTCGTCCCACAGTCCGTCAAATAATGTGGTGTGAAAATATTCTCCTCCCTGATTCATTTCTACCTGCGGCGCTTCTCTGGAATAGTTGCTGCCTTGGGTGATACTTCTTTGGGCTTGATAGTAAACGTAGGCGTCCGCATTGACGCACATGACGTGATAAAAGTCTTTGTTGGCGCCGACTTGGTCGCCGAGTTTGTAGCGTGCCAAGCCCCGGTTTAAGTAGGCTTTAATGTAGCTGGGATCGATCGCCAAGGCCCGGTCAAAATCCGCGATCGCAGCTTGGACATCTTTGAGGCTGTAGTAGGCGCAACCGCGATTGTAGAAGGCGTAGACGTTATAGGGGTCTATTTTCAGGGCACGATTGTAATTCTCGATCGCCTCGTTATCTTGTCCCAACTGTTGCAGGCACAAACCCCGATTGATGTAGGCTTTAATATAGTGGGAATCGAGACGCAAAGTTTTGTTAAAATCCTCGATCGCCTCCTGCTTTTTCCCTAAAATATAATAAGCCCTGCCCCGGTTGTAATAGGTTTTGTGATTGTGGGGGTTAATTGCGATGGCTTTGTTGTAGTGCCGGATCGCTTCTTCGTTGTTTCCGGTTTGCGCGATCGCCAATCCTAAATTGTTGTAAACTCCGTCACTATTCGGACTCAGTTGTAGGGCTTTGTTCAAATCGCGCATCGCCTTCTCCGACTCCCCCAAATGTCGCCAAGCGTTGCCTCGATTCAGATAGGCATCGACCAATTTTGAATCGATCAGCAGGGCGCTATTAAAATCTTTGATGGCTTTTTTGTAGTCTTTTAAGTAGTAATATAACAGCCCGCGATTGTTATAGGCGATCGCGTGATTGGGGTTTTCTTCCAACACCTGATTGAGGTCGCTTAAGGCACCTCGATAATTTCCTTGCTTGGCTTTTGTCAGACCTTGCTGATAGAGCTTTTTGGCTTTCATGGGAAACTCCTCAAAAGAATTAATAATTAACAATTAATAATTAACAATTAATTGTCAAATGATTGGGGTGTTTTATTTCGCGATCGCCAACCCTTCAACAAGATACAGACTGAACCTCCACTATAACAACAGACGGAACGGTTAGGACAGGGTGATGGTAGAAAGGGAGTCGAGAGTCGGTATTAGGGAGTCGGAAGTCGGAAGATCGGTCTTAACCGCCTTGGCGATTGTTGTATATTATACCTTCTAGCCGGCTCACCTTCAACTTGACGGCGGGAAATCGGGCGTCGGCAGGTCGTCATATCAAATCCTGATAATTGACCACAAAACATCTGAGATCGAGGGAGTCGGTATGAGGGAGTCGGGAGTCGGATTTTTCATCTTTCTCCCCCAATTCTCCATCCTCTCAATGTCTGAGCAATTAACCGGATCTGATATATAGCAACGAGCGCTGGCGTGGTTACACGCCGGGAATGATCGATCTCCCTACTCCCTACTCCCTACTCCCTACTCCCTACTCCCTTTTATAGGTTTTGTAACTATACGAGCGCGCACTGCTATAACCCGCCGAGTTCCCCAATTCGGTTCAAATCCCCATCGAAACCCCCCCATCCGGTCGGAGTTGGGGGGGATTTTCGGGCGAATTAAAGCGATTTAAGCCACTACGAAATTGACGAGTTTACCGGGAACAACGATCGCTTTCCGGATTTGTTTGCCCTCCAAATAGCGTTGGGCGAATTCGGATTCCCGGGCGAGATCTTCAAGGGTTTGCTTGTCCGCACCGCTGGGAACCGGAATCGTCCCCCGGGTTTTCCCGTTAATCTGGATCACCAGGGTAATTTCATCCACCGCTAAAGCGGATTCGTCCAACTCTGGCCAGGACTGGACGTGGACGGACTCCCCGCCGCCCACCATCTGCCACAACTCCTCGGCGATATGGGGAGCAAACGGCGCCAATAATTTCAGCAGGGTTTCGATTCCCTCGGCGTAAACCGGCGAATCCTTGATATCCTTCGCGTCAGACAGGGCGTTACTCAGTTTCATCATCTCGGATACCGCCGTATTGAACTGGTAATCCCCTTCGAGATCCTCCGTTACCTCCTTGATGGCGGTGTGAATTGCCCGCCGCAGGTCTTTTTCGGCTTTGCTGAGATTGCCTTTTTTGGCTTTTTTGGCGCCGGGAGACTGAGAGTTGGCGAAGTCAGCCACCAGCCGCCACACCCGATTCAGGAAGCGGAACTGTCCTTCAACATCGGCGTCGTCCCATTCTAAATCCTTCTCCGGCGGGGCTTTAAACAGGATGAACATCCGGGCGGTGTCGGCCCCGTATTTCTCCATCACCACCAGGGGATCGACGCCGTTGTATTTGGATTTGGACATTTTTTCATAAAACACCTCCAAGCGATCGCCCGTTTCCGGATCTTTGGGATCGTCGGGATTAATTTCGCCGGCGGGAATATACTTGCCCGTTTTGGGGTTTTTGTAGGTCAATCCCTGCACCATCCCCTGGGTCAGCAGCCGCCGGAAGGGTTCGTCGCACTTCAACAAACCGCGATCGCGCAACACTTTCGTAAAAAAGCGAGAATACAATAAGTGTAGAATCGCGTGTTCGATGCCCCCCACATACTGATCCACCGGCATCCAATCGTTCGTTTTTTCCGGGTCAAATACCTGTGTTTCATTTTTGGCGTCGGGGTAACGGAGGAAATACCAGGACGAATCGATAAAAGTATCCATCGTGTCCGTCTCCCGCTTCGCCGGAGTCCCGCAACTGGGGCAGGGAACATTCACCCAATCCTCCAACTTCGCCAACGGAGACGGCCCGCGGCCGCTGAATTCCACATTTTCCGGCAATTTCACGGGTAAATCGGCGTCGGGTACCGGAACCGCCCCGCACTCGGGACAGTGAATGACGGGAATCGGACAGCCCCAATACCGCTGCCGGGAAATCAGCCAGTCCCGCAACCGATACTGTATCCGCCCCTCGCCGTAGCCCTCATCTTCGGCATATTCAATCACCGCCTGTTTGCCGTGGGCGGAATGTTCCCCGCTGAACGGCCCGGACTCCACCATGATCCCCGGTTCGGTGTAGGCGACCTTCGCCTCGTCGGGGTCGTTGTCGTTGTCGGCGTCGTCGGGGACGATAACCTGCCGGATGGGCAGACTGTACTGGGTGGCGAAGGCGAAATCTCGGGTGTCGTGGGCGGGCACTCCCATCACTGCCCCGGTTCCGTATTCGTACAGGACATAATCCGCGATCCAGATGGGCACTTCTTTTTCGGTGAAGGGGTTGATCGCCTTGCCCCCCGTGGGCACGCCGCGTTTGGGCTTGTCCTCGGCGGTGCGTTCCATCTCGCTTTCGGCGGTGACTTCTTTGATAAAGGCCTCGACATCGGCTTTCCGGTCTGGGGTGGTGACTTGGGCAACTAAGGGATGTTCTGGGGCGAGGACGACGTAAGTCACCCCGTAGATCGTATCGGGGCGGGTGGTGAAGACGGAGATTGTCGCGTCGTGTCCGGCTACGGGGAAGTCCAAACGGGCGCCGACGGATTTGCCGATCCAGTTGGCCTGCATCAGCCGTACCCGTTCCGGCCAGCCGGGGAGTTTTTCCAAGTCGTTCAGCAATTCTTCGGCGTAGTCGGTGATTTTCAGGAACCACTGGCGGAGCAATTTCCGCTCCACTTTGGCGCCGGACCGCCAGGAACGCCCTTCGTTATCGACCTGTTCGTTGGCCAGTACCGTTTGGTCGATGGGGTCCCAGTTGACGGCGGATTCTTTTTGGTAGGCGAGTCCGGCCTGAAAAAATTGCAGGAATATCCACTGGGTCCATTTGTAATAGTCGGGGGAACAGGTGGCGACTTCGGCTTCCCAGTCGATGGAAAAGCCGAGGCGTTGCAGTTGGTCCCGCATTTGGGCGATGTTTTGGTTCGTCCACTCGGCGGGGGGGATGCCGCGATCGATGGCGGCGTTTTCGGCCGGGAGCCCGAAGGCATCCCACCCCATCGGGTGCAGGACGCGGTATCCCTGCATCCGCTTGAGTCGGGCGATCACGTCGGTGATGGTGTAGTTGCGGACGTGACCCATGTGCAGGCTTCCCGACGGGTAGGGAAACATGGACAGGGCGTAAAATTTAGGTTTCTGGGGGTCTGTCAGGGTGTCGTACAGGCCCCGTTCCGCCCAGGTGGTTTGCCACTTGTGTTCGATGGATGTGGGATGATATCGGGACTCCACAGCTTTCACTCCGTGCTGGCTTGCTCGTCAATTGTCACCGTCCATTTTTGCACAATGCGGGGGTCAATTCGTCCAAGGGACGTTGATGCTCCAGCGGTTAATTTGCTGGTAGGCGGCTTGTGCCATTTTGTCGGTGACGATTCCGATGCGGTTTCTGAGGTAGTCGTCGGTAATTCCTTGGCGGAGACTCACGGCGTCGGCGCCGTCGGCTAGACTGGGGTCGATCGCGGTGATTTTCCAGCGTTCGCTTTTTCCTAAAATTCGATGCACCAAATCTTCGATTATTATTTCCCAATACTCTAAATTGGTGGAGTGGCGGTCGAAGGGTTCCATTTCCCAAAAGTTTTCTTCGATGTCGGGGGCTTCCCAGTCTGACAAAAGGTGATCTTGATAGGTGTTCCAAACGAAGGAGCGAAAAAAATATTGAGTCCGTTCGTCTGTGTCGATGTTTCCTTCGAGTTCGGCTTCGATTTCTGTCTCAATTCGGATTTTTAAATAGGCGAAGGGAAGGTAGACCGCAGCTTCTAAAATGTGGGTGAGGGGCGGAGGGGGAATCGCCCGGTTTAAAAGGGCGGATAAACAGTTGTTGAGTAAGTAGAGTTTTTGATGGGTTGTCGCCGTATCAAATAGCGGATTTCCCGTGTGACAACCCAACTTGTCGAAGTTGTCGCCGAAAATATAGAGATCTTCGGCTAAGAGTTGAAAGGCTGCAATGAACAGATCGGCTTCCGTACCCGCCAAGGTGCGATCGCCCAAAGGTGTCCGCCAAGTCATACGGTTAATTAGATGGTTATTTGATTATCATACCATGTAGTTTGACTCAATGGCGGGGGATGGGAGCCGAGTCTCCAAAACCCGCCGATTGGCCGTGTATTGACTGTTTGGACGGGGAAGACACCTCGAAACCCCGATCAAAAAGCGCTATAAAATCCCAACTGCCGACTGCCGACTCCCTACTCCCTTTCCAGGGGATTGACGACGGACCCCAAAAACAGGATCGTGCCGCTTTCAAAGTCCCGGATCGCGAACATGAAGGGGCGATCGACTCGGACGCGATCGCGAACCGCGCTGCGGCTGCCGGCGATGACTCCCGTGGCGGCAGAGGCTTCAGTTCCCCTCTCATTCACATCTACAAATGCTTTGTGTACGACATCGTACAGGTAAAATGGTTTTTCCGGGCTGATCCCCGAAAAGTCCGCCACTTCAGAAAATGCGGATTCCATACCCATCGCTTTCAACGTGGGTTTCATATTGAAAGAGGAAGTGAGTTTAAATTTGGGAAACCAGATTTCGAGTTCGACATATTCACTTTGGTTGATCCAATTTTCTAAATTGGCGATCGTGAGTTTTTTTTCCAACTGTTGTAAATCGCTATTTTCGGCGGGGAGTAGGACGATCATCGACAAACTACCCACCTGGTAAGGCAATTCTAAAAGTTGCAAATCGGGCAGTTTAATGTAGCCGATCGCCACTTTGGGATGGTGCATCATCGGCACCGTAACTTCTTGGCCGGAGGGGAGGGTAAAGCGATCATCTGCGGTCTGTTCTTCCGGAAAGGGAAACAGCCAATCCCCTTTAAAATAAACGGCATTGGTGAGGACGAGTCGGGTCCACTCATCCAAAGTTCCGGCTGGAATGAGATCTCTAATTTTATCCTGTGTTGCTTGAGTGATCCAGGCGTTAATCTGTTGCCGAGAGGCTTCCGTATTTCCCCGAAAATCGACCGGAGTTAAGGGGGCGTTGTAGTGGGTGCGGGTGATTTCGAGGAACGGTTCTTGAAAGGTGTAGCCGGACTGTCCCCAGAGGCGGTTGGCGATGCAGACTTGGGGATTCGTGCGAGTTTTGATGTTGTTGAGGAGGGTGGTAAATTCTGGGTGGAGGCTGTCGGGCGATCGCCGAAAGTGGAACACCCGGGCGATTTCGGTGGCGGTTTGAGTTCTCGCCCCGGCGTAGGTCATCGCCATTCCGACGGAGAGGCTGTAGGGGGAAAAAAATAGATTTCCCCTCGTTTCGGTCCGCAGTTGGTCGTAAAGATCGAGAGCAAATTGATTGTTTTGATTCACGATCGCATCGTCCTCCAAAGCGACGATTTGGGGGGGATTCTCGGTTGGCGCTTCGGGTAGGGGATGGGCGATCGCGGGGCAGCCGAATCCCCAAAGGGATAGCAGGGCGATGAGTAGGAATCGCGATCGCGGGGGCGAAGATTTCCGAGGCTGTGAAGGCTGCACTTTCATCTTTTTAAAATTACGCTTTCAACGCCGCCAAAACGGTGTCGTGAATGATGCCGTTGCTGACCACCACGCCACGATTATCAAGCATTTTGCTGTTGGAGGCAAAATCCAGGGGTTTGCCGTTCATGTCGGTGACGCGGCCCCCGGCCTCTTCCACGACGATCGCCCCCGCCGCGTGGTCCCAGATATTCTCCCGGTAGTCGGGGTATTTGGGGGAGGGGAGGCGCAGGTACAGGGCCGCTTGTCCGGAGGCCACCGCCCCGTATTTAGCCTGGGAGTCCATCCGCACGGAGGGGGAGGTAATCCCGACGGCCTGGGCGATCGCATTTTGGCGGGACTGGTTGCCGTGGGCGGCTTCGACGCTCTCCACGAAGCGCATATTTTCGGCGTCGTCGGCCTTCACGACCCGGATCGGGGCAAATTCCCCCGCCGCGATCGGTTTCGTCGTCGCCCCTTCTCCGCGCACCGCCACGAACACCATGCCGGGGATATCAGTATCAGTCGGGTAGGCCGGACAGCCCATAATTCCCAGTTTGACTTCCCCATCTTCGATCAAAGCCAAAGCGATCGCGTACTGGTCCTTCCGGAGAAATCCTTTCGTCCCGTCGATGGGGTCGAGGGTCCAGAACCGCCGCCCCACGCCGCCGTTGCCGCGATCGATCCAAGTCGCCACGTCCTCCGGGGTCGCCTCCGGGAGAATCTCTTTCACATAATCGGTGACTTTCGCCAAATTGTCGGTCATTTCCGGTGTCCGCAGGACGGTAGCATCTTCCTCGCCGACGATCGCATCGTCCGGAAAGGCTTCGGAGATGGCTTTGCAGATAATCGCCTGGGAACCGAAATCGGCCACCGTGACGGGGCTTTTATCTCCTTTTTCGATGGCGGGGGGAATCTCTTGGCGCACCCGTTCGCAGAGTCGGGCGGCGGCGAGGACGGCATCGAGGGCGACCTGTTTTTCGCGATCGTAGGGCATGAAAACTCCTCAAGGATTTTGGGGATGGATGGACCGGTCCGGTGTGAATCAGTTTGGGTCCGCTCCTTTCCCAGCTTGGCACTTGGTCGGGTACTCGTCAAGATTTCCGAACTGGGGGGATGAAAGGCGATCGCGGAACCGGACTCGAATTTGAGTTAAACTCTAACAATTCCCACTCAAAAAAACTCTGAATATCCAAAATTTTACAATGGACAAAATCGACATTCGGGAGATCTTCGTGCACCCCGTCAAAGGCCTGACGCCGCAGCGGTGCGATCGCGTGGAATTGCTGGAAAATTTTGGCATCCGGGGCGATCGCGCCTTCGCCCTCATGTTCGCCGACACGGGAACCCCGAAACCCCTGACCCCGTGGCTTTCTAAAAAGCATTTCGCCGTCCAAAATGACTGGGGAAAATTAGCCGCCCTGGATTGTTCCTACGATGGGACTCGCCACACCCTGGAAATCAAGCGAAATGGGGAATCCGTCCTGGTGGCGGATGTGGGGACTTCGGAGGGGCGCGATCGCGTGGGCGATTTTTTCACTGAATACCTGCAAACCCTGACGCCAAGTCCTTCGGCGCGGCACCCCCACGTTTCCCCGGTGCGCCTGGTGGGGATGCCGACGGGAGAAACCCGCTACCAAGACCGTGATCGCGGCCAAATTTCCATCATCTCCCA
>JBNGCR010000114.1:11817-16968 GCA_050045915.1 Limnospira sp.
GACCCGCGGCGGTTCCGCCCCAATTTTATCGTCGATGGTGCCGATCCGTGGGCGGAGTTCGACTGGGTGGGGGGTCGCGTCCAGTTGGGTCCGGCCCTGGTGCAGGTGACGGCCCGCATCGGGCGCTGTCTCAATATCGATGTCAACCCCGACAGCGGCGATCGCGATTTTCCCCTCCTCTCCAAGCTTTCCGAAGGGTTCGGACACGCCCAAACTGGAGTGATCGCCACGATAATCGAAGGTGGCACGGTCGCCAAGGGAGATGTTGTCAAAATTTTAGACTGATCGGATTTTTCGCCAATTAAAGTCACCAAAACATCGGTTATCGGCATTTTTAAAACTGCATCCGCCGCGATATCACCCCTTGTTTCTGAGACTTTCGGAGGAACCTCGGGCGATCGAGGTCAAAAATTTTCTGCGACATTATCTCGAAAGGACGATGGATTTTGACTCGGCAATTGCTAACTTAAAACTAGAAGATTTTTAAATTGAATTGACATTCAAGACGTTAGCAGCGGGAGATAATTATGAATTTGCGATCGAAAGTTTGGCAGCCCTTCGCCATCCTGTCGGGCGGGATTTTCGCCGCCATGTTAGCCTTTTCTCCGATGGGAGTCGAGGCGAGGCCCCAATGGATCGGGGGGAACGGGGCGACCGATGTCCCTAGGCACGATCTGGCCAGCCGCTATCAATTTTTATCGGCCGATTTGCAACCGGAAAACGGCGAAGTCAGCATCGAGTTAATCAATACGATGGATGCCCCGATTACCTATCAGTTGGTGGGAGATACACAAGCGAGACGTTTACGACCTTCCGAGGCGGTGATGTTGACCTCTGTCGAACCCCCAACCACCCTCAATATCTATCGGAAAGATGGCGGTTTGTTGTCCGCGATCGCCGAAGAAACTGACGACCCGTCAAGGGTGCAAATTATGGTCAATCCCACGGACGAATTGTAGGGCGACGAACGGGCGATTTGGATTAATGAAGAGGGCGAAGTGTTCGTCAACTAATCCATCGAAAACATTGACAGCTTGACGGGTCGGAGGAGAACCGGGTTTCAACCGCTTCGCGGACGAGAAACCCGGTTTTTGATTGATCAGGCAATAGGCAACAGGCAAAAGGCAATAGTGAGAATCAGTTTCCGACTCCGGACTCCCGACTCCCGACTCCCCATAGACGGTTTTGATTGGTTGGGTCGGTGATGTCTTGCAGATGACCGTTGCCTTTCGTGGACCGGGCGATCGCATCCTGATGAACCATCGAATGATTCTCCTTTTCTAACTGTTTTTTAATCCAGAATTTAAGCTACTTTAGTTAAGACAAATACACTGCCCACATTGCCCCGCCCGATCCGCATATCTTCGTCCAGATAGGTGGTTTCGAGCCACCCCTGCTGGTCCCGTTCGGCGATGCTGAAATCCACCGCCAGGAATTTTTGACCCGATGCGATCGCGTCGATTAATTGGTTGGGGGATTGATATCCGATCAGGCGCTGCAAACCCACCACGAAGCGGTTGAATTTCACCTGCACCCGGCGCTCGGAGACGGCTTCAAACCGGGCGACGACACTGACCATTCCCTCCAAATAGGGGATGCCGGTCACTTCGGCGATGTTGTAGATTTTGCCTTCCTTGGCGCGGATACATTGGTAAACCTGCCCCAAGTTGTAGATTGGGACGCGATCGATTCCCAGCAGTTCGTCGCTGCTGGTGTAGAGGAGGCGCCAGTTTCCGTCCAACAGTTCCGCCGCCTCCACCGGCCGCGGTGTCGGATTGTAGTCTTCCAATTGGGCGATCGCGGACAAAATTGCCGTTTTTTCGGCCGGACTGGCCAGCAAACCCCGATTTTTTCCGGCGATGGCTTCCAGCAAAGTTGCTTTTTTAATCATATTGATTTAGAGTCCCTCAATCCAATTGATCCGACACCTGACGACATGGAAGATGCGAATTTTTCAGGGTAACTCAATTTTAACAACTTTGATTCTCAACCGGGGGCGGGGTGGGACGCACCCGCCGCGACTCTATCGCCCGTTGCCTGTATATAGTAGTGTGACATGATTCGTGAAAAATCGATCCGCTTGAAGCCCCCAGTATTGGGGGTTTGGGGGCTAGACAATTTTACACTGCTATATAGTAGTGTGAAATGATCGGTGAAAAATCGCTCCGCGAGAAAATGGACTGTTCGCGAGCGATCGCAAGTATCGCGATCGCGTGTTTACAGTTTCGTTTGGGGGACTGCGCCCGCCACCTTGATTTCGAGGTGATTTCAGTTCCCGATTTCCGATTCCCGATTCCCGTCGTTTCAGCGCTATATCTCACATCGCTCTATTGATCGCCCCGGCCCCAAATCACCCACAGTAATAGGGGAATGGCTAAAAGCTGAATGGTGGTGGAAAAAATCACCAGTAAACCGAGATTGCGATCGTAGAGAAAACCCATTAAAACACTGCCCAAAAACCAGGCTAAACCGTAACCCGTGTTAAAAAGACCGAAGGCACTGCCGCGCCGTTCCGGGGGGACTAATTGGGCAACCACCGCTTTGAGGATAGATTCTTGGGCGCCCATTCCCACACCCCACAAAACCATTCCCAACCAGACGGATTGAACGGCGGTTAGAAACACTAGAATCGGAAAACCGGCCGACAGCAGAACGGCAATGATTAAAACTGCAATTCCCAAGCGATCGAAGAGATATCCGAACGCCAAAGCGGCGATCGCATCAACTCCCATCGCCAGGGCATAAATGAGGGGAATTGCCGTCGGAGTTGCGATCGCTTCCCGGTTCAGGTGAAACGCAATCAGGGGAAAATCCGCATATCCGGCGGCAATGAGGGCGACGGCGGCCAAATAAATCCAGAATTGGCGGGGTAATCCTTGACTCTGGAGTTCCCAAGTCGCCTCCTCAAATTCCCGAGGATTGGGATAAATCTTCTGGGTGACTAGCAACACCATCATCCCCAACACGGCGGGGAGGGCGAGAATGGCAAACCCGCCCCGATATCCTTGATTCCAGGTCAACATCAGGGCGACGACCAGAGGCCCCATCACGGCACCGATCTGATCCATCGCCTCGTGTATCCCAAATCCCAATCCTCCCCCCAGTTTGAGGGCGGCGTGGGAGAGCAAAACGTCCCGGGGTGGGGTGCGGATGGCCTTTCCCGTCCGTTCCCCCAACATTAACCCCGCTGCCGTCTGCCAGTTTCCCGCCCAAGCCAGCAAGGGCACCACGGCGGTATTGAGGGCGTAACCCAGGGTGGTGATGCGCCAGTATTTCCCGGTGGCATCACTGAGGTAGCCCACCAGCAGGCGGAGTCCGTAGCCAATCAACTCCCCCAAACCCGCCACCAGTCCCACCACCGTCCCGCTGGCGCCGAGGGTGGCGAGATAGGCGCCGGTAATGCTTCGCGCCCCTTCATAGGTCATGTCTGCACAGAGGCTGACAGTTCCCAGGAGGAGGATAAACCGCAAGGCTGATTTGGGTTGGATGACATCCATATTTTATTCGAGGGCTAACATGACATTGCTGGCTTTAATCACGGCGTAGGCTTCCGATCCTTCCGCGAGTCCCAAGTTCTCCGCCGAGGCTTTGGAAATGATGGAAACCACCTCGACGCCGGGGGCGACTTCTAGGGTGACTTCGGCGTTGACTGCGCCGACAACGAGTTTTTTAACGGTTCCTTTGATGGTGTTTCTGGCGCTCAATTTCATGGCATTTTCCTCACAGCATAGAGTTGGATTTGGGACTGAAATTATTCTCGACTTTTGGCGAATCAATGCTATCACAAACTTCGGACAAAAGCAACATAATTTTATCGGAATTTAACTGAATTTTCCAGGGGAAGGGTTGCCCGTTCATTTCCTGCCATTTTTCGGGGGAAATATCGGCCTGTAGCTGATAATCTTCGGGATGACTGGGGGGATTATTTAACTTGAGGTAGAGGGCGATGTGTTTGGGGGATTGGATCGTGGAGACGACCCAACAGGAAAAGGTGTTTTCGGCATGGGGATGGTTGTTTTCTTGCCATACATTCAGGCTTTCCCCGACTTGATACGCCCGGATTCCGATGTGGGTTAATTTTTTGGGCAGGGGGTTTGAGAATTGCAATTGACAGCCCCAGTCTGGGGCTTCGATCGCCCGTTCGGAAATGGCGATCGCCCGGGAAAAATTCTTGCATCCGGTGAGTTGGGCGGCGACTAAAGTGGGGGGGGTGTCGAATAGATCTCGGGTGGCCCCGTAGGCGGCGACTCGGCCCCGATCCATAATTAATAATCGGGGACAAATTCGATAGGCTTCGGAACGGTTGTGGGTGACAAATAAGGTGACGCCGGAATAGGTGTCGAGAATTTGGATTAATTCCCGTTCCATCTGATATCGGAGGTGGCTGTCGAGGGCGGAAAAGGGTTCGTCTAATAGCAGGATTTCCGGTTCTCCGGCTAAAGCCCGGGCGAGGGCAATTCGCTGCTGTTGTCCGCCGGAGAGTTGGTGGGGGTAGCGATCGCCCATTCCGGGCAGTCGGACGCGGATTAACTGCTGTTCGACTCGTTGCTTAATTTGACGAGAAGAGAGTCCCCGAGGCAGTCCGAAGGCGATATTTTGGGCAATTGTTAGATGGGGAAAGAGGGCGTAATTTTGAAACAGAAAACCCACGCGGCGATCGCGACTGGGGAGGTTGATACCCCGTTCGGAGTCGAACAGCACCCGGCCGTTTAAAACGATGCGTCCGGAGGTGGGGGTTTCCATGCCGGCGATACACCGCAAAATCATGCTTTTTCCGGTTCCGGATGCCCCCAAAATTGCCAGCGGTTGTTCGCAATATCCGTCCAATTTGGCTTGCAGGGAGAAGCCGGAGAGTTCCTTGTAAATATTCACCTGCAACCCGGATGCGATCGCCGGATAGTCGGAGATCATCAAGTCCAGTTGGGTTTTAATTTGGGGAATTTTTTGGGGTTTTTCTTGACGCGATCGACGCCGCCCCGTCCACACATTTACCGCCGTAATCGCCGATAAAGAAATCGATAAAATTATCCCAGACCACATCCAAGCTCGCCCCATTTCTCCAGCTTCCACGGCTGAATAAATAGCCAGGGGAATGGTTTTAGTGACGCCAGGAATATTCCCCGCCAGCATCAGCGTCGCCCCGAATTCTCC
>JBNGCR010000115.1:0-8911 GCA_050045915.1 Limnospira sp.
CCTCCCCCGGCTAAAGCACGGGGGCTTCCAAACGTATCGGAGGTTATCGTGAAAATTTGGAATTGTGGGAAACGGGTCGCCTCCGGGTTGGCAGCGGTTTTTTTGACGGTGGCGGCGGGGGAACTGTCGTCAAATGCCCCCGTCAGTTGGTTCGGGTCCGATCGCGCGATCGCCCAAACTACGGCGGATCTCTGCCGTCGCGTCTCGGAACGCCGGGGGTTGGTAGTCCGTTCCCGACCCACTCCCAATTCCCCCGTGGTGGGGGGGGTTTCCTACGCCCAAGAAGTCACCCTCGTCCGCAACTACGAGGGCATTCGCGGCCCCGGCGGCCGCAGTTGGATCGAAATTACCTATCCGATGCGGGGGTTCGTCTCCAACGGCTATCCCGGCGGGTCGAGCAATTTGGCGGACTGTTCGGAGGATGTGACGGAGGACGACCGCCCGCCGGCCCGGAACCTTTGCCGCCAGATCGATCGCCGGGCGGCTCCCCGAGGCGTGGTCGTCCGGGCTGATCCGTCCCGATTTTCGGCCCGCCGGGGCGGCGTACCCTCCGGGGGTCAGGTGCAACTGGCGGCGGACTATCGCCTGATTCGGGACCCCAACGGGGAAAATCGCGACTGGGTTCGCATCACCTCTCCGGTGGCGGGGTATATTTCTGCCAATACCCTGATCATGTGCCGGTATTGACGTTGATATCAGATCCGGTGATTGACAACTCCTTTCAAAAAGGCAAGAGGCAAGAGCTCATGTGGCAAAAGTTTGAAGCTGGTGGCAGTCACCGATCGCGATCGCCGTCAAAATAAAGATACACCCAAAAATTAGAGATAAACTCTCTTCCGGCATTCAATTTGCAATTTTAGTTATTGCCGATCGAGCAGACGTAACCGATCATGTCGCTGGTGGCGGTACTGGTGGGCGAATAGACTTGGTCGTACCCGCTGGCATACCAGGTGTTAGAGTCGCAGTAGGCGATCGCGTAAATGGTTTCGTTGCCGATGCTGTAGATAAATCGCAACCCTTCGTTACCCCAGGAAATACTGTCGCGATCGACGTAAACTTCTTCTCCGGTGGAAGCCTGTCCCATAAAAACCCAGCTTTCGGCGAGGGCGGGCAGTCCGAGGGACGCGCCCGTCGCCACGGTCAGGCCGGCTAGGAATGATAAGTATTGACGTTTCATGATCGACTCAAAACCCAATTCGCTACTTTATTTTATAATAGCTGAAGCCGAAACTTGAATCCGTTATTAAAATATAGTAATTGTCTCAAAACTCAATATTTTTATTTAGTTTTATGAATCAATCGTTGAAATTTTTTGACCCGGAATGGGAAAAGGAGACCCGCGCCGGACTGAAGGTCGGCGTCGGCAGTATTTGAAAAATGCGATTGTCCGTTTCTCAAGTGAATTCCTGCGGAGAACAAAAAGACCGAGTTGAAAAGGCCGCGATCGGGTTCTGAAGAGCCCGAAAAGGGGCGATCCGCAGTGGCCGCACCGATCCCCGGGGAAAATGTTTTCAAGCTAAGACCGCCGCGACTCGCTACACTTATTAAAGATGGCAGTGGGAGAATAACACGATGCGCGTCCGAGTTCCCATCAACTGAGCGATCGCGCCCCAAGCCGAACCCGTCCAAGCTTCCCATCCTTCTCGACCCCATGCGATTAGACTCCCAACCTTATCCCAGCAGCCTCACCTTGGCGGAGATCGTCCACCCATCGCCGCTGACGGTAGACCCCAATACGTCGATCCTGCAGGTCATCGCCCTGATGAGCCAAGAATCTTCGGAGCTTTGGGAAGGCGACGCGGCCCCCCCCCGCAGTTGCGTCGTGGTGATCGAAGAACGGCGGGTCGTGGGGCTGTGGACCGAGCGCGACGTGGTGCGGCTCATCGGCGCCGGGGAAATGTCGGACACCCTGAGAGTTTCCGAAGTCATGACCCGATCCCCCGTCACGCTCCGAGTCGCGGACTACCGAGATATTTCCACCGTCCTGGAGCAATTTCAGGCCCACCACATCCGCCATCTTCCGGTCGTAGACGACTGGGAGCGACTCGTGGGACTCATCACCCAAACCCGCGTCCTGGAGAAACTCCGACCCCCCAAAACTCCAATTGTCAACTCGCCAGAAACCGCCACCCGCGCCCCAATTTCCGGGAACCCCACCCCCCTGCAGCAACAACTCCTGCAATTTAAAACCCAACTGCAAGCCACAAACCAACGACTGCAAGGAGAAATCGGCCAGCGCAACATCATCCGCCTCATCGAAGAAAAACTGCGATCGTCCGAACCCAACATCCGGGCTTTTTTTGAAGCCCTGACGGATATCATTTTAATCGTCAATATTCGCGTCAACTCCATTCAAGTCGCCCCCACCCACCCGGGTCGCTCCCGCCGTATTTCCGAGGCGGACACCCATCAAGATCCGTCGAAAATCATCTCCGAAACCCTGGAACGGTTTTCGCCCCCCGACCCCGACAACCCCTTCACTGCCAGGGTACGGGAAGCCCTCGAAACCGGCCCCGTCCTCAACTTTGAATATTCCCTGGCCGTCGGCGGCGAAACCCTGTGGTTCTCCGCCAACATCACCCCCCTTTCCGAGGAGTCCGTGGCCTGGGTCGCCCGGGACATCACCCCCTACAAACAGGCCGAAGAAGCGCTGCAAAACCTGACCTCGGAATTGGAGCAACGGGTGAGGGAGCGCACCCGGGAACTGCAAGCCACCAACCAAATCCTCACCCGCACCTTAGCCGAACAGAAGCAAGCCGACCTCGAACTACAAAAAGCCCACCGGCAACTCCGCTCCCACGTCGATAACTCTCCCCTAGCCGTGATCGAATGGGATCGAGAGTTTCGGGTTCAATACTGGTCGAGTCGAGCCG
Source organism: Limnospira sp. (assembly GCA_050045915.1). Taxonomy (GTDB): domain Bacteria; phylum Cyanobacteriota; class Cyanobacteriia; order Cyanobacteriales; family Microcoleaceae; genus Limnospira. Next base: position 2,874 of record JBNGCR010000115.1, read on the forward strand.
AGAAAATATTCGGGTGGACGGCCCGGGAAGTGGTGGGGCACCACTGGGGGGACTGGCCGATGGTATTCGAGGAAGACCTTGAACGGGTTGGAATCATCACCGAAGCCTTGGTGAGTGGCCGGGAGACTTACAATATCTGCACCAACCGCAACTACACCAAAGATGGGAGCCTCCTCCACTGCGAGTGGTACAACTCGGTGTTGTGCGACGAGTCCGATCGCGTGGTGTCGATCCTCTCCCTGATTCAAGACGTGACGGGGCGGCAGGCCGCAGAAACCGAACTCCGCGATCGCGTCACCCAGCAGGACACCGTGGCCCACCTCAGCCAGCAGGCCCTCGCCGACCCCGACTTGGACGCCCTGTTCGAGGAAACCGCGCGATCGCTGGCCTCGATTTTGAAGGTGAAATTCGCCCAAATCGTGGAACTGCTCCCGGAGCGGAATCAATTCGTCATGCGGGCCGGGGTCGGCTGGGAAACCGAGACACTCAGCTCGACCGTCGCGATCGCCCCCGACCGCACCTCCCTGGCCGGATACACCCTCCTCGAAGGGGAGCCGGTCCTCGTCGCCGACCTGAAAACAGACCCCCGATTTACCAAAGAAACCTTCCTGCGCCGACACGGCGTCGCCAGCAGCATCAGCGTCCCCATCCCCGGAAAACCCAAACCCTTCGGGGTGTTGAGCGCCCACGCCGGGGAACCGCAAGCCTTCGACCGGGAAGACCTCAACTTCCTGCAGGCGATCGCCAACCTGATCGCCACGGCGATCGAACGCCAGCAGGTGCAGCAGGTCTTGAAAAATCTCGCCCTGGGGGTTTCCACCCGCACCAGCGAAGCCTTTTTTCAATCCCTGGTGCAATCCCTGGCCAAAACCCTGCAGATGGAATGTGCCTTCATCAGCGAGTGGGTTTCCGAACCCGACCGGATGCGGACGATCGCCCTGTGGGCCGACGGCGCGATCGCCCCCAACCTCGAATACGAACTGGAACGGACACAGTGCTGGGAAATCCTCGTCAACCATCAGGGCGGTTCGGGAACCACCCCGACCGTCTATTCAGAAGGGTTGCGAGAGGATTTTCCCCTCAACTCCCTGATGCGTCAAATGCGGGGGTCGAGCTTCCTCGGGTTGCCCCTGACGGACTCCCAAAATCGCCTGTTGGGGGTGGTGGCGGTTTTAGGGTGCCGCCCCGCCTCCAATTTGCAGTTCATGGAAGAAATCCTGCAAATTTTTGCCGTCCGAGCCGCCTCCGAACTGGAACGCCGCCAGGCGGAAGTGGAACTGCGGGAGAGCGAACGGCAGTTTCGCCAACTTGCGGAGAGCATCCGCGAGGTGTTTTTTATCTGTCCGGCCTGCGGGTCGAAGTGGATCTATATCAGCCCCGCCTTCGAGGCGATCTGGGGCATCTCCCGGGAAGAAATTTATCGAAATCCGGATCTGTGGTTCGAGAGCATCCACCCCGAAGAGCGGGAGTTCATCCGGGAGCTGTTTGAAAATCGCGCGATCGCCGAACCGTTCAACCAAGAGTACCGCATCGTCCGGCCCGACGGCACCGAACGCTGGATCTGGACCCGCAGCTTTCCGGTCTTCGACGGGGCGGGACTCGTCGATCGCACCGTCGGCCTGGCCGAAGACATCACCGAACGCCGCCAGGTGGAAGATGCCCTCCGGGAAAGCGAGGCCCGCTACGCCACCCTGACGGACATCTCCCCCGTCGGCATTTTCCGCACCGATGCCCGGGGGGAATGCGTGTACATCAACGAACACGGCTGCGATTTGCTGGGACTGCCGGCTGTAGATATTCTGGGACGGGGTTGGATACAAGCCATCCACCCGGAGGACCGCGACGGTGTGATCGGGGAGTGGATGGAGACTCTGGCGGATTACCGGCCCTTCCAGTCGGAATATCGGTTCCGACATCCCGACGGCCGCGAGGTCTGGGTCTTCGCCCGGGCAGTTCCGGACCGGGACGATTTCGATGAGGTGGTCGGATTTGTCGGCACCCTGACGGATATCAGCGAACGCAAGGCGGCTGAACAGTCCCTACAGCAGCTCAATCAACGGCTGGAAATGCTGGTGGAACAGCGGACGGCTCAACTGCAGGACATGAACAAACAGTTGCGGGGGGAAATTGCCGATCGCCAGAAGATCCAGGGGCAAATCGCCGCTAAAGCCTACCAGCAGGCGATCGTCGCCGAATTCGGACAAAAGGCCCTCTCCGGTATCGACCTCTACACCCTGATCGAGGAGGTGGTGGTACAGGTGAGCCGGTGTTTAAATGTGGACTATTGCAAATTGCTCGAAATTCGGACTCCGGAACCCGATCGGCTCACGGTGGCGATCGCGGGCCAGAACCTCTATTCGTTTATCTTGCCGAATTCCTCCCAAACCGAGCCAATGTCGCGCGATGGCGGATTGTCTCCCCAGGAGGGCGGCGGCGGCTCCACCCAAATTCACCGCTACCCTTACCTGAGCGGCGTCAGCATTCCCATCGATGGCCGAAATTCCCGCTACGGGATTTTGGGGGTCTACGCCAACGAGGAGCGGATCTTCACCCAGGAGGACGTCCATTTCTTGCAGAGTGCGGCCAACGTCCTCGCCACCGCCATCGAGCGGAAACAGGCCGAAAGTCAACTCATGGACTCCCTCAAGGAAAAGGAAATTTTGCTCAAGGAAATCCACCACCGGGTCAAAAATAACCTGCTCGTCGTCTCGAATTTGCTGGAGTTCCAGTCCGACTACACCGACAATCCCGAGGTGACGCGACTGTTGGAGGACAGCCAGCAGCGGATTCAGTCGATGGCCCTGATTCACGAAAAGCTCTACCAGTCCACCGGCCTCGACCGGATCAATTTTGGCGACTACCTCCAGGATTTGGCCGACCAACTGTTCGACTCCTACAGCATGGAAAATCACGCGGTGGAGTTGGAGTTGGATATCGACCCGGTGGAACTGAATTTGGAGACGGCCAACCCCTGCAGCCTCATCGTCAACGAGTTGATCTCGAATGCCCTCAAACACGCCTTCGCCGACGGGCGCCCCGGCAAATTGTCCCTGGAACTCCACGGGGACGGGCACGGGAGTATCACCCTGATCGTGCGGGATAATGGGGTCGGCCTCCCGGAAGGCCTCGACATCCGCAATGTCGAATCCCTGGGGATGGAATTGATCTGGACTCTGACTGATCAGATCGAAGGGACCTTGGAACTGTTGGAGGTGAGGGAGGGAACCGCATTTAAGCTGACGTTCTCGGAGTTGCGCTACCGGCAGCGGTATTGAGCGGTCGCGGATCGGGACCTATAATACAATCAGAGGGTGGGTTCCGAACAGCTATCCCAATTGAGAGGGAGATCCTCCGCTTGAAGATGGCTTCGCCACCGTTTTGGAGAGAAAATATTCGACACAAATCATGTCGGATATCCCATTTTATATCAGATCCGGTTAATTGCTCAGATATTTTAAAATATCCGGGAAATGTATCTTAATTCTAGAGGTAAAAATCGAGATCTATCACCAAACTGCGGGGCTTCTGGTGGCGGTTCAGAACCGCCCAGATTTCGAGAATTGTGGCGATCGATTGCAGATTTTTCGAGCTCTGTAGTGGCGGTGGAACCGTCAATTTTTCGACTCCGGCGAATTTCATGCCCCATAGGTGTCCGAACGGCTTCACCACCGCAGAACAAGTCGCGATGGATGGGCTTCGCGGATCGCAACTCATTCACAATTAGGAGGGTCTGGTCAAATGAGTGAAATTTCAATCTTGATTGTAGAGGACGAGTTGCTGATTGCCAAAGGCTTGGCCCGCAAACTCAAAAAGTTGGGATACGGTGTCGCCGATATCGTCTCGTCCGGCGACAAAGCCCTGGAGGCGGTCGAGGCAAAAAGACCGGATTTAGTGTTGATGGATATCGTGATTAAGGGCGATATGGACGGCATCGAAACGGCGACAAAAATTCATGAAAAATACGGTACGCCGGTGATTTATGTGACTGCTTACGCCGACGACAGCACCCTGGAACGGGCGGAGTTTACGGGGTCTTATGGATATATTTTAAAGCCCTTTAAAGACCGGGAGGTTCACGCCACTATCCGCATGGCAATGCGAAAATATCAAGAGCAGATGAAAGTTAAACAATCCCTAGATTTGGCGGAGGCATCGCGGGAGGAAAAGTCCCGCCTGTTATCTATCGCCTCCCACGATTTGCGGACTCCCCTCACCTCCATTCAGATGTCCGCCGATCTCTTGGAAACCCACGAATCCAAGCTCACCTACGAGAAAAAGCTGAAACATTTCCAGCGGATTCAGGCGGCGGTCAAAAACATGAACGAACTCCTCGAAGATGTTTTGACTTTGAGTCGGTCAGAATCCGGTAAATTGAATTTTAACCCGGTTCCCCTGAATGCGATCGAATTTTGTGAAAAATTGATCGAAGAGTTTCGGGTTCAGCTTGACGGAAAGCACGACCTGGAATTTAAAAGTTGGGGGGCGACTGATGGGCCGGTCGTCCTCGATGCAAAGTTGCTCCGCCACGCTTTTGAGAATTTATTATCCAACGCTATCAAATATTCTCCGGATGGGGGGATGATCAATTTTTATGTGATCCGCAAAGAAGACCGGATCATTTTTCGGATCAAAGACTGTGGCATCGGTTTTCCGCCGGAATATAAAGATAAACTGTTCCAAGCATTTGAACGGGCGTCCAATGTGGGACAAATCAAAGGAACCGGATTGGGGTTGTCCATCGTCAAGCAGGTGGTGGACTTACATCGGGGTGAGATTGCCGTGGAAAGTGAATTGGGAAAGGGGACGACGTTTACCGTCACCTTGCCCCTGACATCGGAGGGCTGAATAATTTTAAGGAATCTTCAATTTTGGGGCATTGTCGGGCGATCGCGATGTGAGATAATGGTTGTAAATGATCCGAGTATTTCCGGTTGCAGCCACCCCGTATGATATCAATTCGAGAAGCTATATGACTAAAGTATTGGTAATTGAAGATGAAGAGGCGATTCGAGATAATTTAGTTGAGTTGCTCGAAGTTGAAGACTTTGACGTGATCGAAGCGGAGAACGGACAGGTTGGGGTGGAACAGGCTAAGAAACACCTACCCGACCTGATTTTGTGCGACGTGATGATGCCGAAGTTGGACGGCTTCGGGGTGTTGAAGGAATTGCGATCGCAACTGGACACGGCGACCATCCCGTTTATCTTTCTGACCGCCAAAGCCGACCGCCACGACCTGCGAGAAGGGATGGAGCTCGGTGCGGACGACTACCTGACCAAACCTTGTTCGATGGAGGAACTGTTGCGGGCGATCGCTACCCGCCTCAAAAAACAGTCCTTCGTCAAACAACAGTCCCAACGGCAGATCGAGGAATTGCGGCAAAACATCACCCACTCCCTCCCCCACGAACTCCGCACCCCCCTCAACGGCATCATCAGCAACACGGAACTGCTGCTGTCGGACCTAGACCTGTTCGACCCCCCCGAGGTTCGGGAAGTCCTCGAAGATATCCGCACCGCCGGCCGTCGCCTGCACCGGCTGATCGTGAATTTTCTACTGTACGCGGATTTGGAAATTATTGGCCTGAATGCCGATCGCGTGCGATTGATCAGAAGCCTCCGAGTCAAAGATGCCAAAGCCGCGATCGTCGCCGCCGCCACCCGACAGGCGAAACTCTCAGAACGGGAGGCGGATCTCAACCTCGACCTCGAAGACGCCGCGGTGCAGATGGCCGCCAACCAACTGGAAAAAGTGGTGGAAGAGTTCATCGATAACGCCTGCAAATTTTCCGACCCCGGCACCCCCATCGACATCCGGGGCTCCGTCGGCGAGGGTTGTTTTCTGTTGCGGGTGGGCGATCGCGGTCGGGGGATGACCCCGGAACAGATCGACGGCATCGGTGCCCATATGCAATTCGAGCGCAAACTCTACGAACAGCAGGGGTCTGGACTCGGACTCAGTATCGCCAGACGAATCGTCGAGTTGCACGGCGGCGAGTTGGCGATCGAGAGTCAACTCGACGAAGGAACCACCATTT
>JBNGCR010000115.1:9011-16828 GCA_050045915.1 Limnospira sp.
GCGACCGGAGGCGACCGGAGGAAAATCCTATCTGTGTTCTTCCTCCGCTCCCTCCGCTTCCCCCGCTCCCTCGGCTCCCTTTCTCTTACCCATCGTCCACCAGGGCCGCGGCGTGGTGGCGGATGTGATCTTCGATAAAGGTGGTGATGAAATAGTAGCTGTGGTCATACCCGGGTTGCATCCGCAGGGTGAGGACCTGTCCGACTTCCGAACAGGCGCGGTCGAAAACTTCCGGCAGCAATTGCTTTTGAGCCAGGAACGGATCGGCGGTTCCCACGTCGATGAGGATGGGGCGGTTGAAGTCTCCCCGCAAAATCAGTTCGCTGGCATCGTAGTCCCGCCACCGATCGCGATCGCTTCCCAAATAGTAAGTGAAAGCCTTTTGACCCCAGGGGCAGTGCGCCGGAGCCGCGACAGGGGCAAATGCGGAGACGGACAAATATTGCCGGGGATTCCGCAGGGCGCAAACCAAAGCCCCGTGGCCGCCCATCGAGTGACCGAAAATGCTCTGGCGATCGCCCCGGGCCGGAAAATGCTCCGCGACCACCTCGGGTAGCTCCCGGGTGACGTAACTGTACATCTGATAGTGGCGGTTCCACGGCTCCCGGACGGCATCGACGTAAAACCCCGCCCCGGTTCCCAAATCCCAGTCCTCCTCTTCTCCCGGCGTGTCGGTGTTGCGGGGGCTGGTGTCAGGGGCGACGAGCATCAACCCGTATTTCGCGGCCCAACGCTGGGCACCAGCCTTGACCATGAAATTTTCCTCGCTACAGGTTAAGCCCGAGAGGTAATACAGAACCGGGACGGACTGGGTTCGGGCGAGTGGGGGTTGGTAGACGGCAAACCGCATTCGGCTATTGCAGGTGGGGGAGAGGTGGCTGTAAAAGCCGACTGTCCCTCCGAAGCAAACACTTTCACTAATTGTATTTAAGGAAGACATGGGTTTGTAGAAACACCAAACAGCGATCGCGAAGCGTCTGGGCAGGAGAATCGCGAACCGAGTTAATTGTAGCGGATGGGGGGATGGGGGGGAGAGAAACTCAAAATGCCTTTAGGATTGCCGAGTCGTTTTTCGATCCGTAACCGACCCGCGATCGCCTGTAGTCAATGTTGGGTCTGTGTACCATTTTTATCAAAATGATTGCCAATATCAAAGCTGCAATGGAGGCAGTCGGCCTCCACGATTTTAATCGCCAGGAACTGTTGGAAATTGCCCTCAATCACCCCGACGCGATCGCGGAACAATCCGATTTGAGCGTCGCTCAGAAGCAACTGAGATCTTTGGAGCATATCGGACTCGTCCACGTCGGATCGCTGGTTTTGAGTGCGGCACTGAGCAATTACCTCTACACTCGGTTCCCCGACCTCCAACCCGAAACCCTGACGCTGATCAAAAGCGACCTGATCGACAATGCCACGCGATCGGGTTTCGCCGAGCAAATGGGCTTGCCCCGCCTCGCCCACCTGGGAACCGAATCGGCCTGGAAACACGAAATCGCCCGGGTCGGGATTTTTGCCGAGTTATTCGATGCGATCGTCGGGGCGGTATATCTGGAGTGCGATCGCGATATCGCCCTCACTCAAACCTGGCTCGTCGAACATTTCCTCGCCCCCGCCGTCGATACGCTCCTCATGGAGGCGATCGCCGAACTCCATAGCAATTGACCGAAAATTTGGGTTTCAAGCTGAAACGGCTTTTCTATAACAAGGGGATGGAACCCCTTGTTTCTTCTGACCCCATTTCAACTGTAACCACGCGAGGGCTCGTTGCTATAATTCCCCAGCGGGAATTGGGATCGATTTGAGAACCCCAACCTTCAAGCAATTTCCTGTTCCGATGTCGGCGGCACCGCTTCCTTGCCTTGCTCCTCCATCACTGCCCACAAAATTGGGGAAAGCTGACTGTTCAAACGGCCCGATCGCACGAATTCCGCGTAGGTTTCCGCTTCGATATCCACCAACTCCTCGCGCAACAATTCCAGACTCAACTCCTGTAGTTGGGAATTTTCCGAAATCAATTTCTCAATCCGAGTTTGGATCGTCTCCAATTCCGAATTCACCAACTCCACCTGATATCGATAAAATTCGGAGTCGATTTCCTGCTTGCGAACCGAATCAGACAAGTACGTTTTGACCCGATTTAACGCCACCCGGCGGGCGACCAATTCCAGATATTCCTGACGCAAAGGTTGATCGCCGATCAGACCCAAAACCTGCAACAGCGATTGGGTGGTCAGCCCCTGTACCAGCAGGGTAAATAACATCGCACCGAATACCGTGGCGATCATTTCATCCCGTCCCGGCAACGCGGCGGGGACGCTCAAAACCAGGGCGATGGATACGGAACCGCGCAATCCGCCCCACCAGAAGACCGTCTGATAGCGCCAGCCGATATTCGATCGCGCCACGCCGTTACTCAACGCACTCAGGCCGAAGGTAGCGATCGCTCGGGTCAGGATCACCGCCCCGATACAGACCGCGATCGGTTCGATATTTTCCCCTAAACTGGAAAACTCGATCTGGTCGCCGATCAACAGGAACACGATGGAGTTGACAAAAAACGCCAGAAACTCCCAAAACTCGCTGACGATCAGTCGCGTGCGGGGGTTCATCCCGATCCGCGACCCGAAATTTCCCAAAATCAATCCCACCGTCACCACGCCGATCACCCCGGAACCGCCCAAATTCTCCGTCATCACATAGGTTCCGTAGGCGGAAACCAGAGTCAGGGATTGTTCCACCAGGGGAGAATCGAAGCGTTGGGTGACATAGGAAATCCCGAATCCGACTAAACTGCCGACACCGATGCCGATTCCCACGAACGCGAAGAACCGCAGCACGGTTTGGGAGATGGAAAATTCCGTCGTCCCCATCGGCAGGCCCACCAGCAGGCTGAAGGCGACCACCGCCACCCCGTCATTGAACAGACTTTCGCCTTCCATCAGAGTCCGCAGGCGCCGCGGTGCCCCCAATTCTTTGAACAACGCCACCACCGAGATCGGGTCGGTGGCGGCGAGGCTGGCCCCCACCAACAGGGCGATCGGGATGGGTATTTCCGCCATCCAGTTTAACCCCAGAGCGATCCCCATCACGGAAATCATCACCCCCGCGATCGCGTACAGACAGACGGGAAACAGATCTCGCTTGAGATCCCGCCAATTCATATTCCAGGCGGCTTCAAACAGTAGCGGGGGCAGGAAAATTTCCAGAATCAGTTCCGGCGACAGGTTCACCAGGCGGATATCCTCGATCGCCAAAATCAATCCGACGATCACCAATAGGAGGGTGAAGGGAATTCTCCGAAACCAAGCGAACAGGCGGGACAGGGTGGCGACGCTGAGGGACACCAGCAGGACGAGAAGAAATTGTTCGAGATTCTGCTTGATCGCGATCTCGCCGATCGCAGCTTCTGGAGTCATAGGTCGGGCTCTTAGCGACAATCCATCAAAACTAAGGGTACCACGGGGCGAGAATTGACTACTCCCCGCGAAGACAGCGACGGGGATTCCCCGAAGGGAGTTTCAGCACTTCTGATCGGATCGACTTGCGGTAGATCCCATAACCTCAGACGCTTAGGCGAAGTCAAAACGCCTCTTGCCGGGGTGCATTGCATCCCGGTTACGTTTGCTTTTCTGCCGATATTCCAAGATCCATTCGCATCAGCATTGACCTCAGTACCATCGGCTGAACGGTATAGACCACGCTTCACACGCTTGCCAGACGGCTTCCATCCCTCGGGTTTCTCACCGAAAACGGGAATATCATCTAGGTCTAACGCTGAAGCTTTCGGGGAGTTTGTCGGGTTCAAAAACTGGAAAAGTGAATTGTTAATTGTTAATTATTAATGATTAATTATTGACCGCCGACTCCCATCCCCATCAAAACCGACGGCCCCCGAGAGGGAACCGTCGGTCATGATGCGATCGCTCCGATCGGATCTCATGTCTCAAGTCCCCGAAATCTTTTGTTGACAAAAGACTCGGGCTTTTTGAGAGTCTGTTAACCTAGGAACTCTTATTCATGAAACCCTGGGCTTGGCGGAGGGCCGCAGCACCGACGTTAAAGACTGCCCAGCCGCCGGCCAGGAGTAGGGGCAACAAAACCACGAGCAACCGAAGATCCAAATCCATCTGCTCTCCTCCTGCAAATTTTAAACAAAATTTCATATTCTTATTTTTATCGCATCGAACCCATTTTTGGCAATGGCCCGACCCGGCAATTTTAAAAGCCCCGGGGAAATTCGGCGGCGACAAAACCCCGGATTCGGAACCGATTCTCAGTGAGGCGACTCGAAACCCGTCTCCGTCCCCGTCCCGGCATGAACTCGCGCCAATTTTTCGTATCGTTGGGCGTGTTCGATCAATCCGGCCACTTCTTCTTCTGAAACCTCGCGGATTCGTTTGGCGGGAATTCCCACCACCAGCGATCGCGGCGGGATGTCTTTCGTGACCACGGAACCGGCCCCCACGATACTCCCGGCGCCCACCCGCACGCCGTCCATGATAATCGCCCCGATGCCGATCAAGCTTCCGGGTTCGACCTGTGCCGCGTGGATGACGGCCCGGTGGCCGACGGTGACATCCCGATCCAAGACCGTGACTTGTCCCGGATCGCCGTGTAAAATTGCCCCGTCCTGGACGTTGGTGCGATCGCCGATGACGATCTTTTCCACATCCCCTCGCAATACCGCCGCGTACCAAATACTCGCCCCCTCGCCGACTTCCACATCGCCGACGACCACCGCACCGGGGGCGACGAAAGCCGCTTTGGACAGGTCTGGCGGGGGCCAGCGGCCGATGGCGGGGGAAATGGGAAACTGGGGGGATTGATTCATAACTGAAGGGCGATCGCGGACGTATCGGACGAAACGACAAAAATTTTGATCCGTGTGGATGGAAGACCCACCGTTATAATAGACTTTACGTCGGTTTGGTGCAAAAGCATTCATCATGAATTCTGCCTTGCAGTACCCTATTTTTGGCTCGGAGATTAGCTGTCCCCACTGCCGCCAGAAAATTCCCGCATTGACTCTCACGGATACCTATCTGTGTCCCCGGCATGGTGCCTTTGAAGCCGATCCAAAAACGGGGGAATTGATCCACCTTCAGTCCGGGCGCCATTGGCGACAGTGGAATGAGGAGTGGTATCGACAGCACACCCACCCCGACGGCATCCGGTTTGAAATCCACGAGGCTCTCGATCGCCTGTATACCCAAGGATACCGGGCGACCCGCGTGATCATCGCCCAGCGCTACCGGGATCTGATTGGTTCCTATCTCGAACGCGGCACCCCGTGGCGATCGCAGCCCGAGTCCAACCAACCCCGCCTGTACGGTCTGCCCGTGGAATTTAGCCCCGACCCCGAGGAGGAACCCTGCTGGGAGGTGATCAATTTCGACCTGGAAAAGGAACAGGGGGTTCCCGTCCGCTATCCGTATTTCCGCTTATTTGAGTAGGAACCGCACCTGAAAATCGACCGCCACCATTGGGGAAACGCCGATGCACCACGCTTCCATCCGCACCGCCGACATCCACCGCGCCATCGCCTTTTACGAACAGTTGGGGTTTGAAGTGCGCGATCGCTTCACCACCGGCTACACCCTCGCCTGCTGGATGGAGGGACTCGGCGGCCGCATCGAACTGATCCAAATTCCCGAACCTAAACCCGCCCCCGATGCCTTCGGCGACGAGCATTATGTCGGCTACTACCATCTCTCCTTCGACTTGACGGACTCGACCCCCGACCTCCCCGGTTGGATCGACTCCCTCCGCGATCGCGTCGATTCCCTCAACGTCCTCCTCGAACCCACCCAACAGGCGATCGGTGAAACGGTTTACGAAGTCGCTTTTATTGCCGATGCGGATGGCCTGCCGCTGGAATTTATCCGCCGGTTGACGGGTTGACGGCAAACCGTAACTCGCGATAAAATTTAATCATTAATTCTTCATGATGGAAATATATGAAAAAAATTAATTTTCGCCAATATTTCCATACTATAAGAATCATACCATAGTCAAGTCGAAATAGATAGAGTTTTCAGGAAAATTATCGGGGCAATTCTCACCAAACGTATAAATAATAATTATCGAAATTCGATAATTTGAGCGTTTCTTGCCCCCAGAAAAGCGTCCAATTAATCAAATGGAGAATCAAAGCGACATGACAGAGAATCAAACCGAAACCCCCCAAAAATCAGCCCCCCAGGGCATGGGAATCCGGGAGAGAGTGTTCAAACTCCTGGGCAGTTGGAAGCTCAGATTCGGAGCCGTCGGCATCCTGATCATTATCGTGGGCCTGATCGGCTTTTTCTGGGCTCACATGGTGGCCGGGTTGGGAATGCGGGTGTGGTCCAACAGTTCCGGTGCCACCCCCATCGAGTGCATGATGCGAGATACCAACGGCGACGAATATGTGAGTTGTAGCGCCATCCTCAACGAGCAGGTCGTCCCCCTCGAATGTGGCTCGAGTATTTTCAATATCGGCTGCCGGATCAATTACGGGGCGGCGGCGCCGGGAATCCGCAAACGGGATTTGTAAACTGGCAGTTATCCAGCCATCATTTCAGGTTTTGGGAACGGGAGTCTAAACTGCTGATACGTTCCCTTTTTTTATGTTATAAAACGTAGAAAAATTTCTGGGGCGATCGCACCATGTTTGATTGTATCATTGTCGGCACGGGACCAGCCGGGGCGACGGCGGCTTACCATCTGGCCAAAAAAGGGCATTCAATTTTGGCGATCGACAAAGCCATTCTCCCCCGCTATAAACCCTGCGGTGGGGGCGTTTCTCCGGTCGTCCAGGATGGGTTCGATTTCGACTTGTCCCCGGCCATTTCTCTGAAAACGAATACCGTCTGTTTTACCTTCAAAAAAGGCGATCCGGCTGCCATCGACCTCAAAAACCATCCGATTTGGATGGTCAGGCGAGAAGTGTTTGACTATTTCATTCTCAATCAAGCCGTGGGACAAGGGGCCGCCGTTCGAGATCATACCGAAGTCACTTCCATCGAATTTAAAAGCGATCGCTGGTTCGTCAATACGACGAAAGGACAGTATTGCGGCCGTTACTTGATCGCCGCCGACGGCTCTAAAGGATCGATGGCAAAATGTTTGGGATTCAAAAAGCAGAAAAAAGTGGTTGCGGGCGCTTTAGAGTTAGAAATTCCCCGGGGGAATCGAGGGGACAATCAAACTTACTTTGAATTCGGCTTAGTCAATAAAGGATATGCCTGGAATTTTCCCAAAGCCGACGGTTTCTCAGTCGGTGCGGGGGCATTTTGGAAAGAACGCAAGGCACAAAATTTCAAGCAAATCTTGATAGATTACGCCCAGATGTTCGACCTGAATTTAGACGGGGCGACGGAATGCGGACATCCGATCGCAGTTTGGGACGGAAGCCAAAAATTGCACGCCCAAAATGCCCTGCTGGCGGGGGAAGCGGCCTGCGTGGTCGATCCGTTTACGGCGGAGGGGATTCGCCCGTCTATTTTCAGCGGTTTGAAAGCGGCCGCAGCGATTCACGATGCGATCGCCGGAAATATGAATGCCTTGGAACGGTACACGGAAATCATGGTCGAAGAGTGGGGAAAAGAGATGCTTTGGGCGCAGAAATTGGCTCAAATATTTTACCGTTTTCCCCAATTGAGTTATCAAGTCGGAGTCAAACACCATTCAGCGGCGGCGACAATGAGCCGCATCTTTGCGGGGGAGTTGAGTTATTCAGATGTCGCCAATAAAGGGATCGATTTGATCCGAAAATCGGTGTTGAAGGTTTGAGGAGAAAAGGGAATCGGGAATCGGGAATCGGGAATCGGGAA
>JBNGCR010000116.1:0-16634 GCA_050045915.1 Limnospira sp.
ATATAGCAATGTGAAATGATTGGTGAAAAATTGATCGACTCAAAGCCCCCAGTATTGGGGGTTTGGGGGCCAGACAATTTTACAAATGGTTTCCGATTGCTATATATAGCAATGTGAAATGATTGGTGAAAAATTGATCGACTCAAAGCCCCCAGTATTGGGGGTTTGGGGGCCAGACAATTTTACAAATGGTTTCCGATTGCTATATATAGCAATGTGAAATGATTGGTGAAAAATTGATCGACTCAAAGCCCCCAGTATTGGGGGTTTGGGGGCCAGACAATTTTACAAATGGTTTCCGATTGCTATATATAGCAGTGTGAAATGATTCGTGAAAATTCGATCGACTCAAAGCCCCCAGTATTGGGGGTTTGGGGGCCAGACAATTTTACAAATGGTTTCCGATTGCTATATAGCAACCGATAGAACGGTTAGGACGGATCGGTCAATTGAGCTGACCCGCCTTGAAATTCATTTCAAGGCGAATCGCAAAAGTCCACTCAAGTGGACTCGGTTAAACATAGACTGTCTGAACCACCTTGGCAGTTGCTATCCTTTTGGGAAAGCCTCCACTTTCCTATTAACATCAGATCCGATTTTCCCCTCCTTCAACCTCCCCAATCATCTTCAGATGATTTGAGCTATTAGCTTGGGAATTGATTCCCAAGCGGTGCCTTACTTCCTCCAGATCCCGATATTCTACCTTCGCCTCTTCCTTACATTCAATTTCTCCTACACCTTGAACGCCTGCTTCATTCAATAGATTGAAAATCGCCTCGGCATTTTGGCGGGTGGCTGTTTCATCGATTAAAGTGGGACTGAAAGCATTAATTGAAACCGAATTCGCCCCAAATTCCGACTCGGGACTCACCACCGTCACCACCTCATCCCCGGCGACATTTTTCACCTTGACAACAAAGGCGTTGCGTTCGTCTTCCCCTTCGTAGGTATCATCAACCAGGGTATAACCCATATTTTCCAAAGCTTCGACGACGCGATCACCAATTTCCGCCCGCATTTGGGAACCCAAAATCGAGAGTTTCGCCTGTTCGATAATTTCCCCTAAAATCGGCCGCAGGTGTTCGATTTGTTCGCCGATATTTTTAACCTGTTCGGTGGTGAGGGTGGCTTCCCCTTCCACCAGTTCTGTTTCCAACTGAGTCAGTCGGTTTTCGTACTCACCCAGCCGCCCATTTGTCCAGTAATTGACCTCACATTTGAACGATTCCGCGTCACTCCCCTCTCCGACTTCCACCTCACATTCCCGGTGACTCTGAACTTCGGTAATTAAACTGCGTAAATCGGTCAGTGCCGCCTGATAATATAACAGCCACTCCTGTTCCTTTTGTTCCAGTTCCAACCGCAAATCGGACAATTTGAGATAGGTTTGCTGGCTGGTGGCGATCGCCGCCTCGGAAATTCCCGCCTCAATATTGCCCGCCACCATATCCAGATCTCGACGCAAATCCGCCCATTTTCCCGGGGCAAACCGTTGGTGTTGATAGTCGCGATCGACCTGTTGCCAAACCGTCTCGATATCCGCCAATAAATCCCGGGCTAATTCTTCTTTCTGCTGCCGTTCAGAAGCCAAATTTTGCACGACTTCATCAATTTGTTTTTGGAGGATTGTTTGTCCCGCTTCCCGAGCTTTTCGTTCCCCATCAATCAGGGCCGTAAATTTGCGATCTTGTCGTTCAAATAAACCCAAATATTCCCGGCGTTGATCTTGAAAGCGTCGGTTCGTTTCCCGTTCCAAATTTTGAATTCCCGTTCGCATCTGTGCGATTTCTTGTTCCTGGCGTTGGGTTCGCCCTTCCAGGGGGGCGAGGCGTTGCTGAAACTCCTGCTGGGCTTGCTGTCGCACTGCGTTTAACCGTTCCGGGAGGTCCTGTTGCAGCGATCGCAACCTGGAATCCTGTTCCCGCAGCCGTCGCAATTCCCGATCCTCAATCCGCGTGTAGCGCCGCTTTTCACCACTCATCAAACCGCTCCTGTTTTAAGCTGGGATAATGGAGATATAGCATTATCTATCGCCGGCGAGATACGGTTGGGGATTGAAAGTCCCCCTTGTGAAGGGGGATTTAGGGGGATCGTCCGTATTGGGTTGGCTCGAAAACTGCTATATTCTCCGTTTCTATCTTAGCCCAGCTTTCTCGCACGTCCAAATATACGCGATCGCGACTCAACCCCACCCCAGACTGATTCCGACTCCCGGCATCGCTCCTTGTCAAATCGGCGGATTTTTAGTTTTCAAAATAGCCGTTTTATCCGAGTGTTTGAAAATAATTATTCTCATTCATCAGACCGACAAATATTGACCGTTTTGATGCCGCGATCGCCAAAAATTATAGCGCTGCTAGAGGGGGTGTAGGGTGTAGGGTGTAGGGTGTAGGGAGGGGAAATTCCCTCGACATCAGGGTTTAAAGGTTTGTCCCTCTGAGGAAACTGTAAACAGACGAGCGCGCACTGCTTTATAGCGTTTTTCAAGTCAATGAGGTACGGCGGGCATTTCAAGTCCCCCTTTTTAAGGGCAGGGCTGTTTCATTCTCGGTTCAAAATTGTCGAGGGCGACGAGGAAAACCGTTGATGGGAGCCAGAAGCAAGGTTTTTTTCCGGTTAAAAACACCTTTTTATTCCGAAAAATCCTCCTCCGCTCCCTCCGCTCCCTCCGCTCCCTCCGCTCCCTCCGCCATTTTTCGGGGAGAATGAAACGGCCCTGCTTTTTAAGGGGGATAATGGCGGATCGAACCGTATCGCACCAGATAGAAAACTGCTATAGAATTAAAGAAACAGGGCATCGGGACGCTATCATCTGCGAAATCTGCGAAATCTGCGGAAGAAATAGATCATCAATAAGCAAATTCCGCCAACCAAGAAATCGCGATACCCAAACTCAACCCCACAATCACCTGAAACGGCGTGTGCCCCAGCAACTCCTTCAAACGATCTTCATTAAACTGGGGATGCTCCTGAAACAACTCGTCGAGAATCTGATTGAGAATCCGGGCCTGCTGCCCCGCCGCCTGCCGCACCCCGGCCGCATCGTACATGACAATAATCGCGAACACCAGGGCGATCGCAAATTCCGGAGAGCCCCACCCCATCACCTGGCCGACGCTGGCCGCCAGCGCCCCCACAAACGCCGAATGGGAGCTCGGCATCCCCCCCGTCGTCACCAGCACCCGAAAATTCACCTTTCCGTGCTGGATCAATTCGATCGCCAATTTAGAAGCTTGGGCGAAAAAACAGGCAAACAGGGCCACCAACAGCACCCGGTTGTCCAAGATATGGCCGAAATCTTGCATGGGGTCGAACACCTCTCGTGACTGCTAGTTCGTGCGGCGGGTGATAAAATCCGCGATCGCCGACAGGGGCGCGGCACCTTCCCCAAACGGGGCCAGTTCCGCCTTCGCCTCCTCCACCAATCGTTGAGCCTGCCGTCGCGATTCCTCCAACCCCCACAAACTGGGATAGGTCGCCTTATTGGCCTGCAAATCCTTCCCGGCCGTCTTGCCCAACTCCTCCTGGGTGGCGGTAATGTCGAGAATATCATCGACGATCTGAAACGCCAAGCCGATATTTTGGGCGTAGTGCGACAACCGCTCCACCTCGTTCTCCGAGGCCCCGGCCAAAATCGCCCCGCACACCACACAAGCCTCCAACAACGCCCCAGTTTTGTGGGTGTGGATGTAGGTCAGCGTCCGTTCCGAAACGTCCGACGACCCCTCCGACTCCAGATCCACCACCTGACCCCCCACCAGTCCGGCCGCGCCCACGGCCCGACCCAAACGCGCGATCGCTTCCAGAACTCTTTGCGGCGGCACATCCCGGGTTTCCCGCGCCACGAACTCGAAGGCATAAGCCAGCAACCCGTCCCCGGCCAAAATCGCGACATCCTCGCCGTAGACCTTATGGTTGGTCAATTTCCCCCGCCGGTAGTCGTCATTATCCATCGCCGGCAGGTCGTCGTGGATCAGGGACATGGTGTGGATCATCTCCAGGGCGCAAGCCGTCGGCATCGCCATCGGTTCCGTCCCCCCCAGCAGTTCGCACGTCGCCAAACACAAAATCGGCCGTAACCGCTTTCCCCCCGCCATCAGGGAATAGCGCATCGACTCGTAAATTTTTTCCGGATAGGTGACTTGAATCGAAGCGTCCAAAGCCGCCTCGACCCGCACCTTTTGCCCGGTCAGATAGGCGGACAGGTCAAAAGCCGTTTCCCGGACGACCGTGGTTTGTTCGTTGGTATCTGTCATGTTGGTTCCCCTACACCCCTTCACTCACTACATTGCCCGACCGGGGCCGGTTGTTCGGGGGTGAGGCGGACTCAAACGGGGGTTCTCCCCCATTCAAACCCCCTCGCGCACCCATCCCAAACCGCGCGGGCTGAGGGTGGAAATTTTCAACTCCAAGTTTCATTGTACGGGTGTTGGGGCACCCGACGATCGCCAAAAAAAACCGGATTGAATTTCACCCCGCCCCGAAAACCCGTTTTTGATAACTCTCGACGGTATTTTTCAGCAGCATCGCCACCGTCATCGGGCCGACACCGCCGGGAACGGGGCTGATATAATCGACCTGGGGTTCTACGGCCTTAAAATCGACATCGCCGACAATCTGCGATCGCCCTTCGTAGTCCATAATGCGGTTGATTCCGACATCCACGACCACCGCACCCGGTTTGACCATGTCGCCCCGGATCAACTTGGGATAACCGGCCGCGACCACCAAAATTTCAGCTTCGCGGGTGAGTTTTGCCAGATCTCGGGTTTTGATGTGGGCGACGGACACGGTACTTTCAGCCTCCAACAGCATCAACGCCATCGGTTTGCCCACCAAAATACTCGCGCCGACGACCACCACATCTTTACCCTCGACCTCAATTTCGTATTCCCGCAACAGCCGCATCACTCCCGCCGGCGTGCAACTGCGGAGGCCCGATTCTCCGCGCACCAGCCGCCCCATATTCGCCGGATGCAGGCCGTCCACATCTTTATCGGGGTCGATCTCGTAGAGCAATTTCACCGCGTCCAGATGGTCGGGGAGGGGCAGTTGCAGCAAAATCCCGTCCACGCGATCGTCTTCATTCAAAGCCTGAATCGCCCCGGCGAGTTCCTCCCGGCCGGTTTCGGCGGGAAAATGCTGTCCGAAGGAGGCGATCCCCACCCGTTCGCAGGCCCGCTGTTTGTTGCGGACGTAAACTGCACTCGCCGGGTTGTCCCCCACCATCAACACCGCCAAACCGGGGGGCCGTCCCGCTTTGGGCTCCAGGGACTGAACCCGCTCTTTCAACTCGGATTGAATTTTTTTGGCTATTGCCTTACCGTCTAGTAGATTCGCCATAATTGAAAATCAGTGGAAATGTGCGATCGCCCCCGGGTCGGGAACACCGGAGGCCACAGAAACGATCAATACTATCTGGGAAGAGTTGACAATTGACAATTCTTCATCGGGTGTCGCCCGCTCGGAAACCGGATTTCTCGCCATGTCCCCCGACTCCCGACTCCCGACTCCCGACTCCCGCTCCTTCCCTCGCCTGTCGGAGAAAATTTTACCCCGCCTTTACAACTCCATGTGTATTTTCACCTGGCCTTCCCCCAGAAAATTGATTCAAATCGGATGCATTCTGCTCATGGCCGGCGGGATTGCCGCCTGCCGCCAGATCGCCGACTCCACGGCCAAATTGAACCTCAACACCACCAAAATTGAGGCGATCGCGCAAAATCGCAAAGTCGGCGCCACGGTTTACCTGCGGGGGACCGTGGAGAATCGCGCCCCATTTTTGGGGGCCGGGGCCTACAAATTGGCCGATCGCACCGGGACGGTTTGGGTGTTCACCACCGAACCCCTCCCCCCCGTCGGCGAGAAAATGTTACTCCGGGGCCGGGTGAATTACGAGGCGATCGAAGTCGTCTCGGCGGAAAAATTGGATATCGGCGATTTTTATATCGAAGAATTGGAACGCATCACCGAGGAAAAACCTGAGTCCGAACCCGCCCCAACTCAAGGAAAAATCATTTCAATCCCAACCGCTTCCGCAATGCCGTCGCCCCCATAAATAACGCCGGAGTGACCGCCAAACCAACCCCGACAAAATGGGCGGGAAACTGAAAATAAAAATACCACAAAATTAACACCCCATAGGTCGAATCAACGTGATCGACCACATAAAAAATTGGGCTACTCTCATCCCCCGGCGGAATCTGCAACCGACGCTTGATATAAGAATTGGGCAATTCGGAAAGGTTGAAGACGAACCCGGTCAACAACCCGAACTGAATCGCGTTTAAATCCCGAAAATAAACGGGAAAATTGGCGTTTAAATTCCCGATCTCTTCAATTTGTTGAAATAAGATGACGCTGACTAAAAATGTGAGCGGCAGGCTGACGAGTCCCCGCCACCGTTTGTTGGCACCGAACCAGTCCCGTTGAATGGGAAAGTTGAGCCACTGAAAAGGCGGCATTTTCCACAAAAACGCTTCTAAAACCCCCGCCAAAAAGAGTCCCGAAGCGATCCAGATTAAATTCAGGGTATCCAGCGTCAGAGTTGATAATAAGCCGACTTCCCGCATAATTGGCCCCGTTGAGATTGCCATCCGTCATCCTATCGCATTTTTTAAATGATATCGCACCGTCATTTTCTTGACAGTTTTTTAAACTCGTGTTAAATTTTGTTAATCTCAAGTTAATATCAAAAAGCAGAGCTGTACCTTGGGAGGGAGACAGACTCCCCGCTTCGGGTCGAACATCGATGTTTGTCCCGGACGTTTCCGCTGCTGTTTAAACGTCGTGGCGCTCGGATACCCGTCGGAACGGGGATATTTTGAAAAATGACGAAAATGATCGGATCTTAATTTCCTTATTCCCAAGGTTTCGATTTGTAATTCTCAACATGATTTCGTGAATGTTAAAAATTTTTCCCCTTATTTCTCCAACCATTGATTCCACCAACCCCCCTCAAACCGAACCGCCTGTCATTTCGAGCGATCGCATCACGATGACAGAAAAAGAATTGATTTTTCGGGTCGGTGAAAACAGCAAGAATATCAAAATAAATGATATCGTCGGCGCATTTATTGACGATTGCAACAGTTCCAATCACCGCCTCGAATTCGTCGTCAACGCCTACCCGATATCTCCAAAACAACCCCGGCGACTCCTCCAACAATATCGATTTTTCTGTCCGGATCTCGAAACGCGATCGCGTTGGATCGCCACCATCAATAACCGAATTATTGGCATTTCTGGTTCTCCAACCATCGCCCCCCCGCGACGGCTGAAAATTTTTATCAATCCCAGCAGCGGCATCCAAAAGGGCGGACATTTATTCCAAGAAGCCAGACAGGTTTTAGAAAACAGTTATGTGAAATTTTCCGTCACGGAAACTACCCATCCC
This sequence comes from Limnospira sp., assembly GCA_050045915.1. Classification (GTDB taxonomy): domain Bacteria; phylum Cyanobacteriota; class Cyanobacteriia; order Cyanobacteriales; family Microcoleaceae; genus Limnospira. The sequence goes on from JBNGCR010000116.1 coordinate 7,397, forward strand.
GGCGACATTTACAACCAGGTTCAATTGATGGATTTATCCCCAATTGACGGGTTGGTTGTCGTGGGGGGAGACGGAACCGTTTACGAGGTTATTAACGGGTTGATGAACCGTCCGGACTGGGAAACGGCAATCCGAACCCCCATCGGCGTCATTCCAGCCGGAACCAGCAACGGATTGTGTAAAACCCTGTTGGAAAGTGCGGGAGAATCCTACGATTCGATCAACGCCACGATCGCGATCGCCAAAGGCAAAATAAAACCCGTCGATCTCCTCAAAATTACCCAGGGCGATCGCCAATATTTCGGGGTTCTCTCCGTTTCTTGGGGATTGATCGCCGACGTGGATATCGAGTCAGACAAATTGCGGTTTTTGGGTTCCCTCAAAACCGATACTTACGCCCTGTTTAAAATTTTAACCCTCCGCAGCTATCGGGGAAAAATATCCCTCATTCCCGTCGATCCAGACGATGAAATATCGGGCGCGATCGCCGATGACTGGATACTGCTGTGGGCGATGAACCTCCCCTGGGCGGCTTACAACCTCAACGCCGCCCCCCACTCCCAAATATCCGACGGTAAAATGACGGTATTGTTGGTGCGGAAAGGGATGCCGAAATTGCGGTTATTAAAAGCCTTCTCAGCCTGCGAAACGGGACGACATATCAGCATCCCCGGAATCGAATCTTATCAAGTCCGCGGCTTCCGCTTGGAACCCCGGGATGGAGAACGATTGGCGATCGACGGTGAACCCGTTCCCTCCGCCCCAATCCAGGTGGAAGTTATCCCCAGTTTGGCGCGGGTTTTTCATCCTTAATTCGCGCGATCATCCGCAGATTACGCAGATTTCACAGATTCAAGAGAGTCCGATCATCCTTGACTTTTCGCGATAATTATGGTAATTTATTTTCGGTCGGAAAAGTTCTATAAAATCATGTCGGATATTTCGGGCAATCAATCTTTGCAGTCGGACACCCCCGCGATCGCCGCCCCCCAGTCTCCCATCGATAAAATCCTGCAATTTTTCACGTCAAAAGTCGCGAAACGCCTGGTCGAGGTTTCCTGGATCACCCCCAACGGAATCACCCTATTTTCCCTGGCGATCGGCGGATTTTTGGCCGCATTTTTAATTATTCAACATCAATATTTCTGGGCGGTGGGCGCGATTATCTTCAGCGGGTTACTCGACTGTCTGGACGGGGATTTGGCGCGGGCAAGGGGTGTGGCATCCGATACCGGAAATCTCCTCGACAGCGTTTTAGATCGCTATGTAGACTTTTTTATGATTTCGGCTTTAATATTGACATCTCCCGATCGCAATTTAATCCCCGGATTGATCGCCCTGTTGGGGGCAGCGATGGTTCCCTACATCCGGGCGAAAAGCGAATCTTTGGGACGCAGCAGCATCGCCAGCATCGGCAGCCGCGCCGTGCGGACGATCCTGATTATTTTGGGATTGCTGACGGGGCAGATTTTTCCCTTATTAATCCTGTTGGGCGCGATCGCCAATATTGCCGCCCTGCACCGCTTCATCCATGCCCTCGGTTGGGGAGAAAGTCAAGCTCAATAAGCGATCTTTCCCCTACACCCTACACCCTACCCCCTACACCCAAAATTCAATCTTTCTCCTTCACCACCCACACCGAACAATTGGCATCAGCGACAACTTGGGAACTCACCGAACCCTGGACGATGCGGTTGACTCCCGTCAGTCCGCGACTGCCGATGAGAATCAGATCCGTTTGATAAATATTGGCGAGGCGGATAATTTCCTCGGCGGGATCTCCCCGGACGATCTCCACATCACTCGGACCGTCCAACTCCTGTTGATAGCTTTTTAGATACTTCTCGAGATCCCAATAAGCCAACTCTTCCGATGTATTGGGATGGGGGCGATCGGCGATCGGATCGATCTCCGGCATTGTCGTGGGAATGACATGGGAGAAGATGACGTGGGTTGTGGGTTGCAATTGCAGTTGCTTTAACGCCTCGATCATCAGCTCTATTGAAGGGGAACCATCAACAGCAACCAAAATTGTCCTTAACACAGAAACTTCTCCTCACAGCTCAGGGATCGTTTGCGATCGGCGAACCTAAAAATCCCCATCTCATTTATTTTCAGTCCGCAGGCGAACCGAATCGGCATGGGATGGAAGCCCTTCTGCCGTCGCCAAGATATTAACAGCATTCGCGACTTTTTGCAGCGCTTGAGGAGAATATTGAATCAAACTCGAATGTTTCATGAAGACTTCTACCCCCAAAGCCGAAGCATAGCGAGCCGCGCCGGATGTCGGCAGGGTGTGGTTGGGGCCAGCCAGATAGTCGCCGACGGCCTCCGGGGTGGAACAGCCCAGGAAAATGGCCCCAGCGTGGCGGACGCGATCGAGCAGGGCCCAGGGGTCGTCAACTTCCAACTCCAAGTGTTCGGGGGCGAATTCGTTGGACAGTTGCGCCGCCGCGTCGAGGGAGTCCACCACGACAACCAAACCGTAGTGGGCGATCGCTTTTTCGGTGAGAGTGCGGCGGGGGTGGTGTTCCAGTTGTCGCTCCACTTCGGCCACCACCTGGCGGGCTAGGGCCGAATCCGTCGTCAACAAAATAGCCGCGGCGAGGGAGTCGTGTTCGGCTTGGGCTAACAAGTCAGCCGCGACATAGACCGGATTCGCTTGGCTGTCGGCAATGATCAGCACTTCCGAGGGGCCAGCCAGGGAGTCGATGCCCACCGTGCCGTAGACCAATTTTTTCGCCAGGGTGACGTATATATTACCCGGTCCGGTGATCACGTCCACCTTGGGGACGGTTTCGGTTCCGTAGGCGAGGGCCGCGATCGCCTGGGCCCCCCCGACCCGATAAATTTCTTCAATTCCCGCCTCCTGGGCCGCGACCAACACCGCCGGGTTAATTTTGTTGTCGGCACCCGGGGGAGTGACCATCACGATGCGGGGGACCCGGGCCACCCGAGCCGGAATCGCGTTCATCATCACCGTACTCGGGTAGGAAGCCTTGCCACCCGGGACATATAAACCGGCGCGATCGACGGGAGTGTAGCGCTTTCCAAGTACCACGTCATCATCCCCGAACTGAACCCAGGACTTGGGAACCCGCTGGCGGTGAAACGCTTCGATCTGCTTGCAAGCCAGCCGGATGGCATCCAGGAGTTCTTTGGAAACTTGCTGATAAGCCGCATCCAACTCGGAACCGCTGACCCGCAACTCTTCCGGCGTTAGGGTCTTGTGGTCAAATTCTTGGGTGTAGTGCACAAGTGCTTTGTCTCCCTGTCGCTTGACGGTTTGCAGCACTTCCCGCACCGTTGCTTCTTTGTGGATAACCGTGTCATCATGGGTGCGACTGGCGATCCGTCGCAGTTCTGATTGTGCTTCAACCCACTGAGTAATGATTCGCAGCATGGTGATTCGGAGTGCCAACCTTTAGGAGTTACCAGCCAAAATACGGGCGAAAATTGGAGATTCAGAGCGAAAAACAAATCGGATTGGATTGGATTCGGGCTCCGGCTCAATTCTATAGCAATCTTCAAACCTGCCGATAGTCCGGCACGGATTTTTGGGGTCGCCCATATTTCTTGATATATAGTTTAACGTGAATTCTTAGCTCCCATCGCCGATTTACCGATCTTCGCCGGCAATTTTCTACTCCCGACGCCCGGAAGCCGGCCTGGGTGGGGAGCGCAGGGAGCAGCGGGAGCGTAGGGAGCAGCGGGAGCGCAGGAAGCGGAGGAAGAACACCCACACCGCTTGGGAATTAATTCCCAGGGCACCAGCCTTGCGCCCCGACCCGCACAAATCCTATTCAGATGATTGGGGAGTTGGTACGGATCTGACTATCAATTCGCCTCCTCTGCCCCTGGAACCCCTGCCCCCCGTTCTACCTCCGCCTCCACATTCAGGGGGCTTCCAAATTGATCGCGAAAGGTGTTATGCTAGTATTTCTGTAAATCTTGATATTAAAGATCCGCGACGACCTCAACCGGAACCTATGGCCAACATCAAATCTGCCATCAAACGAGTTCAAATTGCCGAACGCAATCGGCTCCGCAATAAATCCTACAAGTCAGCCGTCCGCACCCTGATGAAGAAATATTTTGCCGCAGTGGAGCAGTATGCGGCCACACCGAGCGACGAAGCGCTTCAGGAAGTGCATCAGCGGATGTCAGCCACCTACAGTAAAATTGATAAGGCGGTCAAAAAGGGAGTCCTTCACCGAAACAACGGTGCTCGGAAAAAAGCGAGATTGGCTCGGTTTTTGAAGCGACACCAGCAAAACCTGAATCAGACGGGCGCAGCCGCATCTTAAAATCGAACGATGTTGCGTTTGGATGTCAGCAAGGGGAGGATCGAGACTCAAACTCAGATCCGGCCCTTGATATCCGTGTTTGTTTGTTTGAGGGATGTGACCGCTCAACTCAAGACCCATACCGGATGACGAATCGCACCCGATGCAGCTAATTGATACTCACGTTCATATTAACTTTGACGTCCTCGCAACCGACCTGGAAGCGATCCGATCGCGGTGGCGGGAAGCCGGAGTCGTGCATCTGGTCCACTCCTGCGTCCATCCGGGAGAATTCCAGGAGATCCGGGCGATCGCAGATCGGGTGGAAGAACTCTCCTTCGCCGTCGGTTTGCACCCCCTGGATACCGAAAAATGGACCGACGACACCGCCGGGGAAATTTTAGAGTTAGCCCGATCCGATCCGAGGGTCGTGGCGATCGGGGAAATGGGGCTGGACTTCTACAAAGCTGACGAGAGCACACGTCAGAAACAGGTCTTCACCGCCCAACTCGAAATCGCCCGAGAACTCGACAAACCCGTAATCATCCACTGCCGGGACGCAGCCGCCCCGATGGCGGCACTGTTGCGGGACTTCTTCGATCGCCGCGGACCCGTGCGGGGAGTCATGCACTGCTGGGGAGGGACACCCGAAGAAACCCGGTGGTTTTTAGATCTGGGATTTTATATCAGCTTCAGCGGCACCGTCACCTTTAAAAAAGCAACCCAAATCCAAGAATCCGCCCGGTTAGTCCCCAGCGATCGGCTGCTGATCGAAACCGACTGTCCCTTCCTCGCCCCCGTCCCAAAGCGAGGAAAACGCAACGAACCCGCCTATGTCAAATACGTCGCCGAACGGGTCGCCGAATTGCGGGACACCTGCCGGTCGTCCCTGAGTCAGCAGACCACCCGAAACGCCTGTCAACTCTTCGGCCTGTCCCTCCCCGAAGACAGTCAAAAGTCGAAAAGTCATGCATTCAAAAGTCAATAACAATTTTTGACTTGAAACTTTTGACTTGATGCCCGATCCGAACCCCCGAGGGTCGGGGTCAAACGGAGAACACAAACCCCTCTGTCCTCCAACCTCATTGCCGCTTAGATTTCCCTCCGTTCGACCCCCAATTCAACGGATCGGCTAGACAACAGTAGCCCGGATTTTGGACGATACCCATGACAACTCAAACCCAATACGAATCGGCATTCCTGCTTCCCGACCTGATCGAAATCCAGCGGTCGAGCTTCCGCTGGTTTCTCGAAACCGGTCTGATCGAAGAACTGGAAAGCTTCTCACCCATCAGCGACTACACGGGCAAACTCGAACTCCACTTTTTGGCTCACAACTACAAACTCAAAGAGCCCAAATACGACGTCGATGAAGCCAAACGGCGGGACAGCACCTATGCCGTCCAGATGTACGTCCCCACCCGACTGATCAACAAAGAAACCGGGGAAATTAAAGAGCAGGAAGTCTTCATCGGCGACCTGCCCTTGATGACCGAACGAGGCACCTTCATCATCAACGGCGCCGAACGGGTGATCGTCAACCAAATCGTCCGCTCCCCCGGCGTCTACTACAAGTCCGAGATCGACAAAAACCAGCGGCGCACCTACAGCGCCTCCCTCATCCCCAACCGGGGTGCCTGGTTGAAATTTGAAACCGACAAAAACGATCTGGTGTGGGTGCGGATCGACAAAACCCGCAAACTCTCCGCCCAGGTATTGCTCAAAGCCCTCGGACTCACCAACAACGAGATCTTCGACGCCCTGCGCCACCCCGACTACTTCCACAAAACCATCGAAAAAGAAGGTGAATTCACCGAAGAAGACGCCCTGATGGAGCTGTACCGGAAACTACGGCCCGGGGAACCCCCCACCGTCGCCGGCGGGGAACAACTGCTCAACAACCGCTTCTTCGACTGCAAGCGCTACGACCTCGGCCGGGTGGGGCGCTACAAACTCAACCGCAAACTGCGCCTGAGTATTCCCGACAGCACCCGAGTTCTGACCCCCACCGATATTCTGTCCGCGATCGACTACCTGATCAACCTGGAATACGACATCGGTGAAACCGACGACATCGACCACCTCGGAAACCGCCGGGTGCGCTCCGTCGGCGAACTGCTGCAAAACCAAATCCGGGTCGGCCTCAACCGCCTCGAACGCATCATCCGGGAGCGGATGACCGTCGGCGACGCCGACACCCTCACCCCCGCCTCCCTGGTCAACCCCAAACCCCTCGTCGCCGCCATCAAAGAGTTCTTCGGCTCCAGCCAACTCTCCCAGTTCATGGACCAGACCAACCCCCTGGCCGAACTCACCCACAAACGGCGCCTATCCGCCCTCGGTCCCGGCGGTCTGACCCGAGAGCGGGCCGGATTCGCAGTCCGGGACATCCACCCCTCCCACTACGGGCGCATCTGCCCCATCGAAACCCCCGAAGGTCCCAACGCCGGACTGATCGGCTCCCTGGCCACCCACGCCCGGGTCAACCCCTACGGCTTCATCGAAACCCCCTACTACCCCGTCGAAAATGGCCGGGTGCGACGGGATCTCCCCCCGGTCTACATGACTGCCGACGAAGAAGACGACCTGCGCGTAGCCCCGGGAGATATCAGCTACGACGAAGACGGCCAGATCCTCGGCGACCTCGTACCCGTGCGCTACCGCCAGGACTTCACCAAAACAGCCCCCGACCAGGTGGACTATGTAGCCGTTTCCCCCGTCCAGATCGTCTCCGTCGCCACCTCCCTGATCCCCTTCCTAGAACACGACGACGCCAACCGCGCCCTGATGGGGTCCAATATGCAACGGCAAGCCGTCCCCCTGCTGCGCCCCAAGCGCCCCTTGGTGGGAACCGGACTCGAAGCCCAAGCCGCCCGGGACTCTGGAATGGTCGTCGTCTCCCGCACCGATGGTGAAGTCAGCTATGTAGACGGCGCCAAAATTCGGGTCATCGATCCCCAGGGCCGGGAGTATGAATACGAACTGCAAAAATACAGTCGCTCTAACCAAGATACCTGTCTGAACCAGCGGCCGCTGGTCTACGAAGGCGACCAAGTGATTGCGGGTCAGGTGTTGGCAGACGGCTCCTCCACCGAAGGGGCAGAACTCGCCCTCGGCCACAATATCGTCGTTGCCTATATGCCCTGGGAAGGGTACAACTACGAAGACGCGATCCTGATCAGCGAGCGCCTGGTGTACCAAGATGTCTACACCTCCATCCACATCGAAAAATTCGAGATCGAGGCGCGACAGACCAAACTCGGACCCGAAGAGATCACCCGCGAAATTCCCAACGTCGGGGAAGACTCCCTGCGACAACTCGACGCCAACGGCATCATCCGCATTGGCGCCTGGGTCGAGTCGGGAGATATCCTGGTCGGGAAAGTGACCCCCAAAGGGGAATCAGACCAGCCCCCAGAAGAAAAATTGCTGCGGGCCATCTTTGGGGAAAAAGCCCGGGACGTTCGGGATAACTCCCTGCGAGTCCCCAACGGCGAGAAAGGCCGGGTCGTGGACGTGCGGGTGTTCACCCGGGAGCAGGGGGACGAACTGCCCCCCGGCGCCAACATGGTGGTGCGGGTTTACGTCGCCCAAAAGCGGAAAATTCAAGTGGGCGACAAAATGGCCGGACGCCACGGGAATAAGGGGATCGTCTCCCGCATCCTGCCCATCGAAGATATGCCCTACCTCCCCGACGGCCGGCCGGTGGATATCGTCCTCAATCCCCTGGGGGTGCCGTCCCGGATGAACGTCGGACAGATCTTTGAATGTCTGATGGGGTGGGCCGGAGAAAACCTGAAACGGCGGTTCAAGGTCGTCCCCTTCGATGAAATGTTCGGGGGCGAAATGTCCCGGGAAACAGTCCACGGCAAGCTGCAAGAGGCCCGGGATAAGAAGAAACAGGACTGGCTGTTCAACCCGGAGTATCCCGGCAAAACCATCGTTTACGACGGGCGGACGGGGGAACCCTTCGACCAACCGGTGACGGTGGGGGTGGCTTATATGTTGAAACTGGTCCACCTGGTGGACGACAAGATCCACGCCCGTTCGACTGGACCTTACTCCTTGGTGACGCAGCAGCCCCTGGGCGGAAAGGCGCAGCAGGGCGGACAGCGATTCGGAGAAATGGAGGTGTGGGCCCTGGAGGCCTTCGGCGCCGCCTACACCCTACAGGAATTGCTGACGGTGAAATCCGACGATATGCAGGGGCGCAACGAGGCCCTGAATGCGATCGTGAAGGGGAAAGCTATCCCGCGGCCGGGGACGCCGGAATCCTTCAAAGTGTTGATGCGGGAGTTGCAGTCCCTGTGCTTAGATATCGCCGTGCACAAGGTGGAAACCACCAGCGACGGCCCCAGCCGGGATGTGGAAGTGGATCTGATGGCCGACGAGTCCGGCCGGGGACGCCCGCCGTCCAAACCGACCTACGAGTTGAGTTCGGTCGATGAAGACGATCGCGACAGTTAAAGCCGAATTCTGAAAGGGGAAAATTGGGGGGCGACTCTCCCAATTTCCCCGCCCTCACCGTCCCAGGTGTCCTATTGATTTCTGAACTGGAATTATGCAGAAAAAATTAGAACAGCGTTTCGATTACGTCAAAATCGGGTTGGCGTCCCCCGAGCGGATTCGCCAGTGGGGAGAGCGCACCCTGCCGAACGGCCAAGTCGTGGGGGAAGTCACCAAGCCGGAAACGATCAACTACCGGACCCTCAAGCCGGAGATGGACGGCCTATTTTGCGAGCGGATTTTCGGGCCGGCGAAGGATTGGGAATGTCACTGCGGCAAATACAAGCGGGTGCGGCATCGGGGCATCGTCTGCGAGCGCTGCGGCGTGGAAGTGACCGAATCCCGGGTGCGGCGGCACCGGATGGGGTACATCAAACTGGCCGCACCCGTCACCCACGTCTGGTATTTGAAGGGGATTCCCAGCTACATGGCGATTTTGCTGGATA
>JBNGCR010000117.1:0-1687 GCA_050045915.1 Limnospira sp.
CTCGGAAAATTGTCTGGCCCCCAAACCCCCAATTCTGGGGGCTCGGAAAATTGTCGGGCCCCCAAACCCCCAATTCTGGGGGCTCGGAAACCGCCCAGTTTCATATTAAGTCCGTTTGAATACTTACACAATCCTTCGAGAAAAGGCAATAGGCAAGAGGCAATAGGCAAAAGTTTGAAGCGGTTTCAGGAGGGACAAGGAAAACCTGGAATTCTAATGGTTTTAGCGGACATGATATCACACATGATTTCACGTTGCTATATCTGCGCTTTGGTGTCATCAGTCGCGATCAACTTAAATAACTCGTCAACAGGCGGATGCAATGGGCGATCGCACCCAAATGGGCGATCTCGAAACCGTGGGTATTTTGGGTGGGAAAACTCAGGCAGGCGGCGCGGGCGACGTGCCCGAATTTCATGGCGATGGACGCATCGCTGCCGAAGCCGCGAATAATTGCCTGTTGAACGGGGATATTTTCTGAATTGGCTGCATCCAATAATTCGGCATTCAATCCCTCATCATAAATCCCGTAACCGTCCTGGGATAACAATACCGGAGAGTCACCATCTTTGATGGGATATTCCGGGGCGAGGGGGCAAATTTCCAGGGCGATCAAGGCATCGAGGCGAGTGCGGTTCGTGAAATACAATGCCCCGATCGCGCCGACTTCTTCCTTGGCAGACGCGACGAGATACACCGTCACCGGAGGCGTTTTAACTTGCTCCGCCAACGCCAACAGAATGGCGACAGAGGCTTTATTGTCGAGGGTGTAACTGGCGATATAGTCGCCGATTCTAAACGGTTTTTTTCGATGTTTGCCGACGACGACGCGGGTTCCCGGACGCACGCCAATTTTCTGGAGTTCTTCGGGCGATCGCTTCGTTTCCACCCAGGCAACTTCCCAATTCAACGCCGCGTCAACCTGCAATACTTTCTGAGGAGACTCGTGGGAAACGTGGCGGGAACCGAAACTGAGAATTCCCGAAATCGTTTCGCGATCGCCGAGTAAGTCCACCACCCCTTCGCCGTAAACCCAAGGAAACGATCCGCCGAGTTTGCGAATTCTCACCCGTCCGTCCGGTTCGACATGGTTGACGAGGGCGCCAATTTCGTCTTTATGTCCGGTGATAGCGATGGCGCGATCGGGGTTTTTCCCCGGTATTTTGGCGATAATATTTTCGCCCTCATCTTTCCACACTTCCACCCCCAATGAGGAAAAGCGATCGAGGAGGAGGCGATCGATTTCGTCTTCGTCACCGCTGGGGGAATGACACATCACCAGTGTTTCGATAATTTGAAACAGTTCTTCAAATGCCAATGGACTTCTCCCGTACAATTCATTCCTATTGTAATCTACAGAAGGTCGATCACACTCTTCGGCGGTGATGGGGGGCGATCGTCTGTCGGGGACTCTCATCCCCTCCGCACGGATGAACTTCCGTCATTTGTAGAGAGTCTGGTGTTGGGTTTCGTGCCTCAACCCAACCTACAACTCGGCGGGATAACTGGGTGGAAAACTATCCCGCTGGGGAATCAATTCCCCAGCTAATAGCTCAAATCATCTAAAGATGATTGGGGAGATGGGGGGTTGGAAAAATGCGATCGCATCTCAAAATATATAAAATTTGAGTCCATTTTAATGGACTTTTGCTGTTAGCCTTGAAATGAATTTCAAGGCGGGATAACT
>JBNGCR010000117.1:1787-3691 GCA_050045915.1 Limnospira sp.
CATTTTAATGGACTTTTGCTGTTAGCCTTGAAATGAATTTCAAGGCGGGATAACTGGGGGGAAAACTATCCCGCTGGGGAATCAATTCCCCAGCTAATAGCTCAAATCATCTAAAGATGATTGGGGAGATGGGGGGTTGGAAAAATGCGATCGCATCTCAAAATATATAAAATTTGAGTCCATTTTAATGGACTTTTGCTGTTAGCCTTGAAATGAATTTCAAGGCGGGATAACTTCCGTGGTGCCATTTCCCAATCCCCCCATCAATTCCGGCAATTAATAATTGTTAATTGTTAATTGTTAATTGTTAATTGTTCTCGATCGCTCCTTCCGCCTCCAAAACGATCGCCCGCAACTCCTCCAACAACTTGCCATCACGCGATCGCCACATCCCCCGCTGATTCGCCTCCAGCAGCCGTTCTGCCATATCCCGCAGCGCCCAAGGATTTTTGTCGCGGACGAATTCTTGCACCTTTTCATCCAAAATATAAGCCTCCGCCACCCCCTCATACATGAAATCTTCCACACATTTCGCCGTCGCGTCGTAGGCGAACAAATAATCCACCGTCGCCGCCATTTCAAACGCCCCCCGGTAGCCATGCCGCATCGCCCCGGCGATCCATTTCGGGTTCACCACCCGCGATCGATACACCCGGGAAATTTCCTCCCGCAACTGCCGCACCTTCGGATTTTCCGGTATCGAATTATCGCCAAAATACGTCTCGGGATTTTCCCCCCGCAGCGTCCGCACCGCTGCCGTCAAACCGCCCTGAAACTGATAGTAATCATCGGAATCTAACAGGTCGTGTTCCCGATTATCTTGGTTGTGTAAAACCACCTGCATCTGTCGGAGGCGGCTTTCAAAGGCTTCCGGCGCCGCAATTCCCCGCCCCCCGGTGTAGGCGTAACTACTCCAATTCAAATAGGCCCGGGCTAAATCCGCGTCGTCGGTCCAATTTTGGGCTTCGATCAACCCCTGCAACCCGGCACCGTAGGCCCCCGGCTTCGACCCGAACACCCGCAACCGCGATCGCGCGATCGCCTCATTTTCCGTCAACCCCTCCTTCACCCAGGTTTGGGCCTCCCGCCGCACCGCCGCGGCCAGGGGGTTGTCTTCCGGGGCTTCTTCGAGGCTGGAAACGGCTTCCACGGCGCGATCGAACAAATCAATCAAATTTGGAAACGCATCCCGAAACAGCCCGGAAATCCGCAGCGTCACGTCAACTCGGGGGCGCCCCATTATCGCAATCGGCAGGATCTCGAAATCCACCACCCGCCGCGAGGCCCCCTCCCAAACGGGCCGAACCCCCAGCAGGGCGAGGGCTTGGGCGATGTCGTCGCCCCCCGTCCGCATCGTGGAAGTGCCCCACACGGACAGGCCGAGGGTGCGGGGATATTCGCCGTAGTCCTGGGTGTAGCGTTCCACCAGGGCCTCCGCTGCCAACTGGCCCACCCGCCAAGCGGTTTCCGTGGGGATGGCGCGGATGTCCACGGCGTAGAAATTGCGCCCGGTGGGGAGGACGTCGGGCCGTCCCCGAGTCGGCGCACCGGATGAACCGCTGGGCACATATCCGCCGCCGAGTCCCCGCAGCAAGTTCTCAATTTCGCGATCGCAGTTTCGCAGGTTCGGCAGCAGTTTTGTTTCAATCCAAATTAATTCTTTTCGGGTCAATTCCCCCGGCGATTCTTCGGGATTTCCGGTTATTAATTTTTCAACTAAAATGGCGGCTTGATCTTCAATTGCGGCGATCGCATCCCCCACCGTCCGGCTGTTGTCAAGAAACCGGGTTTCTATGAGAGTGTCTGGGTTCTCATTAAAATTGTCCTCAGAAACCCGGTTTCTACTCCCCCGGCTGTTGTCAAGAAACCGGGTTTCTATGAGAGTGTCTGGGTTCTCGTCAAAA
>JBNGCR010000117.1:3791-16476 GCA_050045915.1 Limnospira sp.
CCGGCTGTTGTCAAGAAACCGGGTTTCTATGAGAGTGTCTGGGTTCTCGTCAAAATTGTCCTCAGAAACCCGGTTTCTACTCCTCACCTGATTCTCAAACGGATCGCCGGGATTGTCGGTCAGGGGGTCAAATTTTAACCCTAAATCTTGGGCGATCGCTCGGGTCAAACCCAATCGATTCTGACTCGGATGGCGGGCGATCGCAACGATTAAATCCCGCAATTGTCGCCCGTCCGGACAGCGCCCCAAAATGTGCAAACCGTCCCGAATTTGACTTTCTTTTAACTCGCACAAATAGCCGTCGATCGCCCCGAACAATTCCGCCGCCACCTGTCCGTCAGACAATCCCAAATCCCGATATAAATTTTCGCTGCGGATTAACTCAACAATGCGATCGCCAATTTTTGAAAGCCGCGAGGGATCTAAGGCTTGGGCTTCGTAATATTCATCCATCAACCCTTCCAATTGTTGCAACGGGCCGTATAACTCCGCCCGCGTCATTGGGGGCGTGAGATGGTCTAAAATAACGGCTTGCGATCGCCGTTTTGCCTGGGAACCCTCCCCCGGATCGTTGACGATAAACGGGTACAAATGTGGCATCGGCCCCAACGCGACTTCCGGGTAACAATTCGCCGACAATCCCACCCCTTTACCGGGCAACCATTCCAGGTTCCCGTGTTTGCCGACGTGCACCACCGCATCGGCTTGAAAGTGCGATCGCAGCCAATGATAAAAACCCAAATATTCCGGGGTCGGTTCCAAGTCCGGGGCGTGATAATTCAGACTCGGATCGATGTCGTAACCTCTCGCCGGTTGAATCCCCACAAAAATATTCCCCAATTGCAATCCCGAAATTGGCAACACTTCCGGGGGATTCTCGAAAAAGTGGCGACCCCAACGATTTTTAATTCCATCTTGCACAACTTCGGGTAATGTGTTAAAATAAGACAGGTAATCTTCCCATTTTAAAAACTGTCGCCAGATGCCGATATCGCGCCCTTCCGGGTCGTTGGTGACTCCGGCGGTGAGGGCTTTAATTAAATCATCGCCCGTTGTCGGAAAATCCGATATTTCATATCCCGCCCATTTCAACGCCTTGAGAATTTCCACGCAACTGGCGGGGGTGTCGAGTCCCACGCCGTTGGCGAGTCTGCCGTCGCGGGTGGGATAGTTGGCGAGAATCAGGGCGATCCGCCGTTGCTGCGGGGGCTTTTGTCGCAATTTCACCCAATTTGTCGCCAAATCCGCCACAAATTCCACCCGATCGCCCACGGGTTCGTAGTGGACGACATCGGTTTCCAGGCGGCGATCGCGGTTTTTGACACCTTTAAAAGAAATGGCGCGGCTGATAATTCGCCCGTCCACTTCCGGGAGGGCAACATTCATGGCGACATCGCGGGGAGACAATCCCAAAGGGCTCTCCCGCCACCGATTTTCCGTCCCGCCGCTGAGAATTGCCTGCAAAATGGGAACGTCGAGGGAAAAGAACGGATCGCCGGAAATTTCGTCGGAATCGATCGCGGAAATTGAAAAACTGGTGGTATTTATAATAACTTGAACGTCGCCGAGATGGGCGATCGCTTCAGTTTGAATTTCGGGATCTCGCAGGGAGGAGACGAACAGGGGAACCGGGTTGATTTGGCGATCCGCCAAAGCCGCACACAAACTATCAATCGGGGCAGTATTGCCAGATAAATAATGAGCGCGATAAAATAAAATCCCGACCGAAGATCCCCCCCGTTGTTGGGCTGGGGTTCCAGAAAATCGCCAAGGATACCGTCCGACGCGGGGGATGGCAACCGGCGGGGGCGGGTTGTAATCGGTTTCCAAATAGCGATCGCAGACAAATTGCAGGGCGGCGATCACATTTTCCACCCCCCCCTCACTCAAATATCGCCAGAGGCGGTTGGCGACGGATAAGGGCACGGTGGATTGACTGATCAAATCCGGATCGGGGCGATCGTCTCCGGGTAAAATAATGATCTCGGTTGGCGTGCGATCGGCTAATTCCGCCAAAACTTCCAACCCGTAGGACCAATAAGAGCGCCCCCCCAACAGCCGCAAAATTACCACTTTCGCCCCACTCAAAACCTCGTCGGCGTAGGTATCGATCGTCAATTGCTGTTGCAAATTGAGGAGGTTTGTCACCCGCAAATCGGGGAAATCCGGGGGCAGATCGGCGATCGCGCCCGCCAACGTCTGAATTTCCGTATCGGCGGCGGTGAGAATGACAATGGGCGCCGGAGTCTGTTCGATAAAAACAACCCCCTCCGCGTCCGGGTTCCATCCTCCAGGTGTGGCAGCAATTCGATGCATAATATGTCAATCCTTGTCCGCAGATTTCGCAGATTTTCGCAGATGATTTTTTTGGGGGGCGACTGGAGTCGGGAATTGTTAATGATTGATTTTTCTCAGACCCAATCCTCGCGATCGCTTTTATTTCCCCGATAAACCAAGCCTTTGGCGTGAATTTCTCGGGTTGTCTCGAACAGAGTGTCTTCGGTGTAGTTCCACTGCTTCATCATTCGATCCAAGTCCCGCTGGATATCCCGGGCGCCGGGAAAGCCCTGGTAGCGAATTTTCAGCCGCGCCAACTCGGCCAGATCGCGTTCGGTGGGTTGCCGGCTGTTGAGTAGGTTGTTGGCGATGTCGCGATCGCTTTTGTACTGGGGGTGTTGTTGGTCGCGGACGGGCTGCTGTGAATCGGTCATGGTCGGGGAGGATTTCAGAAGGCGAACTCATCGGCTTGATTATACAGCATTTCCCAGCCCAGTTGGATGCGGTGGTCGGGGATATCGGATCAGTCGCAGGCGGTTAATGATCATGGAAGTTGTGACGCACCCGACTTCCGATTTTTTGGACTTCACTTCAAGGGCTACAAAAATAAGTCTGATGAAGCCCTCGATATCCCGCCACCAGCGGGAGACTGGGCTGATTTCCCCCCGAATCAATCGATTTCAAATTTTGCCCGGACGGTTGAGAGAACACTCGTATTAAGTATGTAGACACTCTCACACGGACAACTCTCTCATGCGCCTTTACAGCTTGATTCTGCTGTCTGGCTTGGTGCTAATTAGCCCGGGCGATCGACAACTCTATCGGTTGAAAACCATGGTCTCCGATTCTTCAAGTTCATTCCTAGTTCCAATTTTTAAAGTGAGTGATGCCATGTCAGAATCCCATCCTCAATCCGGTCGTGAACCCCACCGAGGTAGCGGCCGCAGAAGTTAAAGTCTAGCATCGAAAGCACCCTCATTTCTAAGAACCGAATCTCCTTCGGAGCCGTTCAGGACTGAGTGCATAAAGAGAGCCGATCCGATTTCATGACCCGTCTTTAAAAAGGGTTAAATTCCAGCTAAAGTTCGTTCCGACGATACTTTTTCAATGGATCGGTTTTTGTGGGAAAACGATCCGACGCGATCGCCCCCCGTTCGCAGAATTTCGGCTCAATTCCCGCCCCCGCCGGGATCAGTTCCAAAAACCTGACAAATTTTGAAAAAAAACCTGACAAAATGTGACTCCAACTGGGGGTCAGATCGTTTATATTGAATTGAGAACAATTCTGGGACGGTCGCCAAGCCGGACGACGCGATCGTTTAATTCAAACGGTATTGTTCAATACGCTGCATCTACTGACACTGAATTCGCCCTCCTTTCGCAATCAGGGTAAACCGAAGGGCTGGATACTCCGGAACGAACATCGAGAAATTTTGACATCTCGAAATTTCTCGCCGTGGAAATTTGCAATTTTGATTGATTTTTTCTTCCGGAATATCGGGCGATCGTCCGGCATTTTTTATCAGTTGAGTTCCAGGTCAATTATTGCCATGCTATATCCATTGACTGCCCTCGCGCAGGTCGCCTTAATTGCAGGCACTTTTATGACTTCAGGTTTAGGTAAAGTATCAACCCAAATTCCGTCCGAACTGCATCAAAATTTTAGCCCAATAATCGAAACAATAAACGTTCAAAAAAGCTGCGGAAAAGATTCCGATTACACTCCCCATCCACCCGATAGAGGAGACGGTCGTCGTTGAAAAAAGTCATCCCGTTCAGGGCTGCAACTCTGACGACGATCGCTCGTTCGATCTCCCATAAAAAATACCTGGGGGAGTCGATAGTGAGAAGTCGGGAGTCAAGTTTTCCCCTTCCCCCTCCCCCTACCTGTTGCCGATAGCAGTGTGAAATGATTCGTCAAAATGTGTCGCCTAAGAGCCCCCAGGAGTGGGGGTTTGGGGGCGATTTGTTTTTCCAATGATTTCCGGCTGCTATATTGCCTCTTGCCTCTCTTCAGAGAGTCGCTCCGGCAAATAACCGGATCTGATATAATTTATAAGACTCGGAGTTCAGCAAAACCAAACCATCTCAAACATGAATTTTTTTAGACCCAAACCCATCTCCCCAAGCCCCGGTCAGGAATCCGTTTGGGACTATCCCCGTCCGGCGAAACTGGAGGAGACGGACAAACACCTGCGGATCATCTTCAACGGTGCCACCCTGGCGGACACCCGCAACGCCAAGCGGGTTTTGGAAACCAGCCACCCCCCGACTTACTACATTCCGGGGCAGGATATCAAACTCGAATACTTGGTGGAAACCTCCCGCCGAACAATGTGCGAGTGGAAGGGCGTTTGTGTCTACTACGATGTCGTCGTCGGCGAGAAAAAAGTTCCCAATGCGGCTTGGCGTTACGTCCAACCCACGCCCGATTTTGTGGATATCCGGGATTGCTACAGTTTCTATGCCAGTCTCATGGACGAATGTTATGTCGATGACGAATTGGTACAGGCCCAGACAGGCGACTTTTACGGCGGTTGGATCACGAAAGATATCGTCGGCCCCTTCAAAGGCGGCGCCGGGACGATGGGTTGGTGAGTTTTAACCCTTCAAAATGGGGTGAATTTTTCCTTCACCCCTCTCACTAGGTTTTATAAAAATTTCTTTTTCAATTGTTCGAGAATGGGAATCTCTTGAATGGGCCGATCGCTTTGAATTGAATGGGGACGGTGGCCCACCTGCACTGACGGGAGTTGGCTGTGGTGTAACCAGTCCATGACCATCAGGGCGACCACGATAAAAATGGCGTGGCTGACATACTCCATCATCCGACCGGAAACCGATTCGGGATGGGATGCTGCTGGGGCGATGATGTGATCTGCCGGGCCCGTCTCTTCCACAGCGGGAAGCGTGGGGGGAATTGCAGGTCGTTCGGAATCGGGGAGGGGGTGAATGCCAGACATCGGTTATCAATCAATTCTGTACTAACCTGTGTATCATCACTCGGGATATTCAAGATTCCGGTCATCAAACCCATCAATTGGGAGGGGGGACTTCTCGGTGAAATAAAACCACCCCATCCCGCTCGTATTCGAGTCGAAATTCCGGGGTCTTTTGAAGCCGGACGATGAGGGTTTCGACAAGTTCCGGGGAACTGTTCCACCCCGGATAGCTGGCGTTGAGGAGAACCCACTCGAACCTTTTCAGGTCGAGGGTTTCGGCTCCCCGGGCTGCCAGCATCACGATGCGGCGGTGGGTGAGGTGGGGGGCGATGTGGTCGGCGGTGAGGACATTTCCGGGGGTATCGACGAGGGCGACGGCTTCTCCGGTGGCGGACACCGTGTCGAAATGGCGGAGATATCGCGACCCGAAATAGCCGTATTTGGCGAGGGCGAAAAATGCGACCAGGGACCACAGCAGGATGTGGCGGGGATTTCGCAGCCATCCGCCCTCCGCCGACAGGGTGGAAATTACCGCCAGCAATAAAAAAGGCAGGATGGGGAGGGAGTAGTGTTGGGTGAGGTTTTTCTGCTGGAGGCTGTCGCTGAGGAGGTTGAGTCCCAATAGGGGTCCGGCTCCGATCAAGGGGGTGAGATGGCGGGGCGAGAGTCCCCAGAGTACGGGAACCGCTAACAGCAACAGGTATTCTAAATTGGGCAGTGTGAAGAGTCGGCTTAAAACGAGCCCGGGTTTCAGAAACAGGTTTTTCGCGATTTCCGGGAGCGAGTCCCCGAGAAAATCGTATCGCCTCACGGCTTCGGGCCCGCCGTCGCCGAAATGGGGGATGATGATACCGGTGGCGATTATAAACCACGACGCGCCCAAAATCAAGGCGATCGCGCCGCAGCGTCGCCGCCGTTCAAAAATTAACAGCCAGATCCCCATCGCCGCCACCGTCAGGGAGAGGACGGCTTTGCAGC
This sequence comes from Limnospira sp., assembly GCA_050045915.1. Lineage (GTDB taxonomy): Bacteria > Cyanobacteriota > Cyanobacteriia > Cyanobacteriales > Microcoleaceae > Limnospira. The sequence continues at coordinate 9,989 of JBNGCR010000117.1, forward strand.
CCAAAATTAATATCACCGCCAGGGAAAACCACCCCACCCGGTTCGCCCTCGCGGCCCAAATTGCCCCCAGCAGCAGGGGGAGGGCGATCGCTTCCGGGTGAAAGTCGAACAAATTGGCGTTGAAAATCAGGGGATACAGCAGGTAAACCGCCACCATTAGGTTGGCTTGGTTTTCCTTCAACCCCGCCTGCAGGGCCAGCGATCGCGTCGGGATCGCCCCGGCGGACAGGGCGATGGCCTGGATCGCAAACAGCCAGCGGACATCGGGATAAATTTTGTAGAAGAGGGCGAGGGGGTATAAAATCCAGGCGGCGTGGTCGCCGAGGATGTGGATGCCCCGAAAGGTGACGAAGGGTTCCTCTCCCCGGCTGATCAGATAAATGCCGTTGTCGAAGATCCCCAAATCGAAGGCGTTGGACTGAAACAGGGCGTGACGCAAACTGCTACAAAAAAACAGCAGCAAGCTGCCGAGGAAAATGAGTAGCGGGAGGGGATAGGGCGGCAGCAGTGGTTTTTTCATATACACCCGTATTGGCAAAAACAATTCAGAAAAGACCCGTTAAACGGCAAAATACCAGGAGAATGCCTTTCGAGTCAAATGGTTTTTTCGGTCATTCTTGCTACATTGGGGGGTCGTGGTTGAAATTTGGGAGGGTCAACAGGTTGAAATTCGCCGATACCATCAGACGCGGGCCAGTCCAGCCCCAAGCGGGCCGAATCGCAGCGATCGCGGGGTTGGTGGCGATCGCGATCGTCGCCTTTTTGTGGCATCTCGGCAGCGTCGGTTTGGTGGACGAAACCGAACCGCTGTTCGCCGAAGCCGCCCGCCAGATGAGTGTGACGGGAAATTGGATCACGCCTTATTTCAACGGGCAAACCCGCTTCGACAAACCCCCGCTTATTTATTGGTTGATGGCGATCGGTTATTCGATTTTTGGGGTGAACGAGTGGGCTGTGAGACTGCCCTCTGCCCTGTCCGCGATCGCCCTGATGGCGGGGTGTTTCTTCACCCTGCGGCGGTTCGGGGTGCCCTCGGGCGATCGTCGGGATCTGTGGCTGTCGGCCTGGATCGGTTCCGCGATCGCCGCGTTGAACCTGGAAACCCTGGTTTGGGCGAGGCAAGGGGTATCCGATATGCTGTTGAGTGGCTGCATGGGGTTGGGGCTTCTCAGCTTTTTTTGGGGCTACGCCACCACCCCGGAAAAGCAACCCCCGAAACCGGTCAAGTTTGGGGATATTTTTCATTTCCAATTTCCCAATAAATGGTATTTGGGATTTTATATTTGGACGGGGTTGGCGGTATTGGCGAAGGGGCCGGTTGGTGTCGTCCTCCCTGGTTTAATTATCCTCGCTTTTCTGATTTATGTCAATCGTTTGTTCTCGGTTTTTCGGGAAATGGGGTTGATTTGGGGGGCGATTATTTTGGGGGCGATCACCGTCCCCTGGTATGTTTTGGTGATTCTCGAAAATGGTCAAACCTACATCGATTCCTTTTTTGGCTACCACAACTTTAAACGGTTTACCCGCGTCGTCAACGGCCACAGTGCCCCCTGGTACTTCTATTTTATCGTGGTGGCGATCGGCTTTATGCCCTGGTCGGTTTATTTGCCGATCGCCTTCTCCCGCCTGCAATTTTGGAGGCGATCGCCCTGGATTCGACAGCCCCGATTCACCCATTTAAAATTATTCTCTTTTTTCTGGTTTTCCTGCATTTTCCTATTCTTCACCGTCTCCGTTACCAAACTGCCCAGCTACGTCCTGCCCTTGATGCCGGCGGCGGCGATTTCTGTGGCGATTTTCTGGACTGAAGAACTGACCCAAAACCGCGATTTCAGTTTTGCCAAAAACCGGGGATTTTTTGTCACCGTTATCGTCAATATATGCGGTTTGGCGATGGTGGCGATCGCGATCATTATCAGCCCTAATTTTATCGGGCCAGACCCCGCCGTTGAGAACCTCCCGGAATGGGTCAGAACCTCCGGTTTGCCGATTGTCGGCGGTATCATCTGGATGGCGACGGCTGTTTTTATCGTCTGGTTGATGGGCGATTGGTGGCTTCGCGATCGCGATCGGTGGCGTTGGATTTTGATCCCTAACTTTATCGGGTTTATTTTATTTTTCTGTTTGGTGTTCATTCCCGGTTTGTTTTTGGTCGATGAAGCCCGACAACTGCCCCTGCGATACCTGTCGGAACGGGTGGAAACGGTTCGGCAGGCTGACGAAGAATTGTGGATGCTGGGCTTTGAAAAACCCAGTGTCGTATTTTATACTCAAAAACCCGTCCGCTTTTTCCCAATCCGAGATTTTTTTAAAATCCAAAGTCGCCCTATTTTATATGTAATTGGTTCTTTGAAAAATGACCTAAAATCAGATACCGCGATCGCCATCAGCCGCCCCAAAGACCTGCAAAAATTGGGATTGCAACCCACCGACTATCCCGTTTTAGCGGAACGGGGACGTTATCAACTGATTCGCCTCTCGAAACAAATTTTGCTTTACCGAGTCTTGAATGATACATCGGACTCCTAGCGATCGCGATATGGGTGGTGATGGAATCCGTCGAAATCAAATCGGGAACATGGCGAATTTCCCGCAATGGCAAAACCTTGGACATTCCGGTGGCGGGTGATGCCGGGTGTTAGAAATGGAGGCCATCTGAGTGCCGTTCCGTCACCTCCACGATACCCGAAAATCGGGGGATTCTCTGTATCGGAAAATACACGGTGCGATCGGGTTGCCAGATCCGGCTTTGACGATTAAGATTCAGGCAGGTATCGCCGTCGGTCGAGCGGGATCGAAACCGGGCCGTCGCGATCGCCTGTTCTGCCCTGAAAACACCGTCATTTTAATTCGGAGAGGAAACTCCATGAACGTCCAAAAAATTATCCTCAGAGGTTCTTATTTAAATCAGTTGGTCGAGGAACTCTGCGACCAGTTTCCAAATCCGATTGTCCGCACGTTTGGAAATATCACCGTCATCGTCGAGGAGTCTTTCTCCGCCCGCATTTCCGCTAATTTGTCAACGACGATGATCTTGAATTATGCACAATTCGACTATTGTGAAATCGACCTCATTACCGCCGGGGGAGATGTGGGCTTTTTGAAACTCGGTTACGGTGCGGGAAAAGCCCGAATTCAGAAATTTATGGAAACCCTAGAGGAGATATGTAACACCCACAACTGGACTGTTGAAGCCGTGGAAGAACTGCAACCCGCTTAAAACCGCCCGTCCTTCGCAAAACTCATACTACCCTCGGGGCGGGTCTGCCGATATTCCCGAGCTCGACCCGCCCCCATTTCAACAATTAACCGAATTGAGATTGCCAGACTATCCCGCTTTCTGATATAATTTGTACGACCTCTCTAAGTTTCCTCTGTCAACCGTAATTCATCTCACAATGGGAGACTTTCATGCAGAAATATGAATGCACAACCTGCGGGTATATTTACGATCCGGAAGTCGGCGACCCAGACGGCGGCATCAAACCCGGAACCCCCTTTGCAGACATTCCCGACGATTGGGTTTGCCCGGTTTGTGGCGTGAGTAAGGATGAGTTTGAACCCATTTAAGCCGGATCTTACCGGCAGTTAAAATGAGTGTCAATACCCTATAGGGTCTAATAGGAAATCCGCCAATTGATCCGAGGCTTGCTCAACCGCCTCCCAGAGTTTTCACCCCGCCGGAATCATTCCATCCGGCGAACTTTTCGTCTTCCCCCATCCCCGGACTAATCGGGACACGTCCACCCGATCGCTCGCTCGTGGCAAGATCCCGGACGGATGAAGAGGAAGAATCGGTGCAGACTGAAAACAGAGATCTCAAAATATTCCTAAAATTGTTATGATTAAGGCTCAAATTTTTCCCGTTAAAAAAAATGGTAAATCAACTCTCCTTGGATTTTGATCGCTCTCCCGATTTTCCCTATAAAAATTATATCGGCAGTCCTCAAAAGCCATACTTGACAACAAAACGTGGAGTTTTATTCGAGGAAGACTGTTTGGAAATATTGCCCCAAATCAACGACCATTCTATCGATGTCGTGTTTGCCGATCCACCGTTCAACCTGGGCAAACAATATGGAGAAAAACACGATGATGATTTGAGCGAAGGTCGATATATCGAATGGTGTAAATCTTGGATCGATGAGTGCTGTCGCGTCCTCAAAGAAGGGGGCAGTTTTTTTCTTTACAACTTGCCCAAGTGGAATATTTTACTGGGAAGCCACTTGGTGGAACGGGGTTTGTCGTTCCGCCATTGGATCGCGATCGATATCAAATTCGGCTTGCCGATCAAAAACCGCTTGTATCCCAGCCATTACAGCCTTCTTTACTATACCAAAGGAAAACCCAAAACCTTTCGCAAGATCAGAACCCCCATCGAAACCTGTCGCCATTGCGGCGGCGAAATCAAAGATTACGGCGGACATCGAAAAGCCATGAATCCTTTGGGAGTCAATTTGACGGACGTTTGGAATGACATTCCTCCGGTCAGACATTGGAAGTTCAAAAGCAAAAAACGCAAAACCAATCAGTTATCCACTAAAATTCTCGATCGCGTTATCGAACTCTCCAGCATCCCCGGCGATCTCATTCTCGATCCGTTCGGCGGCAGCGGGACGACCTACGCAGTCTGTGAAGCCAAAAAACGCCACTGGATCGGTATCGAAATCCAAAATTGTGACGTGATTTTAGAACGGCTGACCCAAGGCAATCTCTGCTATCACAAAAACGACGATTATGTTGGAGCTTAAATTTGAAATTTTATTAAAAATTTGGTTGCAGACAAAAAAAATTAAGAGAGACTTTAAATGTTTCGGGCTAATTGTATTTCTAAAAATATGCGAGATAGTTGAAAACCGGGTCAGACGACTGGCGACGGTGCGACATTCCATCTATAGTTGATCGATCGCAACCCATCCCCCACCCCCAAAAAATGCCCGCAACCGCCGACATCCTCATCCTCTCCAACGGCCCCGGAGAACTGACCACCTGGGTGCGTCCCGTCCTCGACGCCCTCCGCCGAAACCGCGCCGACAACCTCGATATCAGGATTTCCCTGATCCTCTCCCCCTGTCCCAACGCCACCGGACAGGAAGTGGACATCGCCCGATCGCACCTCGGAATTGAGCGAGTCCAGGGCCCCGAACACTTCTGGCCCTTTCTGCTGCGGGGGAAAACCGCCCAAAACTGGGACTGGCGCGATCGCGGTTTGGTGATTTTTCTCGGCGGGGACCAAGCCTTCACCCCCATCGTCGCCCGCCGTCTGGGATATCAAAGCCTCGTCTACGGCGAATGGGACGTCCGCTGGTGGCGGTGGATCGACCGATTCGGGGTCATGAAACCCGAGATCGCCGCCCGCGTCCCCAAAAAATACGCCGCCAAATGTACCGTCATCGGCGATCTGATGGCCGACATTTCCCCAAATATCCCCGAAACGACCGGGGAAGAACTGATCGCCCTGCTGCCCGGATCGAAAGCGGCCAAACTCGTCCAGGGCGTTCCTTTTACGTTGGCGATCGCCCGATCTCTCCACCGCCGTCGCCCCCAAACCCGCTTCGTCATCCCCGTCGCCCCCACCGTCGATCTGGCCACCCTCGCCCGACTCGCCGACCCGCGACACAACCCCCTCGCTAACCGTTTCGGTGGCATTTCCGCAAACCTTCTCCAAGAGGGCGATCGCGCCGTACTACAAACCGAGGACGGGCTGCAAGTGTCCCTCCATACCCGAACCCCCGCCCACGACCTCCTGTCCCGCTGCCGTTTCGCCCTCACCACCATCGGCGCAAACACCGCAGAATTGGGCGCTTTGGGCGTGCCGATGATCGTCCTACTCCCCAGTTACCAACTCGACGCGATGCGGGCCTGGGACGGGATTCCCGGCCTTCTGGCCAACCTTCCCGGCGTGGGGACGACCCTCGCCAAAGGCATCAACGCCGTCGCTTTGTGGTATCTGGACTGCAGCCATAAATTGCTGGCTTGGCCGAATATCTGGGCAGGGGAAGAAATTGTCCCGGAATTGCGGGGGAAACTGAAACCCGAAATGGTGGGCGATCGCGTCTTAGAATACCTGGAAAACCCCGAATCCCTGCAAAAAATGCGCGATCGCCTGCGAGAAGTGCGCGGAGAACCCGGTGCCGCCCAAAAACTCGCCCAGATCGCGATCGTCATGCTTTCTGGCCGGGAGTAGGGTGTGGGGAAGTCGCCGAACTTGTCAAGCGGGGTTGACAAAATACTACAAACATAATACAATCAAACTATCACCACTCAAAGTCCCCCCTTACCAAGGGGGATAATGGTGGCTCTTTATCAATTGGATAGGCGTGAAGATCCCCCCCAACCCCCCTTAAAAAGGGGGGAGAATACCATCAAAGTCCCCCTTATTGAGGGGAATAATGGTGGATCTTCAGTCAATATTGATTTCTATTCCCCATTCCCTATTGCCTATTGCCTATTGCCTATTGCCCATTCCCCATTCCCCATTCCCCATT
>JBNGCR010000118.1:0-1260 GCA_050045915.1 Limnospira sp.
GTGTGGGTGTGGGTGTGGGTGTGGGTGTGGGTGTGGGTGTGGGTGTGGGTGTGGGAGGGGTGGGAAAGCCAACGACGCGGACGAAATCGGATTGAGCTAGAGTATTGCTATCGATGCCGACGAGGACGGCGAGAAATTCTCCGGCACTGCCGTTTTGAATGATTGTATCACCGGCATTTTCTTCGCTTTGGGTAATGCTGAGTTGCTCGAAGGTCAAGTTTCCGGTCAAACCAATTTTATCGACTCCTGGGGTAAAGTCGTTGACAAAATTAGATTCTTCGATGCTGCCTCCACCGCTGCCTTCTGCGACGACGAAGGTATCGCTACCGGAGCCGCCGGTGAGGGTGTCTGCTCCGACATCCCCGGAGAGGAGGTCGTCGCCGACTTCTCCGGAAATCTGATCGTTACCTTGGCCGCCCATAATGGTATCGTTTCCGGTTCCGCCGAAGATGGTATCGTTGTCGAGGTTTCCCATCAGGGAGTCGGCGCCGTCGTTGCCGAAGATCAGGTCGCCTTCGGCGCCGCCGTAAACGACATCATTGCCTTCGTCGCCCCAGAGGATATCGTTGTCTTTATCGCCGAAAATTGTGTCGTTATCGGCTCCGCCTCTGATGCAGTCGTTGCCTTGTCCGCCGTACATGGAATCGGCGCCGATGCCCCCGATGAGGGTGTCGAGGCCGAGGTTGCCGAAAAGGACGTCGTTGCCGTCAAAACCGATCAGGACATCATTTTGCTTGCCGCCGTAGGCGGTATCGTTGCCGAGTCCGCCGTCGAGGGTGTCGTTGTCGGGGTTGCCGAAAAGGAGGTCGTCGCCTTCGTCGCCCTGGAGTTGGTCATTTCCGGCTAGGCCGAAGATGGTGTCGTTGCCCTGCAAACCGCTGATGACGTCATCGCCGGAGGAGCCGATGATGGAGTCGTCGGCGTCGGTTCCTTTGCCGATTCCTTCGATAATGGTGGGTCTGTCGGTCTGTTGGACGTTGATCACGACTTGGGCTAAATCGGTGTCGGTGCCGTCGGTGACGCTGTAGCTGAAGCCGTCGGTCCCGAAGAAGTCTTCGTCGGGTTGATAGGTGAAGATGCCGGCACCGTTGAAGATCAGGGTGCCGTTGGCGGTGGTGGTGAAGTTTTCGATGCTGAGGCTGTCTCCGTCCGCGTCGGTGTCGTTGAGGAGGACGTCGAAAAAGGTGTCCTGTCCCTGGTCGGTGGTGACGAAATCATCGGTGGCGATGGGGGGTTGGTTGTCTGCGTTCGTACCGGGGT
>JBNGCR010000118.1:1360-9864 GCA_050045915.1 Limnospira sp.
CGGTGCCGGGGTCGGTGCCGGGGTCGGTGCCGGGGTCGGTGCCGGGGTCGGTGCCGGGGTCGGTGCCATCGTCTTCGGGGACAAATGTGAAGGAGCCGTCCGGATTGGTTTGCAGTGTCCCCGATTCTTGTCCTAGGAGGGTTTGAAATCCTCCTCCTTCGTCGCCTGAGTTCACCACCAGCACGGTTTCTTCGCTGTCTTCGATGGTGGCTTCAAAGGCGGGTTCGTCGGGGACGAAAAGCGTGATGCCTCCTTCGCCGGGGAGGGTGTCGCCGATGCCGTCGGAGGCCGGCAACAGGTTGGAGAGCGAGTCGGGGAAAGTCTCGAATTTGTTGGGGAGGGGCTCGGCTGGAAAAATTAAAATAACTCTGTTGACGGTTTGGATTTGGTCGCCCGGTGAGACTCGCAGGGCTAATTGTGCTCGGGTGGTGGGAATTACGGAGGTGGTCATGGTGCGACTCCTAATCGGTTTGTGTTAATCAATCGAGTGACAGACAAAAAATTACTTTCGGGGGTCAGCCCGTCTCGATCGCCGGTTGACGACAAAAGTTTAAGAGAAGTTTTAAAACAAATCAAATCATCAAATAGACGGCCGAAATCTTGGGTAGCTGGGCAAGCCGAAACGCGATCGCGCTCGGGCTGGGCGGGCAAATATCATGCCACAATCGCCGGCGATCGCGACCCATCAATTGATGCCGGAGTATTCCATATCATTGTTACACCTGCAATTTTATTATGGCAAAACATTTCCAATCGAAGGCCTCCCCCGATGGAATGAAACCCAAATCGTTGACTCCGCTCATCCGGTTGCACGTTGACCATCGAGAGCTATCGTGTATCGATCAGTCAAGGGAACAGACCGGCATCCCGCGAGTCCGGGCAACTCTGTCAATCCACGGCTCCGACGGAATCGGCGGACAAAATAACGGCGTTTCCACGGTCGAGATGAGGTGCGATTGCTCCGCCAAAATGAGAAGATATCGAATAATTTTTTCGGAGATAGTTCGGCAAAAAATTTCATGTTTTTTGACAATAATTTTGAAACAAAAAACCGCCGCAGTTGCACCCATGCTGCCCGGGCAATTGTCGGGCGCGATCGGGTCGAACTTTAACTCACCCGCCCCGAAGAAACCGATCGCCGGTTCCGTCGGGTAAACCGCTATCTATGCTACCCCGTTCGTTCGAGCTTGAAATCAAGGTCATTCAAAACGAAAACGGGATCGAATGGAATCATCCTCAACTCCATCAAAAATTGGCGGATTCGAGGTGAGGTAAAGCGGCGTGGACGAGGGGCAACAGGGGGCCGAGTTGTTCCTGGCCGCTGACGGCCAATTCGCTGTGACACAGGTACAGGCGATCGCCAGTCCGACTCAACAAATCTAGCAGAATCCGGTGAAGTCGCCGGCGGTCGGCCTCCATCGCATCATCGAGAGTCCAGGGCCGCCCCCGCCCTCGAACGGCGTTCAGAAACAGTGGTGCCCCCCACAGCGTACTCGCCCCCCCTTCCAACCACAATGGCGACCCCACGTCCAGCCACAATTGCCAGCGGTGGGATTTGTGGCTGGCCCGGTACTGAAAGATGGTCGCCAGGGTGACGGCGGGGGTCGGGGAGGCGCTCCGCGACAGCGCACCTATCGCCTTGACGGGGTAGGGATTGGCTGCCACGACACCCCGCCGCAACAATTGGATGAAGCGTCGGGCCGCGATCGGCTGGGAATCCCCCGGCGGTTGGGGTTCCAACCTGCCGCGCACGTCCCAGAAGTGGATCGCCGTCTCCATCAATTCCCGCAACGCCGACAGTTGGTCGGAGGGCAGGGGAAGTCTGGGGATGAAAAACTGCTGGATGGCCCGATCCAACAGGGACACCGGACTCGGAAGCAGGTTTTGACGGTACTGTTCTTGCTGGTTCGCCACCCAGCGACGGATGCGGTCGTAGGCGTCGGCAGCCCGGTAGCCCAGGCGGTCCCAGCGGGGAAAGGCACTGACGGGGAGCAATTGTGGGTTTTCGGGGTCGGGGGCGAAGCAGTGGTCGGCCAACAAGCCAGCCCGCACCGGATCGATGGCGGAACGGGTGCGGGGAGGGGGAATGGGAGAGTCCGGATCGGAGGGGTCGGCGGGGGGTGTCATTCCCTGGGGAGAATGGCTGAGAACCGCCAGCATCTCGGCGATCGCGTCCCGGTCCAACAAGCGACCCAATCCGGGATAGACGAGGGCCATCAGAACCCAGAGCGATCGCACGAAGGGGGACCCGATCAGGGGCCGCTGTTCGGCGATGCCCTCCACGGCGATGCCCTCGTAACGGAGGATTTCCCGCAGGGTATAGCGGGCGATCGGATCGAGTCCGGGGGCGATAATTGCGATCTCCTGGGGCTCGACCTCCCGATTTTTGACCGCTTCGACGATGGTGGTCGCCGTCCGACGCAGGAGTTCGGCCCGGGAGAGGGTTTGGATGGCTCGGACGGTCGATGTCGGCGGGGGCAGGTCGGGAAACCCGGCCTCCGTTTCGGCCAGCCACCCGAGCCAGGGGGAACCGAGGGAGGCGGCTAAACCGCTTTTCTGGGGCCGTTCTTCCGATTGGCATCGGGATTCCAATCCCGCCAAATATTCGGGGTCTGCCCCCAAACCTAACCGCACTCCCCCCCAGGGATTGTATGTGAATGCCCCCACGACGTCGCGATCCAGCAGAAACTCGAACAGGTGGCGGGCGATGGCGGGATACTCGTCCACATCATCTGCTAGGACAAATTGATAGCGATCGAGGAGGTGTCGCTGGTAGGTGGGATGGCTCAACAAATGGCACCGGTACAAATCGGCGATAATTCCATAGGTGAGCAATCCGCGCTGTTGACACCAATCTTGCCAACGCAGCAACACTTCGGTCAGGCACTCGCCCGCGGCTCGGGGAATGTCCGCAAAGGCCGAACCCTGTTCTAAAATCGAGGGGAGATCTTCGATCGGCGTGCCACTGAGCGCTGCCAATTGCAACAGGTCGAGGGTCTGACGCACGATGCGATTTTCTTCCGGTGATCCGGGTCGAACCGGGTTGCCTCCCGGGACCGCGAGTTTTCCGGTTTCTAGTTCAGGACTCCAAAGCTCGGTGGCGAGTTCCTGTTCGAGTTCCGGACGCAACCGGACGGGAAATTTCGCCCTCAGATCCAGGCGTTCGATCAGTAGGGGCCAGAAGAGGATGGTTTCGGCCTGAAAAAAGCCGAGGGGGGTGGTGGCGTCAAAGGGATATTGTCCCCGACTCGCTTCCGTGAGGCGATCGACGAGATCGCGCTTGTTGGCCCCGTTGGCGGCGAGAATCAATGTCACCGGAACGGTGGGTTGAGTTTTTAACGGGTTGGCCGAATTGAACGATTCGGCGGACTCGGGGGGGGCGGTCGTTTGCGTCTCGGACAGGTGCGATAGGTGCGCTGTCGCGGATCGACTCCAAAGGCAAAATTGTTCGACCAGACGGGCCGTTTTGCCGCTGCGCGAGCCTCCGGTAATCCACAGGGATGCAGAAACCACAGTCAAGTCAATAAATTTGCTAAGATACCCCGTACATTAGCACTTTCTCTAAATCTCACAAAAATTGGTTTTTATGGATTGACCCATGCCTACTTCCACTTGGACTCAGTTTAAACGATTTCTCGACCGTGCCAATCGCTGGTTCCGCGATACTCCCGACCGGGCGTTAGACCAAGCTTATGACGCGGCCTTGAGAATTCGAGCCATCGAAGATGAACATTTTAATGGTGAGGTGATTTCAGCCGAGTCCGGCGACTACGGCGATCGCGTCCGGTCTTATTTTCAGTCGGAGCTTAATAAATATTTAAAGATTATTCAAATGCGCTTGGCTGAGTTCAATACCAGCCGTTCTATCCTCGGCATTTCGGAACAGATCGACGCGACGGAACCGAATGGAAAGTGGCGATCCTCCGACGATTTTTTTGGTGGCGAAGACCCGTCCGAACAGGTCGCAATTATTTGTGAAAAACTCGACTTTATTGATTCCGTTACCGATCGCTATCAAAAACAAAAACCCAAATTAAAATCTCCCGCCGAGTCCAAATCATTGGTGCGGGTGGACGATCCGGAAACCGTTTCCCTCGTCCCGAAACAAAAAGAAAATCGATTTCTCGTGCCGAACAAAAAAAATCAATCCATCATCAGTTCGGACAGGCCTATTTCCCCCGAAACGCCCAGCAACAACATCCAGGAAGAACTGAAATCCGACACCTCCGAAACCAGTTTTCTGCCCCGTTCTTTATTGAGGACGATGACCCGGATCAAACGGGAACTCAACCCAGAATCGGAGGATGAAGTCTTAAAAAATTATCGAAAATCGAAAGTCAAAACTATCATTTCAATTCGATTTATATTATTGCTAATTCTCGTTCCGCTATTGACGCAGCAGTTGGCGAAAAACTTTATTGTTGGGCCGGCAGTCAACCATTTTTTGGTTGATGAAAGTACGCCGATATTTATGAATACTGACATGGAAGAAGAGGCATTTGTGGAGCTGCAAAGGTATGAGGAACGGCTCAAATTTGAGAGTCTGATCGGCTTGATTCCGGAGTTGAGTGAAGAGGAGTTGGAGGAACGGACGAGGTCAAGGGCGGCGGAACTCGCCGAGGAATATCGTTCGATGGGTTCCGATGCCATTCAAAATGTGTTTGCGGACATTCTCGCGACGTTAACCTTCGGTTTGATCATTTACACCAACAAGCGGGAAGTCGCCGTTTTAAAGTCGTTTATGGGGGATCTGATCTACGGACTCAGCGACAGTGCCAAGGCGTTTATCATCATTTTGCTGACGGATATGTTCGTGGGATTCCACTCCCCCCACGGGTGGGAAGTCATCCTGGAAAGTATCGCCCGACATTTCGGACTTCCGGAAAATCGAGATTTCAATTTTCTGTTTATCGCCACATTTCCGGTTATCTTGGATGCCGTTTTCAAGTATTGGATTTTCCGATACTTGAACCGCAGTTCGCCTTCGGCGGTATCGACGTATAAGACGATGAATGAATAACCGCATATTAGAAATGGCGAAGGAAAGCGGTAATTATATCAAATCCGGTTGAATGCCCGGAAAAAAACGGGTTGGATATCGAAACCGCTTGGGAATCAATTCCGGAGGACGCAAGCCAGGGGCCCCTACCCGATCGAATCATCGGTCGATGATTGGGGAGTTGGTGCGGCTGAGTAACCGGATTTGATATTAATAATTATCAATTATCAATTATCAATTATCAATTACCGTTAGTCCAGAGCATCTAGCACCGTTTTGTTGAAGATAATCCGGCCCGGAGTCGTCCGGATATACTGGGAAATGAGATGTCCATCTTTATCGACCCGGCAACGGCGCAGCAATTTTCCCGTTTTTTGACCGATATAGACTTGGGTGACGCTCCCATCCGCGGCGGTTTCTTCCTCTTGTAATTGTTCGGGTTCCTCCGCAATTACTTCGCCCTCGAACCGCACCCAAACCGAGGCGTGCAAATCCACCACACCTTGGGTGTAGGCGGTGATGGCATCCTCCAAGTCGCTGAAGTAGCGATCGGCCCCCCGGGTCGCCTTCGGGTTTTCCGCCGTCAGGTAATAGCACCCCAAAACCATATCCTGACTCGGCGTGGCGATCGGTTGGCCCGTCGCCGGGGATAGGATGTTGTTGGACGCCAGCATCAACAGCCGCGCCTCGGCTTGAGCCTCCATAGACAAAGGAACGTGAACAGCCATTTGGTCGCCATCAAAGTCAGCGTTAAAAGCGGGACAGACCAGGGGATGCAATTGAATCGCCCTTCCTTCCACCAGGATCGGTTCAAAAGCCTGAATTCCCAGGCGGTGGAGAGTTGGCGCACGGTTAAGCATAACGGGGTATCCAGAAATCACCTCTTCTAACACATCCCAAACACTCGGATCGCCACGTTTAATCAACTTTTTCGCCGCCTTAATATTATTGACCAACCCCTGGCGGATCAGGCGGTGGATGACGAAAGGCTGGAAAAGTTCGATCGCCATCTCCCTCGGCAACCCGCACTGGTGCATTTTCAATTTCGGACCCACCACAATCACAGAACGCCCAGAATAATCAACCCGTTTTCCCAACAAGTTTTGACGGAAGCGACCTTGTTTACCCTCAATAATATCCGAGATAGATTTCAAAGGTCGGTTATTAGCCCCCACCACAATCCGACCGTGGCGACCATTATCAATGAGGGCATCCACCGCCTCTTGTAGCATTCGCTTTTCATTGCGAATAATAATTTCCGGCGCCAAAATCTCCTGTAACCTAGCTAGGCGATTATTACGGTTAATCACCCGTCGATAGAGATCATTTAAGTCGCTAGTAGCAAAGCGACCCCCATCTAACTGAACCATCGGGCGCAAATCCGGGGGGATGACGGGGATGACGTTGAGGACCATCCATTCGGGTAGAGAACCGGTGGCAATAAAGTTATCAATCACCCGCAGCCGTTTAATTAAATTGGCGCGTTTTTGACCTTTAGCTTCGGTGATTTCTTCCCGCAGTTTTTCGGCTTCTTCTTCTAAATTCACTTCTTCGAGTAAGCGCCGAACCGCCTCAGCCCCGATGCCCACTTCCACGCCGACGAGTTCCGCCTCTTCGCTGTACATCTGCTCTTCGATTTCCAGCCACTGCTCTTCCATCAGTAGCTGTTTGTAGGACAGATTGTCGGCGTTGCCGGGATTCAACACGACGTAGGCGTTAAAATAAACCACCTGCTCCACGTCCCGCAGGGGCATATCCAGCAAAATCGCCATGTAGCTGGGAATCCCCTTCAAATACCAGACGTGGGTAACGGGCGCCGCCAGTTTGATGTACCCCATCCGGTGACGACGGACGCGGGATTCTGTAACTTCTACCCCGCAACGTTCGCAGACAATCCCCCGATGTCGGACTCGTTTATATTTACCACAGTGACATTCCCAGTCCTTAGCCGGTCCAAAAATACGCTCACAGAACAACCCATCCATTTCCGGTTTTAAAGTCCGGTAATTAATCGTTTCGGGTCTAGTAACTTCCCCTACCACTTGACCATTAGGTAAGGTACGTTCTCCCCATTGTCGGATGCGTTCTGGAGACGCCAACCCAATTTTGACGTAATCAAATCTGCACTCCAATCTTGTTGAACGATATCTGTAATATACAAACTTTCTAGGAGTGTATAAATCTGTCTTCGTTGAACGAGGCTTTGAGGGACCTTTTGGTTTGATTTTGCGTTCAGGCAACACGGGCTGAATGATAACAACCGCTTTAGAGTTGACCTTGGCATTAGCTTCCCCCTCACAAAAACGCCCCACCGTGGAAAATAATCGCGCCAACTGCTTGTAAAACAAACCTTGATAGTCACGAATAATTTGTTTAATAATATCCGAAGAATTATTCTGCTCTGTATTTGCCAAATCAGATGTTTTCGCCCGGGCATCTTGATCGACAGGTATCAACATCTTTTCAGTATCCTGATTGCCAAGGATTACCTTGATCTCACTATCCAAAATTTGCAAAACAAAAGAAGCAATTTTGCTGATGATTGAAACCCCGAGAAAAATGTGTCTTGGTGTTCTTGTCCACTTGGGTGCAGTTATCGATGCAACCTCCACCCAATACTCACCTTGAGCCTTCGAGTCGGCTTGATAAGAACCCGATTGAGTAATCCTCCCACCTGTGGCCTTCCAAACCAGAGAACCCGGATCAATTCGCTCACCAAACTGGTCGCTCCCTATGACTTCAAATTGTTGTTTTTCGCCTGGTGGCAAGGTAACAGAAGAAGGTTTTAATTCTAAACGCCGTAAAACAGGTAATAATTCAACTTCAATGGCATCAGTCAACTCCCCAAACGTTGCTTCTACCTTTACATAACGCGCATCATAACCCGCCCGAAAGACACCTTGCTGGTTAATCTTCCCGCCGCGATCGCAACGCCATGACACATCACTTAATTCAAAAGATAGACCACTTTGATCGTAACCTTCAACGCTAAAACACTCATACTCTTCCGGTTTTAGCTGAGTGGAAGCCGGGAAAATTTTTATCTCAGTTACTTTTCGAGGAATAACAATTTCTTGCGTCGCAACAAACTGGTCAACTTGAGCTTGAATCGTACAGGTCCCAAAACTTTGACTATTTGCTTTGAAGCGACCATTCTGATCGATCGAACCGAGATAAGAATTAACTTTGATTGACCAGCGGAGTTTGTTCAGTTCATATGGCTTGCCATACTGATCTAAACCGTAGGCTTGAAAGGTATAGCTTTCTCCTGAATTGATTTCTGTTGATTTTGGTTTGGCGATCGCCACTTTTGCTAACCTGGGTCGTTCAGTCACTTGTCGTGAAATTCTAGCAGTAATACTCCCAGATCGTGCCGTGATCACAACCTTTTTAGGCCGATCTCCTGCTTCAAATTGATTGTTGACAATGCGACCCGATGAACTAGACCATTCTATATTGTCAACTGTAATTGAATTTCCATACTGATCGTATCCTTGAGCCGACA